>MTOQ01000069.1 GCA_002011735.1 Nitrospirae bacterium JdFR-81 | reverse complement strand
AAGCTTGTGTTTTTATACCCAGGAGGATATCATCTTTCACGGACATTAATTTTGATCTAACCAAAGGAACTTCGCGGACAATAACAGTGATCTAACGCGGGTGGTTGAAAATAATTGTATTTTTAGGCTATATTAGATTTCCTTCTCTTTTTAAGAGTCGGGTCGGAGGGAGATGGAATGGCCGATATGATCGAGATAAGATGGCACGGAAGGGGAGGGCAGGGGACTGTCACCGCTGCAAAGATACTGGCGGATGCGTGCCTCAGTGGTGGAAGGCATGTCCAGGCGTTCCCAGAGTACGGGCCTGAAAGGGCAGGTGCACCATTGAGGGCATATAACAGGATCAGCTCCAGGGAGATAAGGATGCATTGTCCTGTGCTCCACCCCCATGTGGTCAGCATTGTTGACTCCACCCTCCTTGATGGCGTCAATGTCACCGAGGGGGCTGTTGATGATGCCATATTTGTGGTGAATACATCCAAAGATCCGAAGGAGATCAGGGAGAAGCTGAAGGCAAAGCCCACACAGAGGGTCTTTACAGTGGATGCGACAAAGATCGCCCTTGATTGTATAGGGAGGGCACTGCCCAATGCACCGATGCTCGGGGCGGTTACAAGGGTGACAGGGATAGTTGGGCTTGAATCATTGCTTGAGGATGTGAGGAAGAGCTTTGGCAAGAAGTTCTCACAGAAGATCATAGATGGGAATCTTGAGGCAGTCAGAAGGGGATATGCGGAGGTGAGAGAGGGATGAGTGAGCCATTCTGGAAGAGGCTGACCCCTGGTTCGGTCATCCTTGAGGCAGGAAATGCGGTAGAGTTCAAGACAGGTTCATGGAGGGCCTTCAGGCCTGTGTGGAAGGAGGAGAATTGTATCCACTGCCTCTTCTGCTGGATGTTCTGTCCTGATATGTCCGTTATCGTCGAGGACGGTAAGATGAAGGGCTTTAATTACGACTATTGTAAGGGATGCGGTATCTGTGCACTTGAGTGCCCTGGCAAAAAGGGCAAGAAGGCCATTGAGATGCAGGAGGAGGGCAAGTAGATGGCAAGGGTTGTGGCCGTAACAGGCAATGAGGCAGGCGCAGAGGCGTTAAGGCAGGTGAACCCTGATGTGTGTGCAGCCTATCCGATCACGCCACAGACCGATATGATGCAGAGGTTTGCGGGGTTTGTGTCGAATGGACAGGTGGATACCGAGATGATCCTTGTTGAGAGTGAGCACAGTGCCATGAGCGCATGTATAGGTGCAGCCGCTGGAGGAGGAAGGGTGATAACTGCTACATCCTCACAGGGGCTTGCGCTTATGTGGGAGATGCTCTTTATAGCAGCAGGTGACAGGCTGCCCATTGTAATGCCTGTGGTGAACAGGGCGCTTTCAGCACCCCTTAATATACATGGTGACCATTCAGACGCAATGGGTGCAAGGGATTCGGGCTGGATACAGCTCTGGAGCGAGAACGCACAGGAGGCGTATGACAATATCATCCAGGCATTCAGGATTGCCGAGCATATGGACATCAGGCTGCCGGTGATGGTATGTCTCGATGGCTTTATCATAAGCCATTCTATAGAGAGGGTGGAGTATCTGGATGATGAGGTGGTGAGGGAGTTTGTCGGTGAGTACAGGCCCATGAACCCGCTCCTTGATGTTGATAATCCAAAGAGCTATGGGCCATTGATCCTCCCTGACCTCTATCATGAGTACAAGAGGGCACAGCATGAGGTCATGGGGAGGGTGAAGGGGGTCGTGCTCGAGGTCGCCTCTGAGTTTGAGAAGATAAGTGGCAGGAGATATGGTCTCTTCGAGTCATACAGGCTTGAGGATGCAGATCTGGTCATGGTCATCCTCAACTCTGCGGCAGGCACCGCAAAGGATGTCATAGACCATTACAGGGACAGGGGGATAAAGGCAGGCCTTCTGAAGCCGAGGCTCTTCAGGCCATTCCCCTATGAGGAGGTGGCTGAGGCACTGAGGAATGCGAAGGCGGTTGCTGTCCTGGACAGGGCAGATTCCTTTGGTGCGTATGGTCCCCTGTTTGTTGAGATAACCTCTGCTACGCTGCATCTTGATAAAAGGCCGTTTTTGATAAACAAGATTTACGGGCTCGGTGGAAGGGACTTCCTGCCTGAGCATGCAGGGCAGGTGCTTGAGGAGCTTAAAGAGATAGTAGAGACAGGCAGGGTAAAGACCATCAAGGAGTATATAGGTGTGAGGGAGTAATTATGGCAACAGAGACCAAACCAAAACCAGTCAGCCTCAAGGAACTCTCAAAGAAGGAGGATCGTTTCACCCATGGCCACAGGATGTGTGCAGGCTGTGGGGCACCTATTGTGGTGAAGCAGGTGCTCATGGCAACGGACTATCCCATCATTGCATCAAATGCAACAGGGTGCCTTGAGGTCTCCTCATGCATCTCCACCTATACCGCATGGAAGATCCCATGGATACACAGTGCATTCGAGAACGCAGCAGCAACGATCGCGGGTGTCGAGACCATGTACAGGGCCCTGAGGAAGAAGGGCAGGATTGACAGAGAGATAAAGTTTATAGCCTTTGGTGGCGACGGCGGGACATATGATATCGGCTTCCAGAGCCTCTCAGGTGCGATGGAGAGGGGGCATGACATGCTCTACATATGTTATGACAATGGCGCATATATGAACACAGGTATCCAGCGTTCCAGTGCAACACCGTTTGGTGCAAACACGACCACATGCCCTGCTGGCAGTGTTATACCCGGCAAGCTACAGAAGAGGAAGGACCTTACCAGGATAATGGCTGCGCACGGTATACCCTATGTGGCACAGGCATCACCATCACACTGGGCAGATTTTATAAAGAAGGTTAGAAAGGCCCTTGAGATAAAGGGTCCAAAGTTCATAAACGTCATATCACCCTGTAATCGTGGATGGAGGTCAAAGACGAACGATGCCATCCTGCTGAGCAGGCTTGCTGTTGAGACATGCTACTGGCCCCTGTACGAGGTCGAGGATGGGGTGACGAGGATCACGTTCAAGCCAAAGGAGAAGAAGCCCATAGAGGAGTTCCTGAAGCCTCAGGGGAGGTTCAAGCACCTGTTCTCGCCCGAGAATGAGTGGATGCTGAGGCAGATCCAGGAGGATATAGACAGGGACTGGGAGGCCCTGCAGAGGGCGGCCAGTGAGGCCGGACAGGACTGATCTTTCACACTGCCCCTTTCTCTCAGAGGGGCTGGCCATTCATAAAATTTCCTTCCACAAGGCTACAATTTAAGAAGGGAGATTGTTAGAATAATGAAGGACAATCTTAAAGATGCAGGAGGTGAGATATGCGTGCGAGGAGGGGATTGAGGGAGGAGGCCGTATTAACCGATTCTTTAAAACATGGCAGGACCCTCTCCAGCAAGGAGCTGGGCAGGATCATCTGTTCGATAAAGAAGTCCTCCAACTTCTGGAGGATCGTTGAGCTCTCAAGACAACCCCTGCCAGTGGTGGCCGAGGTCTTGAGTTCCCTGATAGATAAGGGCTATCTGAGGGTGGATGATGGCAGGGTGCTGTTCTCAAAGGATTTATCAGGACTCGATCTTCAGGACACAGTGGACTTTGATGAGTCCCGATGCAGAGGGTGTAATGGCAGGGGACTGGATATGGATAGATACAGCGATCTGTTAAAGAGGTTCAGGGAGATAGCAAAGGCCAGGCCCTCTGCCCTGAGGGAGTTTGATCAGGGGTTTGTCAGTGAGGAGACCACGATCGCAAGGGTTGCCCTTATGCACAGGTGGGCGGATATAAAGGGTAAGGAGATAGTTTTGATAGGCGATGACGACCTGCTCTCAATAGGGCTCTGGCTTACAGGCATGCCAGAGAGAATCGTCGTCCTTGAGATCGATGAACGGCTCACATCATTTATAAGGGATGTCACCGGAGGGACGGTTGAGGTCAGGGGTTATGATGTGAGGCGTCCCCTTCCCGAGGACCTTGTCGGAGCTTTTGATGTCTTCTTTACCGATCCCACCGAGAGCCTCGAGGGCTTCAAGGTCTTTGCTTTAAGGGGGATGCTCTCATTAAGGGGGGATGGTGCTGGATACTTCGGCCTTACAAGGGTGGAGGCATCGTTGAATAAGTGGTATGAGATCCAGGGTTTCCTCCACCAGTGTGGCTTTGTAATCACAGATATCATAGACGAGTTCAACCACTATCAGGACTGGGACTATTATCAGGATACAAGGGCGTACAGCATAGCGCCTGTGAAGATCGAACCCATCCCTTACTGGTATAAATCAAGCCAGATAAGGATCGAGAGGGTCATCGAGAGGGATCTTGACAATTCAGAGGTTACTGGCCTCATCTACTTTGATGAGGAGTCATCCACTGTCTGAGATTCAGGTGTCCTCCCTCTTTACAAAGAGGGTCTGTGTTGGATAAGCAAACTCTATGCCCTCTTCGGAGAACCTCTTGTATATCTCGATGTTTATGGACTGGTGGATATCCATGTATGTATTGTAGTCAGGGCTCTTGACCCAGTAGACGGTCTCAAAGTTCAGTGAAAAGTCTCCATACTCCTTGAAATGTGACCTGTCGAAGCGGGCAAGCTCCTTTGACTCTATGATCTCCCTTATGATTTGGGGTATGAGGGCGAGCTTCTCAGGTGGTGTCTGATACACCACCCCGATGGTGAATACCACGCGCCTCTCATACATCCTCTTGAAGTTCCTTATACGGCTGTTCAGGAGGTCTGCATTGGAGAAGACGAGCTGTTCACCTGATAGACTCCTTATCCTTGTCGTCTTAAGACCTATATGTTCCACTGTCCCGAGGTAATTGTCCACTATGATGAAGTCACCGATAACAAACGGCTTGTCAAGGACGATGGACAGGGACGCAAAGAGGTCACCCAGGATATTCTGCACGGCAAGGGCAACAGCCACACCACCAACACCGAGCCCTGCCACGAGCGTTGTTACATTAAAGCCGAGGTTGTCAAGGGTGAGGAGCAGGATCACCGACCAGAGGATCAGCTTCAGGACGAAGTTCATCGCAGTGAATGTGGTGGCAGTGGCGGTATCACCCTCTTCGATCTTCCGTTTTTTATATCGGTTTATCCAGAAGGATATGAGTCCTGAACCCCATATCGCACCCTGGGCAAGGATAGCTATAATCACCACCTTTGTTATCACGGCCTTCAGGGTCTGGGGTAATGAGAGGGCGAGTGAGCCGATATAGATTGCAACGGCAAGCAGGAGGAAGAACTTTGTCCTCTGGAGCAGGTCGGTTATCAGATCGTCGATCTCTGTGGTGGTCTTCTCAGAGATCACCCTTAGGCGATGGAGGATGACACCCCTCAGGATCCTGATGACAACCAGCGAGAGGATGGCGATGATTATTGCGATTATCCACTGCTGGACGGTGTTGTTATAAAATGTCTTCTCAAGCATCATTGACCCTCGAGAGATACCGTGGTAAATCTAAGTTTAGCAGCATTTTTAATCAAATTCAAACCCCTTTAGTGTGAGATTCGTGCCTTTCAAGGGAGTTTCATCTTGGCCCATGATGCTTTATAATATGTAAAACCTTTAAAGGAGAACCCATCATGAAGAGGATATTCTATTCTGACAGGGCACCCAGGCCAAAGGGTCCATATTCACAGGCTGTCATAAATGATGATGTCCTGTATGTATCAGGACAGATACCCATCGACCCCGAGACAGGCCTTATAGTGAGGGGCACGATAGAGGAGGAGACAGAGGCAGTGCTTGAGAACCTCAAGATCATCGTTGAGGATGCAGGCGGTCGGATGAGTGACGTCCTGAAGGTGACATGCTACCTGTCTGATATGGATGACTTTGATAGATTTAATACGGTCTACAGGAAGTATTTCCCCCAGAGGCCACCTGCAAGAACGACCATTCAGGCAGCAAGGTTGCCTCTTGATGTCCAGATAGAGATCGATGCAATAGTGGCGCTTCCAAGGGGTGCTGGTAGTAAAAGGTAGGTTCTTCCTGATGAAGAGGATAGCGATAACCATGGGAGAGCCTGGTGGTATCGGACCTGAGATAATCGTAAAGGCTGTATCCAGGGATGATATAAGGGGGATATGCAGTCCTGTTGTAATAGGGGATATCGATGTTATACAGAAGGCTATAGAGCTTACCGGAACAGACTCGGATATTGAAGAGCTCTCAGCCCCCTCTGATCATAGATCGAGAGGGAGGATAGGGGTGATAAAGGCAGGTCCATCTGTTCCTGTCGATCCCGGTCCCTCCAGGGCTTCGGGCAGGGCTGTTGTGGAGTGCATAAAGAAGGCGGTTGAGCTCGCACTAATGGGAGAGGTTGATGCCATAGTAACAGCGCCCATCTCAAAGGAGTCCCTCAGGATGGCAGGCTATCCATGGCCAGGCCATACAGAGATGCTCGCCGAGCTCACCAGGGCATCGGAGTATGCGATGATGTTCGTTGGTGAGAGGCTGAGGGTGATACTCTGCACCATCCATGTGCCGCTCAGGGATGTGCCGGAGAGGATAGATGATCATGCCGTATTCAGGTCAGTAATGCTCGCCAAAAAGGGTATGGATATGCTCGGGATCAGGGAGCCAAGGATAGCGGTTGCAGGCCTTAACCCCCATGCCGGAGAGGGTGGACTGCTTGGCAGGGAGGAGATAGAGATGATTATGCCTGCAATTAAAAAGGCCCAGGATCAGGGTATGAACGTCTCGGGACCATATCCGCCTGATGTCCTCTTCCACAGGGCATACATGGGGGATTTTGATATAATAGTGGCGATGTATCACGATCAGGGGCTGATCCCGTTCAAGATGCTCGAATTCAATAAAGGGGTCAATGTCACTGTTGGGTTGCCGATTATAAGGACATCCCCTGATCACGGGACAGGCTTTGATATCGCTTGGAGGAATATGGCAGACCCTTCAAGCATGATCGAGGCGATAAGGCTGGCAGCAAGGCTCAGGAGGTCAACGGTCGTCAATTAAAATTTATTATGGATATAGTGATCGCAACGAGGAATAAGAAGAAGATCGAGGAGATGAGGAAGATACTCGGGGTCATGGGGATCGCCTCCAGGCTCTACAGCCTCGATGACTTCCCTGCGTTTGAGGATGTGGTGGAGGATGGCAGGACATTTGAGGAGAACGCACTGAAGAAGGCGAGGCATATATTCAATCATACAGGCATAACAACGATAGCCGATGACTCAGGGCTTGAGGTCGATGCCCTTGGTGGCGCCCCTGGTGTGAGGTCTGCAAGGTATGCAGGTGAGGATGCAGATGATGCGGCCAATAATGAGAAGCTCCTGAAGGAGATGGAGGCCGTTCCTGATGATAAGAGGACAGCAAGGTTTGTATGCTGTATAGCCTATGTCTCGAGGGATGAGGTGAAGACCTTCCATGGCTATGTAAGGGGCAGGATAGGGAGGAGGCCCAGGGGAGAGAGGGGTTTTGGGTATGACCCCCTGTTTTATCCAGAGGGGTATGACAGGACCTTTGCCGAGATGACAGAGGATGAGAAGAACGCTATAAGCCACAGGGCGATGGCGTTGAGACAGCTCCAGCAGTATCTTCTTGAGAAGAAGGGGTATATAAGGGGATTTTAAATATATTAAGGAGGGTTTTTATGGAGATAGATGTACGCATTGGTAATGAGTCCTTGACCATCAACATCAAGAACCCATACAGGTTTGATCTTAATCAGGTGGTGGCTGATATAAGGGTGTTTGCAGAGAGGGTGGGTTATGACCTGAAAGAGACAGACCTTGAAGGCCTGATACCAAGGATGATCAGGGGTGTTGCAGGGTGTGAGGCAGGTTGTCCGGCAGATGCAAAGGGCCTTGTGAGAGAGGGCTTTGACGGTTTTAGACTTGGTTATATCGAAGGCGGGATACTATCTGCAACGACAGAGCTCAGTGATGGAAGGCCATTCACATTGAGGGTCTTCCCCGAGTTCGATTAAGATCATGAAGGGCAGGATTATAGCGACTCTCTTGGGTCTCCTGTGTGTGGGCTCCACCACATATGCGGCAGACATCGGGATAGGACTCCATGCTGGTTATGGAGCATTCTACTATAAGGAGGATACCTCCTCGATGGGTGCTGAGATAGAGGCAGGCTCCACACAGCCTGCCATACTCGTCGGCCTCTCAGGAGAATATACCCCCAAGGCCAGGAGGAACCTCTTTATCAACCTCACAACAGACTGGTTGTGGGGTCTTGGGGGTAAGGAGAGGTGGAGGGAGGAGGGGGTGGAGGTCCAGGAGAATGACATAAGGGTCTTTGGCCAGTTTTATGACCTCAGGTTTGGATATAAGGACACCCTTGATAGCCTCTATTACAGGGTCTATATCTCCGGTGGCTGGGATGGACTGAACTTCAGGAGGGATGAGTTTGTCTTGAACGGTATCCTGCTGGATGGAGAGGTGGAGGAGGACTTCAGCCTCATAAGGATGGGGGCTGGGATTGGCGCTGGATATAAGATCCATAGATGGGCGGTTGACGGAAGGGTTGCCTATTCTTATTATCCTTATGCAATGATAGAGAATACGGCCCTGCCTGAGTTTGAGTTCAGGACCCATGGGACATGCCTTGATGGGGGTATAGGGATTATGTATCGGATTGGTGGTAGATTAGATCTTTATACAGGGTTCAGTTATACATTGCTCAGACTCGATGAGAGTGATGTCATAGAGAGGGACGCCATCCTTGCGGTCTTCCCTGAAAGCAGGACAGAGATCAAGGCATGGATGTTGAACCTGACATATGCATTTTAATGTAGATGAGAGATATGAGACGGCGTTCACTCTTTTATTATACTTTAGGGGTGTGTGTCCTTAATAAGGTGATGTTTTATGGCGTACCTTTCAAAGAGTGTTAGGCCCTCGATGTGTCTCTCTGTGAGCTCATAGGAGATATTCTCCCAGTACTCCACAAGCTCCCTCTTGCTCAGCCATTGTCTCTGTGGTGCACTGTCTGCCAGGATTCCAAGGTATCGGGACGCATATTCCCTTGCATTGTAAAGGTCAAGGGATAATCTTTTGACAAGCCCTTCCTTTTTATCAAGGCTCTCATTCCTCACTATCCACAGTGCAAACACAAAGGGCAGGCCTGTATGTTTATGCCACAGCTCACCAAGGTCATAGATATGTATTGACGAATCTTCTCTGTCCGCTGTCTGTTGTCTCAGTCTCTTTGCCTCCTTCATCGCTGTGTCTCCGATGAGGAGCACGGCAGATGATATGGATAAAGGGTTCTTTATACCACGGCAGTTCACGGTTCTAAAGTTGCACCTCAGGCCCTCAAATTCCTTCAGGATTATCTTCAGAAGCACAACCGAGGTATCCGAATCTGATGAGAGCGTCACCATCTGGCCATCAAGTTCATCGAGGGGGTATTTTGAAAAGAGAAGGATACTGTCTATCCTGCCTTCGGAACTGATTGAGAGAAAGGGAAGTATGGAATATATATCCTTGTTCTTTAGATATTCAATGGATGAGGATGGACTTATATCTATCAGGCCTTCACGAAGCATCCGGTTCAGTCTTGATGGATGGCCATTTATAAATCTATAGAATGAGTTATCGCATCGGGTCTCGAGATAATAAAAAAAAGGGAAGAGGTTCACATATGGTATCCTCCCTATCCTTAATCCTGTCCTGCTCATTGATACGATCCTACCTCAATAGTCAATCTCCCCTCCTACCCCTTTATAACCCCGAGGGGTCTCAGCCTTGCAACCTTTTTGGACAGCCCTGCCCTGTGGACAACCTCAACAACATTGGATATGTCCTTGTATGCCTCCGGCATCTCCTCGGCGAGTGTTCCCCTGCCTGCTGCCCTCACTATTATGCCCATGTCCTCCATCTCTCTCCTTATCGAGCGGCCCTTTGCCTTCTTTATCGCCTGGTGTCTTGAGAGCAGCCTTCCAGCGCCATGGCATGTTGAACCAAAGGCCTCTGTCATGCCCCTCTCTGTTCCGATAAGCACGAACGATGCCCTTCCCATATCACCAGGTATTATCACAGGCTGGCCCGTTTCTCTATACACAGGGGGCAACTCAGGGTGGCCTGGTGCAAATGCCCTTGTTGCACCCTTCCTGTGGACGATGACCTTAACCCTTCTGCCATTTACAGTGTGTTCCTCGATCTTTGCGATATTATGCGCCACATCATATACAAGACTCATGCCGATGCCCTTTGGCCCTGTATTAAAGACCCTCATGAATGTCTCCCTGACCCAGTGCATTATGTACTGCCTGTTCGCCCATGCATAGTTTGCAGATGCATTCATGGCCGAGAAATAATCCCTTGCCTCCTGAGAGTTGAAGGGTGCGCATGCAAGCTCCCTGTCAGGGAGTTTTATACCGTACCTCTGTGCAGCCCTCTGCATTACCTCAAGAAAGTCCGTGCATACCTGATGACCGAGCCCCCTTGAGCCTGTGTGTATCATGACGGTTATCTGATCTTTGAATAGTCCAAGGCTGTTCGCTACCTTTTCGTCATATATCTCATCAACGAACTGTATCTCTGTGAAGTGATTCCCTGAGCCAAGGGTCCCAAGCTGTGGGCTCCCCCTCTCATATGCCTTTCTGCTTATGACATCTGGGTCCGCACCCTCTATGTATCCACCTGATTCTGTGTGCTCAAGGTCTTCACGATCTCCAAAGCCCTGTTCAACCACCCATTGTGCACCCCTGAGGAGCACCTTCTTGAGCTCCTGTGTGGTGAGCCTCAGCCTGCCCTTTGAGCCCACACCTGTTGGTATCTCTCTGTATAAGACCTCCACGAGGTCTTTTATCCTCGGGACCACCTCTTTCTTTTCGAGGTTGGTCCTGAGGAGCCTTACCCCTCAATTTATGTCATAGCCGACCCCACCAGGAGAGATTATCCCCTGTTTGATGTCAAATGCAGCAACCCCTCCTATGGCAAAGCCATAACCTGTATGTATGTCGGGCATCGCGAGCGAATGGCCCAGTATACCAGGGAGTGTGGCCACATTTGCAACCTGCTCTATGGAGTGGTCTTCGAGCTCCTTCTCGAGCACCTCATCAACATAGATGATGCCCTTTGTCCTCATCCCTTCCTTAAAGTCCTGGGGGATCTCAAGCCTTACATCATCAACCCTTCTTATGCCATCTATCCCCATGGTCTCACCCCCTTTCTGTGTTTTTATTATATATCAAATATCACCATCGCTTCATACCGGTCGTCACCCCTCCTCAATGATAATCCGTGATATGTGGCAGCCTTGAGCAGGAGCCTCCTCTCGTCCCTTGAGGGATCGAAATTGCCACCTTGTACCTCGGCCCTGAGGGAGTTGTCTTTGATCTCGACCCTGAACCTCTTACCGATAAAGCCACTGGTATCAAAGATGTATATCAGCTCATTGAGCCATTGCACAAGGAGGGACTCTATGCCTTCTGCCTGGATATGGATTGTCCTGACCTCCTCTTCCTTTATGTTGGATGTGTCGGTTATCAGATCCGCCATCCCGATTGCTGCATTCTCAAACAGCTCCTCCATGCCCCTGCCCCATACCCTGAGGCCAACATCGCCTGATATATCGACCTGTTCAAACCCTTTCATAAATTTAAGGATGTCTTCTCGATCAAGAACAGGGAGGATAGAGGTCTTTTATCAAAGAGAGAGTGGGCGGTTTCTGTATCCATGTCCTTTTAATTATAATATCAAGTTTGACTTTTAAAAGTATATATCCAGGACAGACCAAAAATTTCCTGTTGACATACCGAGATGTTTTTATGTATAAAATCTGTTGGTATGCCCGGAGAATATGTCCCGATAGATTATATACCTGTCATTATCGTCCTCTTTGTGGCCACCCTTATAGGCCTTTTGCCCCTGGTCATGGGTGTGATACTGAGGCCCAGGAGGCCCTATCCATTGAAGCTCTCCCCATATGAGTCAGGTATTGAGCCTGTTGGGGAGCCAAGATACAGGTTCTCGGTCAGGTTCTATGTGATAGCCATGCTCTTTGTGGTGTTTGATGTGGAGGTGGTCTTTTTGTATCCCTGGGCTGTTGCCTTTGATAAGCTGGGACTCTTTGGGTTCATAGAGATGATGATATTTATATTCATGCTGCTGGTCGGATATATCTATGCATGGGAGAAAGGGGCACTTGAATGGGATTGAAGGGGCAGGGTCCAGACCTGGTAGAGGTTGAGAAGGGGATAAGGGTCATCCCCGGAGGCAATACCATAGTAACCACCCTTGACAGGGTCATCAACTGGGGGAGGAAGTCATCTCTATGGCCCATGACATTCGGGCTTGCCTGCTGTGCCATCGAGATGATGACCACAGGCGCAAGCCACTATGACCTTGACCGCTTTGGGATCATCTTCCGTGCCTCACCAAGACAGGCAGATGTCATAATCATCGCCGGTACAGTAACAAAGAAGATGGCACCTGTTGTCAGGAGGGTATATGACCAGATGCCCGAACCCCGCTATGTGATAGCGATGGGTAGCTGTGCATGTTCAGGGAACATATACAGGACCTATTCGGTAGTGCAGGGCTGTGATACATTCCTGCCTGTTGATGTCTATGTGCCTGGCTGCCCTCCAAGGCCAGAGGCATTGATAGATGGCCTGCTCAAGCTCCAGAAGAAGATAGAGAAAGAACACATGAGGTGGGGGAGGTGGAGGTAGATGGAACCTCTGGAGATAGCAGAGAGGCTGAAGGAGAGGTTCCCTGAGGAGGTGCTTGATGTCATAGAGTTCAGGGGACAGGTCTCTGTGGTTGTGAGGAGGGAAAGGATAAAGGAGATATGCAGATACCTCCACGATGAGCCAGGGATAAATATGAACTATCTCTCGGACCTGTGTGGTGTTGACTACCTTGGCAGAAGAGGCTTCCGCTTCGAGGTCGTTTATAACCTGTACTCCCTCATCCACAGGCACAGGATAAGGATCAAGGCACTGGTTCCTGAGGATGATCCCTCTATTGATTCAGTGACAGAGATATGGAAGGGTGCTAACTGGCACGAGAGAGAGACCTATGATATGTTCGGCATCGTCTTTAAAGGTCATCCTGACCTCAGACGGATACTCCTTCCAGAGGACTGGGAGGGGTTCCCCCTCAGAAAGGACTACCCAGTGACAGGCCCTGAGGGATGGGAGTGGAAGGGGTTTGAGGAGGTCAAGAGGTTGCACGAGCACGACAGGGAGTGGAACATAACATAGCGCTGGTTGGCTCCAGCAGGTAGTTTTACATTCAATATTATGAATGGCCATGGAGAAGACGAGATTAGGGGATAACTCCCGTGTAACAACAAGGGAGTTGACGCTCAATATGGGGCCCCAGCATCCTGCCACCCATGGGGTCCTCAGGCTCGTCCTTGAACTCGATGGAGAGACGATTGTCAAATGCACCCCATATGTGGGTTATCTTCACAGGGGTGTTGAAAAGCACACAGAGCAGCTGAATTATCTCCAGATAATACCACACACAGACCGCCTCGACTATATATCATCAATGGCCAATAACATCGGTTATTGTGTGGCTGTAGAGAGGCTCTTTGGTATAAAGGTGCCGGAGAGGGCACAGTATATAAGAACCATAGTGGCTGAGGTAACAAGGATACTGAGCCATCTACTCTGGCTCGGGACACACGCCCTTGATATAGGCGCCATGACGGTATTCCTCTACTGCTTCAGAGAGAGGGAGAAGCTGCAGCAGTTGCTTGAGAGGCTGTGTGGAGCAAGATTGACAGTGAGTTATACCAGGATAGGTGGTGTTAAAAAGGATGTGGATCAGCAGTGGCTTGAGGATCTGTATGCCTTTACAGAGGAGTTTCCGATGAGGATAGAGCAGTACGAGACGCTTATCGACAAGAATCGTATATGGCTCAAGAGGACAAAGGGCATAGGGGTGATAACCGCTGAGGAGGCCATTAACATGGGGCTCAGTGGCCCTGTTATCAGGGGCTCAGGGGTGCCCTATGATGTGAGGAAGTTCATGCCCTATTGTGTATATGACAAGGTAAAGTGGGAGGTCCCTACAGGTAAGAATGGTGATATATATGACCGTTATCGTGTGAGGATGGAGGAGTTCAGGCAGTCAAACTCCATTATAAGACAGTGTATCGAACAGATCCCTGATGGGCCAATAATGGCAGATGCACCAAAGTTTGTCCTCCCTCCAAAGGATGCAGTCCTTACAAACATGGAACAGCTCATCCACCACTTTGTGCTCATTACAAAGGGGCCAATGACAGCACCTGAGGGTGAGATATATGTTGCCACAGAGGTCCCAAAGGGCGAGCTCGGTTTCTATATAGTCAGTGACGGGACGGGCAGACCCTATCGCCTGAGGATAAGGCCTCCCTCATTCGTCCATATATCAGCACTACCCAGGCTGTGTGAGGGTGGGCTTGTGGCAGATGTTATCGCAAATATCGGTTCGATAGACATAGTGATGGGAGAGTGTGACAGGTAATGGCCCGGGGCATGTTCAGTGAGACGGCCATAAAGGAGCTTGAGGAGATAAGGAGGAGGTATCCTGATTCAAGGGCTGCCCTCCTTCCAGCCCTGCACATCGCCCAGAGGGAGTTTGGCTGGCTGAGTGATGATGTGATGAGGTCTGTTGCAAGGCTCCTCAATCTTACAGAGGCAGAGGTGAAGGGCACAGCATCCTTCTATTCCATGTTCAGGTTCAGGCCGATGGGCAGGCACATAATCCAGCTCTGCACAAATGTCTCATGCATGCTCCTTGGCGCAGAGAGGCTGGTTGATCTTCTCAAGGACAGATATGGCCTTGAGCCTGGTGGCACTACAGAGGATGGGAGGTTCTCACTCGTGATAATGGAGTGCATCGGTGCCTGTGGGACAGCGCCTGCCATGCTTGTCAATAGTGATTTTTATGACAACCTTACCGAGGAGAGGATAGTGGAGATACTGGAACGGTATAAGTAGGGTGATATGGAGAGGGTATTGTTAAAGAACATAGAGAACCCCAACTCTGCCGAGATTGACGAATATTTGAAGGCCGGCGGTTACAGAAATGTCTCGAAGGCATTTGATATGAGGCCTGAGGATATAATCGAGGAGGTCAAGAAGTCAGGCCTCAGGGGCAGGGGTGGTGCAGGCTTCCCAACAGGTATGAAATGGGGCTTTGCCATTGCTGACCCGAAGTTCCCCAAATACCTTATATGCAATGCCGATGAGGGTGAACCAGGGACATTCAAGGACAGGCCGATACTTGAGAGGAACCCTCACTTATTGATAGAGGGCATGATAATCTCTGCATATGCCCTGAAGGCCGAGTATGGTTATATCTACCTGAGGGCAGAATATCCCAAGGCAAAGGAGATACTCGACAGGGCGATCAGGCAGGCATATGAGAGGAACTACCTTGGGGAGAATATACTCGGAAGGGATGTCAGGTTTCACCTCACCGTGCATCAGGGCGCAGGGGCATATATCTGTGGCGAGGAGACAGCACTTATCGACTCCTTAGAGGGTAAAAGGGGGCAGCCAAGGAACAAGCCCCCCTTCCCTGTGAATGTGGGGGCGTGGAGGATGCCCACAATAGTGAACAATGTGGAGACCCTTGCGAACATACCCTATATAGTCGAGATAGGGGGAGAGGCCTATTCCAAGATCGGCAATCCTGAATGTCCTGGGCCGAAGCTGTACTGTGTCAGTGGCCATGTTAACAGGCCTGGTGTCTATGAGCTGCCCATGGGGACCACTCTCAGAGAGATTATATATACCCATGCAGGTGGCATAAGGAATGATAAAGAGCTCAAGGCAGTGATCCCTGGTGGTGTTTCAACCCCTGTCCTGCCTGCCAGCATGATAGACTGCAGGATGGACTTCGTCTCCATGCCAAAGGCAGGGAGTATGCTCGGCTCTGCTGCCGTAATAGTGATGGATGAGACCGTCTGCATGGTGAAGGTAATGCACAGGATAATGAAGTTCTTTGAGCATGAGTCATGTGGCAAGTGCACCCCTTGCAGGGAGGGGACGGGGTGGTTGAGGAGGATCCTTGAGAGCATCGAGAAGGGCAACGGCAGGCCTGGAGACATCGAACTCCTGAGGGATATATCAGAGGATATGATGGGCAAGACATTCTGTCCCCTTGGCGATGGTGCAGCAGGTGCATTACGGGGCATGTTGAAGCACTTTGAGTATGAGTTTGAGGAACACATAGCAGGAAGATCAAGATGCAAAGGTGGCTAATACAACAATGATAACCATAACGATAAATGGGAGGGAGATAAGGCTTGAGAGGCCTGTGACGGTGCTTGAGGCGGCACGGAAGGCAGGCATCAGGATACCCACGCTCTGTAATCACGAACTCCTCAGGCCGTTCGGTGGATGCAGGCTGTGCGTTGTTGAGGTCGAGAAGATGCCAAAGCTGATGACGTCCTGCACCCTCATGGCTGCTGATGGGATGGTGGTGAGGACAGAGTCTGATATCATCAGAAGGGCTCGTCGTTCGATCCTTGAATTCCTCCTTATAAACCATCCCCTTGACTGTCCTGTTTGTGACAAGGCAGGTGAGTGTGAACTGCAGGATGCCACCATGATGTATGGCCCGCCGGTCAGCCGTTTCCAGGAGGAGAAGAGGAAGGTGCCAGAGAGTCATGATGATCCTGTCTTTGCGAGGAATATGGAGAGGTGTATCTCCTGCACGAGGTGTGTGAGGATGTGTGCTGATGTGCAGGGTGCATCTGCCATCACGATGGTCTCAAGGGGAGGGAGGACAAGGATGGAGCCATTCTCGGGCAGGTCCTTTGACTGTGAGTATTGTGGCAACTGTATGCTCGCCTGTCCTGTTGGCTCGATATTGAGCAGGGAATATATATACAGCTACAGGCCGTGGCAGATGGACAGGGAGGTAAGGACTATCTGTGGATACTGTGGGGTTGGTTGCACATTGCTCCTGCATATAAGGGATGAGGCGATCAAGAGGGTGTGGTCAAGGCCAGGGCTTGGTGTCAATAACGGGATACTGTGTTCAAAGGGTATGTTCGGATATGGGTTCCTGAAGGCCGGTGACAGGCTCAGGGAGCCACTGATCAGGAAGGATGGAAGGCTCCAGCCTGCCTCATGGGATGAGGCACTGGATCTTGTTGCCAGAAGGCTCCTTGAGGTCAGGGATGGAAGTGGTGGTTCTGCAATAGCCGGTATCGCATCACCAAGGTGCACAAATGAGGATAACTATGTGTTCCAGAAGTTCATGAGGCTTGCCTGCAGGACGAATAATATAGACTCTATATCAAGGACTGGCTTTGCAGCAGCCCAGGGGTATCTTGAGGGACTGCTTGGCCAGGGGATAACCGCCAATATCATAGGTGATATAAGGGGTTCAGATGTCGTGCTCGTCCTTGGAGGAGACCCAACAGCCATAAACCCCGTGCTCGGCCTTGAGGTCAGGGAGGCCTCAAGGAGGGGTGGGAAGGTGGTTGTGATCGGGCACGCACCTGGTCTCGCAAGGTTCACAACACTCAGGCTCACGCCACCACCGTTCAGGGAGGCAGATATCCTCAACAGGCTCCTTCTTGAGGTTTGTAAAGATAGAAAAGACAAGGTAAAAGGCCACCCCATGGAGGACGGGCTCAGCAGGTTATCAACAGGCGGCGATCTCACCCTTANTGGCCTTGATGAACTCAGGGATATGCTCTTGGACTGTAGCAATCCATCGATCATCCTCGGGATGGACCTTGTCCAGAGGACGGATGGGCACAGCATACTCTTTTTGATTGCAGGCCTCACCCTCCTTCTTGGGGCAAGGCTCTATCTGCTTTCAGAGGGGCCGAATGAGCAGGGCCTCATAGACATGGGCTGTGTCCCTGATATGCTTCCAGGTGGCAGGCCCATTGCAGAGTTCAAGGCATGGTATGAGGAGGCATGGGGGGCTCAGATACCTGATGGCAAGGGCCTGACACTCATGGAGATTATCGATGGTGCAAGGGCAGGGAGGATAAAGGCCCTGTATGTAATGGGTGAAAACCCTGTATTTAATCTGCCGAATGGCAAGGCCATAAGGGATGCACTGGGCAACCTTGACCTCCTTGTGGTCCAGGATATATTCATGACAGAGACCGCCGAGATTGCAGATGTGGTACTCCCTGCCATCGGATGGTCCGAGAAGGAGGGAACCTATACCAACCTTGAAAGGAGGATACAGTATCTGCCAAAGGCGGTGAATAACCCAGCAGGCATGGATGACTGGATGATACTCTCCAGGGTTTCAGGGAGGATGGGCTGCTGGATGGCTTACTCAAGTGCAGGCGATATCATGGATGAGATCGCCAGGGTCTCACCCCTGCACAGAGGACTCACATATGATGAGATAAAGGCAGGAGACAGGCTCTGGCCTTATAAAGGAGAGCCATTTAAGGGACGGTCGATAGAGGCGATGCATATAAGGCCTGATGGAAGGGGATATAATGGTAGGCTCTATCTCTGTGTCGATAGGCCCCTCTTTCATTCAGGGACGATCTCCCAGAGGTCTCCGATCCTGACCAGGATATGCCCTGCACCATTGTTGAGGCTTGGTCAGGGAGAGGCGCAGGGCCTTGGTATTAATGATGGCGATGATGTTATAATCTCAACCAATGTTGGGGAGATGAGGGTGAGGGTGAAGGTGGACGAATCGATTGATAATAATGTGGTCTTCCTCAGCAATCACTTTAAGGGCAAGGGCGTCTTCAGCCTGATGGGTTATACCCTCGATCCTGTGACAAAGGCTCCAGGGGTTGAGGGTTGCGAGGTGAATATAAAGAAGGGGTGATATCATGATATGCAAGAAGTGTGGCACAGAGAATCCAGAGGGTAATAAATACTGTGGAGAGTGCGGAAGCCGTCTGAAGCTCTCTGTTGACAGTCTTATAGCCTCTGCCCTGCTCTACAGGAGGCGCGGTCAGCCTGGGGATATGGGTCGTGCGGTGATCGAGATGGGAGAGGCCCTGAAGATCGACCCTGAAGACCCTGAGGCCAACTACTATATGGGCAAGATCATGTATGATGGTGGCTTTGTTGAGGATGCGATCGAGTATTATAAGAACGCAATAAAGTCAGCCCCTGAGTGGTGTGATGCCTATTTTGCCCTTGGTGTTGCCTATTATCGGCTCTGTCGTATAGACGAGGCGATAGATGCGTTTAAAGAGGCGATCAAACACAACAGGGAATACATAAGTGCATACTACTTTGCGGGCATATCCTATTATCACAAGGGCAACCTTGACGAGGCGATAAGGTATTTTAGGGAGGTCGTAAGGAGAGACCCCAAATACGCCATCGCAAACTATCACCTCGGAAGGGCATACACGAAGAAGAACATGATGGAGGAGGCGATAAGGGCCTTTGAGGAGGTGATCAAGATCAATCCAAACGATGCGGATACATACTTCCATCTTGGATTCTCATATGCCAAGGCAGGGATGACAGAGAAGGCGATCGAGGCACTTGAGAAGGCCCTGAAGCTTGATCCTCATGACGAGAATTCAAGGAGACTGCTCAAGGAGTTGATGTGGTAGGATGGAGATACTCTGGACATTCATAAAGGTCTTTATCATCGTGAACATCGTTATGCTGCATGTTGCCTATGCGGTCTACTTCGAGCGCAAGGTGATAGGGCACATGCAGGCAAGGCTTGGCCCCATGCATGTGGGCCCACACGGACTGCTCCAGCCCATTGCAGATGGGATAAAGCTCTTCTTTAAGGAGGATATCATCCCGTCGAATGCAGACAGGCCGATATTTTATATCGCACCTGTCATAGGTGTTGTTGCTGCCCTTGGATCGGTGGCCGTGATCCCCTTCTGGAGGGGCTTCTCAATAGCGGATATCAATATAGGCATCCTCTATATACTCGCACTCTCATCGATCGGCACATACAACGTCATCCTTGCAGGTTGGGCGTCGAATTCAAAGTATTCGTTCCTTGGAAGCCTGAGGTCGTCTGCACAGGTCATAAGCTATGAGATAGCAATGGGTCTCAGCCTTGTTGGTGTGATAATGCTTGCCGGCAGTGCGAATCTCTCGGACATCGTGGAGGCACAGTCAGGAGGCCCCTTTATAGTCTCACAGTTCATAGGCTTTTTCGTCTTCCTCATGGCAGCCATCGCAGAGACCAACAGGGCGCCCTTTGACCTTCCTGAGGCTGAGACAGAGCTTGTTGCGGGGTATTTCACAGAATACAGCGGGATCCGCTGGGGGTTGTTCTTTATGGGTGAATATACGGGCATGTTCGTGATGTCAGCCCTTGCAAGCATATGCTTCCTTGGCGGGTGGCACGGGCCTGACTTCTGGATATTCTCCCATGTGCCTGGTATCGTCTGGTTCATTCTGAAGGTGTATGCCTTTATCTTCTTCTATTTCTGGATAAGGGCGACACTCCCAAGGTACAGATATGATCAGTTGATGAGCCTTGGATGGAAGCTGTTTATACCACTTGCACTGGTGAATATATTTATAACAGGGGTGATAAAACTGTTATGAACCTGCAATCCTTTATCAGGCCATGACGACAAGAGAGCTTATCAAAAAGATACTCTTTATAGAGATCATAAAGGGTCTTGCCCTTACACTCAAACACTTCTTCTCTCCTGCCGTCACGAGACAGTATCCGTATAAGGTGAAGATCGAGCCACCACCAGGCGCAAGGGCATTACATGCCCTTGCTAAGTACGAGACGGGGAAGATGAAGTGTGTTGGTTGCGGGCTCTGTTCAGCCATATGCCCCACAAAATGCATCTCTATCTACACCACAGAGGGTGAGGGGCACCGGAAGGTGGTGGAGAGATACGAGATAGACACCCTGAGATGTGTCTTCTGTGCACTATGTGTCGAGGCCTGTCCCTTTGGTGCCATAGTCCTGACACCACATTTTGAATACGCCGGCTATGACAAGGGTGAGTTCCGCTACACAAAGGAGCGGTTGCTTGATAACTGGGACAGGTATATGGGGCCTGAGAGGGGAAGGGATTATTTCGAGAGGTTCTGGGTTCCAAAATCGAGGGACTTCAGGGGGGGTGGATGACGGCCCATCAACTGATATTTGCGTATCTTGCAATAGCCATCACAGGGCTCTCGGTGATGGTCATAACAAGGAGGAACCCTGTCCATGCGGTCCTGTGGATGCTCGTTCTGTTTGTCCATATCGCGATCCTGTATCTATTCCTGAATGCCGAATTCCTTGCTGCCATACAGATAATAATATATGCCGGTGCCATACTCGTTCTTTTCCTGTTTGTGATCATGCTTCTGGATGTCAAGGATGTAGAGATGGAGAGGAGGTTTCTTGGCCTCTGGCCTGCGGGAGTCGTTATCACAGCTATTCTGACACTACTCTCTGTGATCGTGCTGAGGGAGATAGATGTCTTCCCGCCGTTGGGGCAGTTCAGTATAGAGAGGATACGCTCAGAGGGTAATATAATGACCATTGGCAGGGTGCTGTATACAAGGCATCTACTGCCATTTGAGATAGCATCGCTCATCCTGCTTGTAGCGATAATAGGAGCCGTTGTACTGGCAAAGAAGAGGAAAGGGGTGGAGTGAACCATGGTCCCGTTAAGCTGGTATATATTGCTCAGCACGGTGGTCTTTGGCATAGGCGTGATAGGTTTTATCATAAGACGGAACCTCATCATGATATTTCTGTCCATAGAGTTGATGTTGAATTCTGTCAATATAAGCCTTGCGGCATTCAGCCATTATCTACAGTCCATGACAGGGCAGATCCTCGTCTTCTTTGTGATAACCGTTGCAGCTGCTGAGGCAGCGATAGGGCTTGCGATAATAATCGCCCTTTACAGGCACAAACCGTCTATTACGGCTGAGGAGGTCAATCTGTTGAAGGGGTGATCATATGCTGATCCTGATACCACTGCTTCCATTCATAGCGTTTCTCATAAATATCCTGTTTGGCAGGCGTTTCATACGGGACAGGGCGCACTATGTCTCCATACCAGCGGTGGTAGGCTCCTTCATCCTCTCGGTAGGTGCCTTTATGGATGTGCTTGATGGGAGGGTGATTAATGTAAACCTCTATGAATGGGTGATCTCGGGCTCCTTCGTCGTGCCCGTGGGATTCCTGATAGATCAGCTTACAGCGATAATGCTTATAGTGGTGACATCCATAAGCTCACTGATATTCATCTACTCAGTGGGCTATATGCACGGTGATAGAGGGTATTATAGGTTCTTTGCCTATCTGAGCCTCTTTGTCTTCTCCATGCTCGTGCTGGTTATGTCCAATAACTTCCTGCTCCTCTATTTCGGCTGGGAGGCCGTGGGCCTGTGCTCCTATCTGCTTATAGGTTTCTGGTATGAGAGGCCATCAGCCTCAAATGCCGGAAAGAAGGCGTTTATAGTAAACAGGTTTGGCGACTTCGGTTTTGGTCTTGGTATAATCCTCATCTTCCTCACCTTTGGCAGTCTTGAATACCTCAAGGTCTTCTCAGAGGCAGGCAGTATCCTTGGCCAGAAGACGAGCATCTTCGGCCTTGAGGTGGAGACCATAACCCTCATCTGTCTGTTGCTCTTCTGCGGGGCTGTTGGAAAATCTGCTCAGATACCCCTCCATGTCTGGCTACCTGATGCAATGGAGGGCCCAACTCCTGTATCAGCATTGATCCATGCAGCCACCATGGTCACAGCAGGTGTCTTCATGGTTGCACGCTGCAACCCCCTTTTCAACCTCTCCCACACCGCAATGACCACCGTTGCAGTGGTCGGGGGCGTGACGGCCATATTTGCAGCCTCGATAGGGCTTGTGCAGAACGACATAAAGAGGATTATAGCATACTCAACCGTAAGCCAGCTCGGATACATGTTCCTTGCCCTTGGGGTGGGTGCATACACCGCTGGGATATTCCACCTTTATACTCATGCCTATTTTAAGGCATTACTGTTCCTTGGCTCGGGTAGCGTCATCCACGCACTCCATGATGAGATGAACATCCAGAGGATGGGTGGCCTCAAGAGATATATGCCCATAACCTACTGGACGTTCGTTATAGCCTCTCTGAGTATATCGGGCATCCCTGGTCTTGCAGGCTTCTTCAGCAAGGACGAGATCCTCTACAGGACATTCCTTGGTGGCGGGACGGGTAAGATCCTGTGGGTCCTCGGCACCATAGCGGCACTTATGACCGCCTTCTATTCATTCAGGCTCATCTATCTCGCATTTCATGGCGATTTTCGTGGTTCTGAGGAACAGCTACGGCATGTGCATGAATCACCGCCTGTCATGACCATACCACTGATCCTGCTCGCCATTGGTGCCATAGCGGCAGGATGGGTGGGTATCCCGTCCATATTCATGGAGCATGGTGACAGGATAGGCGAGTTCCTTGCGCCTGTGCTTGGACGCCCGGAGGCAGAGGGTGCGCACTCCACAGAGGTAATGGTCATGACCTTATCGGTGATCGTCAGCATAATTGGTATCCTGATGGCATACATAATGTATGTGAAGAAGACCGACCTGCCGGAGAGGATGGGTTCTGCCTTGAGACCCATTTATACCATGCTCTACAACAAATACTGGTTTGATGAGTTCTATCATGTTACCATTGTGAGGCCTGTCCTCAGGGCGTCAGAGAAGGTCTTCCTTGGCTTCTTTGATGGAAGGATTATAGAGGGTGTTGTTAACGGGGTGCCTGACCTTATAGGCTCCTTCAGCCAGAGATTCAGGAGGATACAGACAGGACTCTTATCCTCCTATGGCCTTATCATGGTGCTTGGTGCGATCATTATCATATGGGCTGTTATATTCTCGAGGTAGCTATAGATGAATAATGCATTGATGAATCAACTGGGCTATCCTGTACTGACAGTAACGGTCTTCCTGCCCCTATTTGGTGCGATCCTCCTCCTCTTTATCAGGGGCAAAGAGGCCATAAGGTGGATCACCCTGCTTGTCACCACCTTGACCCTTCTTGTGGCCTTCCCGCTATTGAGTAACTTCAATAAGGACACGCACCTCATGCAGTTCGTTGAGAGGCACGAGTGGTTACCCTCGTGGGGAATCAACTACTTTGTAGGTATTGACGGGATAAGTATCCTCTTTATCTTCCTCACGATACTGCTCAGCATCCTCTCTGTCCTTGTCTCCTGGAGGGCCATAGACACAAAGGTCAGGGAGTTCCATATCGCGATGCTCCTGATGGAGACGGCCATGCTCGGTGTCTTTGTCTCCCTTGACTTCTTCCTCTTCTACGTCTTCTGGGAGGCCATGCTCATACCGATGTTCATACTGATAGGTGTATGGGGTGGTAAGGACAGGGTCTATGCTGCGATCAAGTTCTTCCTTTACACACTGGCAGGAAGTGTGCTCATGCTTGTTGGTATCGTGGTGCTTTACTTCAAGGGTGGAGAGACCCTGAATATCCTTGAACTCAGCAGGATCAGGTATCCATTTCTTCTGCAGTGCTGGCTCTTCCTTGCCTTCTTTGTCGCCTTTGCCGTGAAGGTCCCCATGTTCCCCGTGCATACCTGGCTGCCTGATGCACACACAGAGGCACCAACCGCAGGCAGTGTCATACTCGCCGGTGTCCTGATAAAGATGGGTGCATATGGCTTTCTCAGGTTCTCCATCCCGATGTTCCCCGATGCAACAAGGTTCTTTGCCCCTGTCATCGTGGTACTCTCTGTTGTCGCCATCATATATGGTGCATTGGTGTGTTTTGCCCAGAAGGATATGAAGAGACTGATCGCCTATTCCAGTGTCAGCCACATGGGCTTTGTCACCCTTGGCATATTCTCTCTCAATTCACAGGGCCTTGAGGGTGGCATACTCCAGATGCTCAATCATGGCATCGTCACAGGTGCCCTCTTTCTGCTTGTTGGCATCATCTATGAACGGACACATTCGAGGATGATAGCCGATTACGGCAGGTTTGCAACCCTTGTGCCCTGGTATGCCGGCATCTTCATGATCTTCACCCTTGCCTCAATAGGGCTACCAGGGACAAATGGGTTTATAGGAGAATTCCTCATCATCCTCGGTGCCTTCACCTCGCACAGGGAGTTTGGCGTGCTCGCAGCCATAGGCATAATCCTTGGTGCAGGATACATGCTCTGGTTGTATCAGAGGGTCTTCTTCACCCATCAGTCAACCGTTGTGAGGGATAATCACGAGATCCTCGATCTGAACAAGAGGGAGGCCATCACCCTGCTACCATTGATACTCTTTGTCTTCTGGATAGGCATCCATCCCAACACATTCCTTGATTACATGCACACATCGGTTGAGCACCTGATAAGGCAGGTGAATATCACTGATACACCAGGCACATTTGCAGAATACATAAATCTTATCGGAGGCTATAGATAGATGGATCTACAGGATTTGAGACTCCTTGCACCTGAGATCGTCTTTATACTGTTTGCACTCATACTCCTCCTCCTTGACCTCATGGTAAAGAGGAAGGAGGTTATTGCCCTTACAGGGCTTGTTGGTGTTGGCATATCTGCCTATATCAACTACAGGCTTGTTAAGATGGGCTGGCTCGGTGGTGTGCTCCAGGATGTGTTCCTCTTTGATGGATACTCAAACTTCTTCAAGCTCATCTTCTATATAAACCTCGTCCTGACCATCCTCATCTCCCTCAGATATATGAAGATCGAGCAGACCTCCTATGGTGAATACTACTGTCTCCTCTTCTTTGCCACATCAGGCATGATGATAATGGCGAGTGCAGGTGACCTCATCGTCCTTTATCTTGGCCTTGAGCTTATGGCCCTTTCTACCTATGTCCTTGCAGGGATAATCAGGAGGCAGAGGCGTTCGGCAGAGGCAGCGATGAAGTATTTCTTTCTTGGTGCATTCTCCTCTGCATTCCTCCTCTACGGGATAGCCATTGTCTACGGTCTTACAGGCACAACACACCTGAAGGGGATAGCATCAGGCCTCCATGAGCTCGGCCTGCTTAACAATCCCATCACCCTCCTGGGGCTTGTGTTCTTCATCATCGCCTTTGGTTTCAAGATTGCACTTGTGCCTTTCCACATGTGGGCGCCTGATGTCTATGAGGGTGCACCGACGTCCGTTACGGCGTTTATGTCTGTAGGGCCAAAGGCAGCAGGTTTTGCGGTAATCGGCCGTGTATTCTTTGATGCATTTGCCGAGCTCGACATACAGTGGTCAGCCATCCTCGTCCCTCTTGCCATCCTCACGATGGCAACAGGCAGTATACTCGCCCTCTCGCAGAGGAACATAAAGAGGATGCTTGCCTACAGCTCGATCGCCCATGCAGGTTATGCCATCCTCGGTATAATAACAGGCACAGCAGAGGGACTTGTTAGCACGATGAACTACCTCATGATATATACATTCATGAACATAGGCGCATTCTCTGTGGTGATACTGTTGAGGCGAGAAGACCTCCTTGGAGAGGATCTTGAGGACTATGCGGGTCTTTCAAAGGAGCATCCTGTTGCTGCTGCCCTTATGCTTATCTTCATGTTCTCACTCACCGGCATACCCCCAACAGCAGGCTTTATAGCCAAGTTCTACGTGTTCATGGAGGCGATATACTCAGGATACGTCCCCCTTGTTATCGTGGCGGTACTCTTTAGTGTGGTATCAGCCTTCTTCTATTTAAGGGTCGTGATGTATATGTATATGAAGGAGCCAGGCGAGAGGGTTGAGCTCAGCATGTCAGGCGGGATGGGCATCGCCCTCACCATCACCACCATTATGGTGATACTCCTTGGTATCTATCCATCACTGCTCCTTGAGTTTGTCAGGGCCTCCGTCCTCGGCTGAACCATAACCCTAAAGACCTTAAAAGGCAGTCTCTCTATGGGGAGTGGTGTATACACGATGGACAGGGAGATGGTCGGGGCGAGCCGATTCGAACGGCCGACCTCTCGCACCCCAAGCGAGTGCGCTAACCAGACTGCGCCACGCCCCGATATGATTACTTGAGTATCTTGAGTATCTCTTTGAGCCTCTTCTTTATATTCTGGACCGTCTCTATAGAGACAGAACTCTTCTTAAAGGATCGCTCCTTAAACTTCTTCTTTACACCCTCAATGGTGTATCTCTCTTTATAAAGCAGATCCCTTATCTGGATTATAAGTTCAAGGTCTTTCCTTGAGTATATACGCTGGCCTGCCTTGTTCTTGCGAGGCCTGAGAAAGGAGAATTCTGTCTCCCAGTATCTCAATACATAAGGCTCTATCTTTGTGATCTCGCTGACTTCTCCAATCTTGTAAAAGACCTTATCAGGTATTACCTGTTTTTGAGGAGAAGGAACCATAAAGGATTATGCCTTTTCAACAAGGGCCTTAAACTGTTGACTCGGTTTGAAGGTTACGACCCTCCTCTGCTTGATCTGAATCTCCTCGCCGGTCTGGGGATTCCTGCCCTTTCTCGTCCCCTTCTTCCTTACAAGGAAGGTCCCGAAGCCTGTTATCTTCACCGACTCGCCTTCTGAGAGGACATTCTTCAGTGTTCTAAAGAGCAACTCCACTATCTCTGTTGCCTCATTCTTTGGAAGCCCGACCCTCTCACATAATCTGTCGACAATGTCTGCCTTTGTCATGGTCTTCACCTCATAATTTTTTAAAATTATAAGAGGAGATAGAACCAATGTCAAGATAAATTAGTTTAATTCCCACAAGCCCCATAGGGGCTAATAACCAAGCTCTCTCAGCCTTGTCTTTCTCTTCCTCCAGTCCTCACTGACCTTTACAAACAACTCTAAAAAGACCGGACGGCCGAGAAAACCCTCGATCTCCTGTCTCGCCTCCATCCCTATACGCCTCAGGGCCTGACCACCCTTGCCGATCAGGATCCCTTTCTGGGAGTCCTTCTCCACATATATCACCGCACTTATATAGTTTTTACCCCTTTCCCTCTCACGGAATTCCTGGATCTCAACATGCGTTGAATAAGGGATCTCCTCACCGTAGCGGAGAAAGATCTTCTCCCTGATAATCTCTGCCACAAAGAATCGCTCCTGTTCAGGTGTTATGTAATCAGAGGGATAGTATGGTGGGCCTTCAGGCAGCAGGTTGACCGTCTCCTTAATCACCCTGTCCAGTCCGTCATTCTTGAGTGCAGATATGGGTATTATGGCGTCAAATGGGTATGCCTTCCTGTGTCTATCTATCATCTCAAGGAGCAGTTCTTTTTTTATGAGGTCTATCTTGTTAAGCAGGAGTATCACTGGTTTATCCTTTGTATGGCCCATCCTTACGTCCTCTTCAATCTGCTGGGGTATCGAGGCATCGACCATATAGAGTATAACATCGGCGTCATCCATGGCCCTCTTCACATAGGTCATCATGACCTCCTGGAGTGTATATTTTGGCTCGATTATACCAGGCGTATCTATGAACACTATCTGATAGCCCTCGCCATTCAGGATGCCTATGACCCTCCTCCTGGTGGTCTGGGGCTTTGGTGTGACTATGGAGAGTTTGAATCTCAATAGCTGATTGAGCAGAGTGGACTTGCCCACATTGGTCTTGCCAATAATCGAGACATAACCTGCCCTGAAGCCCTCTGGTATCTTCTCCATAATAGTTGAGTATACAACAATTCTGTGCCATTTTGTTAAAATATAAATGTCCCGGAAATGAAGGGGGAGGACAGAAAGGCAAGGATAAAGGTAGAGAAGAGGTTTGGCCTTAAAGAAGGCCAGGCCGTGCTGTGTAAGACCTGTAAGAACATTATAACCCTTCCTGCACACAACATCACTGTAAATGGAGAATATATACACGAATTTACCAATCCCGAGGGGGTAACCTACAGGATCAGTTGTTTCTCTTCGGCCAGTGGATGCATGGTGCATGGCATACCCGTTATGGATCATACGTGGTTTGAGGGCTTCAGCTGGAGCATAAGCCTCTGTTCAAACTGCTTCACTCACCTTGGATGGTATTATAAGTCTGATGACCAGAGTTTCTTCGGCCTGATCGTCGACCGCCTCCTTACAAACCCTGCACTGAGCCTCTTGGATATCCTTGATTGACCTTCTATAAGCCTTACATTTTTATCCTTAATTTGTTAAAATTACTACTGTCTCCGGTCCCATCGTCTAGTGGCCTAGGACGTAGCCCTCTCAAGGCTAAGACACGGGTTCGAGTCCCGTTGGGACCGCCATTTTTTTCAATAATACGGATCTTGGGGGTTGAATTGTCCAGGTCATACAATATAGCGGTTATCCCTGGTGATGGTACAGGGCCTGAGGTGGTTGCCGAGGGGGTTAAGGTCCTTGATGCGGTATCAGGGAGATATGGGTTCAAGCTCAACACCACTTTTTTTGATTTCGGAGGAGACAGGTATCTCAGGACAGGCGAGACACTCCCTGACAGCGCACTGGAGGAGTTGAAGGGCTTCGATGCAATCTACCTTGGTGCGATTGGACATCCAGATGTAAAACCTGGCATCCTTGAAAAGGGTATACTGCTCAGGATCAGGTTCGAGTTAGATCAGTACATAAATCTAAGACCTGTTAAGCTATATCCAGGTGTTGATTGCCCACTGAAAGACAAGGGGCCTGAAGATATAGACTTTGTTGTGGTGAGAGAGAACACAGAGGGGCTTTATGCTGGTGCAGGGGGGGTTCTGAGGAAGGGGACCCCGGATGAGATCGCTGTACAGGAGTCGATAAATACCCGTAAGGGTGTTGAGAGGTGCATCCGCTTCGCCTTTGAGTTTACAAAGAAACGTAACAAGGACAGGAAACTGACCCTCTGTGGAAAGACAAATGTCCTCACCTTCGCCTTTGATCTATGGGAGCGGACATTCTATGAGGTTGCAAAGGAGTATCCTGATATAAAGACAGACTATGCCCATGTCGATGCCATAACCATGTGGTTCGTAAAGAACCCGGAATGGTTTGATGTCATAGTGACTGACAATATGTTCGGTGACATCATCACAGACCTTGGTGCAATGATACAGGGTGGCATGGGGATCGCTGCTGGAGGCAATATAAATCCAAACGGGGTCTCCATGTTTGAGCCGATAGGTGGTTCAGCTCCGAAGTATAAGGGCAAGAATATGATAAACCCCCTTGCAGCCATCTCAGCGGCTGGATTAATGCTTGAGCACCTTGGGGAAGAAGAGGCAGCCAAGGGGATAGAGGAGGCCATCATAAAGGTGACATCAAGGCATCTGAAGAGCCTTGCAGCAGGGCAGATGGGGTATACCACCTCTGAGGTGGGTGACCTTGTTGCTGGGTATGTAAGTGGTTCTGATCAATAATACATAAAAGACCTCCGCATCCTCACATTCTCTATAATCCCGAGTGCAATGAAGTTTGAGAGCATCGCCGTGCCACCATAACTGAAGAGGGGCATTGGTATGCCCACGACAGGCACCATCCCAAGGGTCATACCGACATTGATGATGAAATAAAACGAGAATGCAATGGTCACACCTAACACGATAAAGGCGCCTGAGGCATCCCTTGCCTTCTTCACCGTGTCAATGCCCTTTGTTATAAGGAACAGGTACAGGAGAAAGAGGACGATACAACCACTGAAGCCCCATTCCTCGGCAAATATTGCAAATATAAAGTCTGTATGCCTCTCGGGCAGAAACCTCAGTGGGCCCTGTGTGCCCTTCAGATAGCCCTTGCCTGTAAACCCACCTGACCCTATGGTGATCTTTGACTGGTTGATATGATACCCGACCCCATGAGGATCGGCCTCTGGTTCAACAAAGGCAATCAATCTCTGCCTCTGATAATCCTTGAGATTCTCCCACATGATACTGCCAATAAAGGGCAGGGAGACAAGGCCGATGATGATCCCGGTTATGGCGATCCTCCTCCTGACACCTGCCATCATAACCATGCATGAAAAGAGGAGTAGCAGGATAATAGCCGTGCCAAGATCAGGCTGTCTTATAATGAGTATGAAAGGGATGAGCACAAAGAGGGTCAGCATCCTGATGATCTCCCGCAGGCCAAGCGGTCTTGAGCGATCCATCCGTGACAGGTATCGTGATAGTGCCACAATAAAGAGTATCTTGAAGAATTCAGATGGTTGGAATGAGAACGGACCGAGCACTATCCACCTCTGTGCACCCATGCCCCTCTTACCTATGAATAGCACTGCAAAGAGGAGGATAACGCCAATCAAGAATAATATATATGCAAACCTCACCAGGTGTCTGTAGTCGATGCTTATTGTAAAGATGAAGGCCAGCATGCCGATGGCTATCCAGTATAGTTGCCTCAGGTAAAAGTCCTGCTGCGGGATGTCGAACACCGGCCTTGTGGCACTATAGATCGTGGCCACACCTATCAATGATATGAACAGGGCGACAAAGGGGATACCCCAGTCAAAATTCTTTAACAGTCTCCTGTCTATCATAACGACCTCTCCATAACCTCCTTGTCAGCCCTCAGCCCTGAGCCATCCGCCCTGAAGTATGCCTCGATGACATCCCTTGCGATGGGTGCAGCCGCTGTGCCTCCCTGCCCACCATGCTCAACAAATACAGATACAGCAACCTCGGGCTCATCCTCAGGTGCAAATGCCACAAACCACGCATGATCCCTGTTCCTCTTTGATCTTACACCCCTCTGTCCCTTCTTCACCACCTGGGCCGTGCCTGTCTTTCCTCCTATCCTCACCCATCCTGAGTGTGCCTTTCTGCCCGTGCCATTAGAATCCTCAACAACACCGATAAGTGCCCTCTTTAGAAAGGACTCACTGCCAGGGTCTATCTCTATCGTCCTCTCAAGCTCAATGGGTCTGTCCCTTAAAAGGTGCACCCTGTAGAGTCTGCCTCCGTTGATAACCGCAGATACCATCCTTGCCATCTGCAGGGGTGTGGCACTCAGATAGCCCTGGCCTATCACTGTGTTGAGGGTTTCACCTCCATACCATCTCTCGTGGAGGTTTTTAAGCTTCCACTCCATTGATGGCACAATCCCCCTCCTCTCGCCATCAAGCTCGATCCCGCTTGGCTCACCAAGACCAAACATCCTCGCATATTCAGCGATCCTCTCTATACCGAGCCTCTTACCAATCTCATAAAAATACACATCACATGACTCCGTGATGGCCCTGTAAAGGCTGATCCTGCCGTGCCCCTTCTCCTTCCAGCACCTGAAACTCCTTCCCCCCATCTCTATGGCACCTCTACAGGTGAATTCGGTTGCACTGTCTATGACCCCCTCCTCAAGTGCCGCAAGGGCGCCTATTATCTTGAATGTGGAGCCAGGAGGGTATACACCCTGGATCGCCCTGTTGAGAAGGGGCCTCCTGGGGTCATTAATGAGCCTCCTCCAGTCTCTATAACTGATACCCCTTGCAAAGAGGTTGGGATCAAACGAAGGTGCAGATGCCATGGCGAGGACCTCGCCTGTCTCAGGCGCAAGCACCACAACCGCACCTGCCCTGCCTCTGAGACCCTCCTCTGCCTCCCTCTGCACATCTATATCAAGGGTCAGGGTGATATCCCTTCCCTTAACAGGTCTCTGTATCCCCACTATCCGCACAACCCTGCCAGTTGCATCGACCTCAACGATCCTCCTTCCTGCCTTGCCCCTCAATAGACTGTCGTATGTCTTCTCTATGCCATAATGTCCGACAAAGGCGGTCACAGGCACATCATTATACGCAGGGTCTCTCAGCTGACGGGGTGTCATGTATCCGAGATAACCGATCACATGGCTTGCGAGTCTGCCGTATATATAATTCCTCCTTGGCACAACCTCTACTACGAGACCTGGCAGATCCATCCTCCTTGCCTCAATCATGGCAACCTCTTTGAATGAGACGTCCTGTTTGATCTTGACAGGGCTCAGGGGACTGCCCGTGCCATCCTTGAGCCTCTTCTCTATCTCTTCAGGTGAAAGATCAAGCAGGCCTGCAAGCAGGGACAGCCTCTCAGGGTCATCAGAGAAGTCCTCCCTTATTATGGCAATATCAAAGGATGGCTCATTGTCAACAAGGGGGACGTGATTCCTGTCATAGATGATACCCCTCTGTGCAGGTATCGCTATACTCCTGAGCCTGTTCCTCTCGGATATCTCTCTATACCATCGCCCTTTAACGACCTGGAGATCCCACAGCCTCAGTATAAAGAGTGCAAATACCGCAAGTATTATGTATGAGAAGACCCTGACCCTTTCTTCCATTTTCAACTCTGCCTCTCCTTGAGGATAGGATAGATTATCAGACTGCCTGCCGTGGTGTAAATGACCGAGAGGATGCTCACCTCAGGTGACCTCATGGCAAAGGAGAGGCCGGAGAATACCTCGAGTATAACCCTCACCAGGATGATGTCAATAATTGCAAAGAGACAGATGAACAGTGTATTTAAGAACACATTCCAGAGGAAGAACTTCTGCCTGATACGGTTGAAGTAGAAACCAACAACCGATTTAGAGAGGATATTCGGCCCTATGATAAAGCCACTTGCAGAATCCATCAGAAGCCCTGTAAGGGCACCATAGGCCATCCCCTTGATCTGTCCCTCCCTTAAGGAATAGAAACACACGAGTACAAGGATGAGGTCGGGTCTGATATGTGGGAAGAATGTGGCCTGTATTGACAGCGCAAATAATGCAAGGACGAGATATACAGAGAATCTCTTCATCTCCTGAGTATAGCGATCTCCTCAACCCTGTTCAGGTCCTGTGCAGGCCTGACCGTGATCTCCTGGAAGAAGCTTTCTCCCTCCTTTCTTATGCTGTTGATATAGCCAACGAGTATCCCTTCTGGATATATGCCGTCAAGCCCTGAGGTGATCACCCTCTGTCCCTGTTCAACCTCGACATCCCTTGGTATATACTTCAGGAAGGTCATACGATCACCCCTCCCCTCGAGTATACCATCCACCCTTGACTGCTGGATCCTTACAGCCACAGCCGAGTTTACATCGGTTATGAGCATTATACTCGCCCTTTCATCAAGGACGTCCCTCACCCTTCCAACCAGTCCATCAGGAGAGACGGCGATCATATCCTTCTTGATCCCGTCATTGAGTCCTTTGTCTATCCACAGCAGATGAAACCAGTTACCAGGGTCCCTTGCGATGACCTCAGCAGCTGTAACAAAATGTGGGTTCTTTGTTTTCAGGGCAAGGAGTCGCCGAAGCCTCCTGTTTTCGGCCTCAGCCTCGATGTACCTGTTTCGCTCCTGCTCAATGACCCTTATCCTTTCGATCAACCTCCTGTTCTCATCCACCTTGCCGATGATAAAGACATACCTTTCGAAGAAGTCTTCTACCTTCCCTGTGATATGGGAATATATCCCGGAGAGCAGGTAGACCGGATGTGTGAATGGCAGGGATATCCCTTCCTCTCTCTCTATGCCTTGATAGGTCAATAAGGCAAAGGTGAGCGCAATAACGGATATAAAGATGAAGAATCTATTCCTCTGGCGCATTTATAAAGTTCATAACAGAGGGCGTTTTAATATAGGACAACCACTACATGGAGATCCTGCTCAGGAGGTCGAGGTCATCCAGCACCTTCCCTACACCTTTTACAACCGCACATAATGGATCCTCGGCAATTATCACCGGCAGACCTGTCTCCTGCTTCAGGAGGACATCAAGTCCTCTCAGGAGAGCGCCTCCACCTGCAAGGACGATACCCCTGTCAACTATATCTGAGGCAAGCTCTGGGGGTGTATTTTCAAGCGCGACCTTGATCGTATCCACGATAATACCCACGATCTCACTTATTGCATCTATTATCTCATCCTCATGTATTGTGACGGTCTTCGGGATGCCTGACACAAGGTCTCTGCCCTTCACCTGTACAGTCCTGTCCTCGTTATCAAGCTTCAGTGCAGCACCGATCTCCCTCTTTATCCTCTCAGCTGTTCTCTCGCCTATGAGTATCTTTGATTTGTTCTTGATATAATTTACGATCGCCTCATCCATCTTGTCTCCACCGATCCTTACGGCCTTGCTGTAGACAACACCATGCAGTGATATCACGGCAACATCCGTTGTGCCACCCCCTATGTCAACTATCATATTCCCTGAGGGCTCCGAGATGGGCAGACCGACCCCAAGGGCAGCGGCCATCGGCTCCTCTATCAGATATATCTCCCTTGCACCCGATGCCTGTGCAGCGTCCTTGACAGCCCTCTGCTCCACCTGTGTTATGCCTGAAGGCACCCCTATGGCGATCCTTGGTGATATAAAGCTCTTCCTGTTATGCACCTTCCTTATAAAGTACTTGAGCATCTCGCCGGTCTTGTCAAAGTCTGCAATTACCCCCTCCTTCAGTGGCCTCATCGCAACGATATTGGCAGGTGTCTTGCCGAGCATCCTCTGCGCCTCTGCTCCAACCGCAATGACCCTCTCCTTCTGGACAGCAACAACAGACGGCTCATTACACACAATACCCTTGCCCTTTACAAATACAAGGGTATTGGCCGTGCCAAGGTCGATCGCAAGGTCATTCGAAAACCACCCGAGTATCCTCTGAAACATCTACTCACCCCTCTCTGCCATGACTACCTTTGTCTTTGCTATCTGATCACCAAAACGCATGCCCTCTTCATTACCTATCATTATAAGGGCCTCCACACCAAGGATAACCACTGGCACCACAATGGCAAACAGCCACCCTATGATGGGGATACCCTTTAACAGGCCGAAGATGATGTATCCGATCGCAAAGGGGAGGTTCCTGAATATAGACTCCCTATAGGTACAGGAAGCCTGGGTGTCCAGAACGATCACCCTCAGCCCTATGAGCCACTTCCCAACGCTCCTGCCATTCAGGAGGCCATCTGCGATCAGTATATATAATAACCCGGCAAAGTAGCCTGTCTTGGACAACAGCTCAAGAAGTGCTGTCACTATAAGGATGTCAATACCCCTTGCTATCACCCTGTTAAGGGTGTTTGAGCCCATCACCTCCTGTTTTTCATTAACCGTCTCCTGGGGACACATTACAGGATGAATCAATACTAACAGATAGTCTGTTTATTTTCAAGGACTCTCCTTATAAAGCTATGGCAGGTTCGCTGGCAGGCCTCTGTCCCTTTCAAGACACCTCATCAGCCTCCTTGCATGACCCATCTCGATCTTGAAGCCGTACCGCTCGGCAAGCCTCTCTGCCTTCAAGAATAACCTCCTTGCCCTGGACTTCATGTGATCCAGGTACTCCAGCTCACCGTATCCAAGGATACAGTATATCCTCCCCCTGGGATCATGGGTCTCTTTAAATAGGGTATCAGCCATCTCGAATATCTTTCGTGCCCTGTTCAGATCACCCATCATTTTATAGGTAGTTGCAACGCTCCACAGTGTGTATGCATAACTCACCCTGTCGCCTATCCTCCTGTAGAGCCTTTCGGCCTTCCTAAATTGAGAGAGTGCCCCTGTGTAGTCCCCGTACATCCTGCTCACATTTCCAAGGCCACAATACGAATAGGCAAGACCGAAGGTATCACCCAGCCTTTTGAAGTTTCTGTTGGCGCGGCTATAGTATCTCTTTGACTCATCTGTCTGGCCTGCAACCCTGTAACAGCCACCAAGGCCACAATATGAATAGCTGATCCCGACGGTATTGCGCAGTCTCCTGAAGAGACAGAGTGCCTCATGGAACAGGGTGATCGCCCTTTTTATCTCACCCCTTATCCTGTATGTCCCTGCCTTTGCCCATAGCGAGAATCCTATACCTTCTTTATCATCAATGGATCTATAAAGCCCCATGGCGTGTCTGATGTGCCTGAGTGCCTGCCTCCACTCACCAAGGGCCCTCAAGCTCAGCCCCAGCCCTGCATGTGCGTCAGCAAGGGCAACCCTGTCTTCCACAAGCCCTGAGAGGTTTAGTGCCTCCGTGTAATATCTACTTGCCCGCCTGAAATCCCCTCCAGCCCTGAGGGTGTCTCCGAGTGAGAGGTAACAGTTGAGGAGACCATCTATATCAGAAGTCTTTTTGTAAATCCTGAGGGCCTTTTTATATAGCTCAATGGCCTGGGCGTATCTCCTTGATGACCTCTTACCCTCTGCCCTCTCAAACAGGGCATCTGCTGTCCCTGTCCCCTTTCTGTCAGACATCCAGCTCCCTGCACCTCTCCCTTACTGACCTTATAACACCGTGATAATCATCTGAACCATAAAATGCATTGCCCATTACAAGTATATCCGCACCTGCCGAGGCCACCTCCCGTGCATTGTCAGGGTTGATGCCCCCATCGACCTCGATGCTTATGTTGTAGCCACACTCGATGACCGTCTCCCTCAATCTCCTTATCTTTTGCACAACCTCTGGGATAAACTCCTGGCCACCAAAGCCTGGGTTTACAGACATCACAAGCACCATATCAACGAATGGTAGGATGGGCTCTATTGCGTTCAACGGTGTCGCTGGGTTGATCGAGACCCCTGCCTTTACACCCCTCTCCCTTATGTTCTGCACGGTCCTGTGGAGATGGATGCACGCCTCCGCGTGCACCGTCAAATAGTCCGCACCACTCTGCACAAAGGCATCCACGTATCTGTCAGGCTCCTCTATCATCAGGTGCACATCGAGTGGTATGGAGGTAACACGCCTTACAGCACTGACCACAAGGGGACCAACAGTGATATTCGGCACAAAGTGCCCATCCATTACATCGATATGGATGAGATCTGCACCTGCAGACTCAGCCGCCTTCACCTCCTCGCCAAGCCTCGAGAAATCGGCCGAGAGAATAGATGGGGCTATCTTGACCATATCACCTCCTGATTAAAACCAGAAACCCCAGCCACGACCAAGGGTTACCTCTACCCTATCACCCCTTTTTATGATCGTCCCTGCCTCTGGTTTCTGGAATATTATCCTCGTCCCTTCACCCTGCTCTGAGAGCTTTATACCGAGTGCATCTGCAAGCATCCTTGCATCATCAATGGTCATGTTAACAAAAGATGGACACTTATAGGATACATCGTATCCACCAAGGCTCACAAGGAGATTAACCTCGTTCTCCCTCACATTGCCCGGCAGTGGTCTCTGTGCTATTATTCTGCCCTTCTCAACCGTATCAGAATGAACCCATGTAATCTTGCCTATCTTTAGTCCCAGGTTTAACATCGTCAGTTTTGCCTCTTCGAGTATCTGACCCTCAAAGGATGGCATGGAGAAGACCTCAACGCCCTTGCTCACCACAACCCTTATCTCACTGCCCTTTTCAACCCTCTTGCCAGGCCCTATATCCTGTCTCACGATAGAGCCCTTCGGGAACTCAGCATTATAGACCTCATCCTCTATCTCCAGCTCAAGCCCTTTCCTCATGAGGATCCTCTTCACCTCACTGATGTCCTTACCAACGAGCAGGGGGACCTCAACGGTCTTCTTGTATCCAACCACCTCTTTACCAAGGAGGATCACAAGAGAGCTTATGACAACAAGGGCCAATAGGTAAAGGACTATCCTTACGAAGCCCCTGAACATGACTTTAGGTTAAAACATCCTGAGAAATCAATTCAATATGCATCATTCAGACCTTTTTGTACCAAGGCCCATCCCAGGCTCAAGCCTGTGCCCCTGCAGAAATGCCCTTATATCCATAACAGCCCTGCCCTCTATCTGTATCTCCTTTATAGAGAGCAACCCCTTGCCCGTCCCGATAAGGAGTTCATCCTTGCTGACCCTCTCTATGAATCCAGGCCTTCCCTCACCATCCACAGGCACTGCCTTTATAATCTTTAGCCTCTGGGTATCAAGGAAGGTATATGCACCAGGCCATGGTGTGACTCCCCTGATAAAATTATGGAGCCTTGTGGCAGGCATCGACCAGTCTATAAGACCATCCGCCTTCTTGAGTGGCGGTGCATATGATGTCTCGCCTGACTGAGGGACAGGTCTTATCTCACCCCTCTTAAGCCCCTCTATGGTGGTTATCAGCAACTCCGCACCTTCACTGGCAAGCCTCTTTGAGAGTGTGCCGGCCGTGTCCTCCTTATCTATCTCTATCTCCTTCTGCAAAAGCACAGGCCCTGTATCCATACCCTCATCCATGAGCATGGTTGTCACCCCTGTCTTCCTTTCTCCATTGATTATCGCCCAGTTTATTGGAGCCGCACCACGGTATTTTGGAAGCAGCGATGCATGGAGGTTTATACAGCCCATCCTGGGCATATGGATTATATCAGGTGGAAGTATCTGACCATAGGCAACCACAATGATCAGATCGGGCCCCAGCCTCCTGAGATCCCTTATAAAATCCTCCTCTCTCGCCTTTAACGGCTGTAGCACAGGGAGCCCGTGCCTCTGTGCCTCCACCTTTACAGGTGGGGGTAACACCCTTCTTCCTCTGCCCTTCTGTCTGTCAGGCTGGGTCACAACCGCCACGAGACTATATCCTGCCTCTATGAGTGCAGTGAGCGAAGGAAGGGCAAAATCAGGTGTGCCAAAGAAGACGAGTCTCATCAGGACTTGACGACTTCCCTTTGCTGTGTCTGCCTGAGGTATCGCTTCTTAAACCATTCCCTCTTCAGGCGGCTGATCCTGTCAATAAGGAGCTTGCCATTGAGGTGGTCAATCTCATGCTGGAGCGCCCTTGCCAGGAGCCCCTCGCCCTCTACCTCGATCTCCCTGCCATGTCTGTCGAGGCCCCTTACCTTTACCCTCTCTGCCCTCTTCACAACGGTTGTATAATCAGGCAGGCTGAGACAGCCCTCCTCAGAGGCCGACTCACCCTCTGCAAGCACTATCTGGGGGTTTATGATGACAATCAATGGGGCATCCTGCTGTTTTGTGCTTACATCGACGACCATCACCTGCTTTGGCACCCCCACCTGATTTGCAGCAAGTCCAACACCAGGGGCTGCATACATCGTCTCGATCATATCATCTATCAGCCTCTGGAGGGATGGTCCGAAATCATTGACAGGTGATGTCTTCTCCCTCAGTATCCTGTCAGGATACTTCCTTATCTCAAGTACCGCCATACCTTAATTTAAACCATTTCTACAAGAAAATGCCACAGTCATTAAGGCATGTTCTGCCTCTCAGGCTCTCTCGATGCCCTGATTATATCACACACATCCTCTACATCATCCACAATGGTAAAGAGCTCGAGATCATCTGGGTCAATGGTTCCATGACGGATCAATGTCTCTTTGAACCACCTCACCAGTCCATCCCAGTAATCGCTACCAAAGAGTATGATCGGGAATGGTGCTATCTTTTTTGTCTGCGAGAGGGTCAGGGCCTCAAAGGTCTCATCAAGTGTGCCAAAGCCTCCTGGAAAGATGATGAATGCCATGGCATACTTGACAAACATCAACTTCCTTACAAAGAAATACCTGAATGAGAGGGATATATCCTGATGCATGTTTGCCTTCTGTTCTCTGGGCATCTCGATGTTCAGCCCCACAGACTTGCTCTTACCCTCCTTCGCCCCCTTATTGGCAGCCTCCATGATTCCAGGGCCACCACCTGTGATGACAGCGAAGCCTTCATCAGACAGCCTCCTGCCGAGCTCATAGGCCTTCTCGTAATAATAGGTGCCAGGCCCCATCCTTGAACTCCCGAAGATGGTCACAGCAGGGCCAAGACCATAGAGCGACTCAAACCCTTCGATAAGCTCAGACTGTATCCTGAAGATCCTCCATGTCTCTGAGTGCCTTATATCCTCCATAACCCCACCTCTATAATAATAAGTAGTTAAAGTGTCCGAGGACTCAAGGGTTCGAGTGATTGGCCCCTCGAAACCCTTATAATCTTATCAGCCCTCTGGAGATGGCCCCAAGATTTAAAAGCCCTCAACCTCCATTATAACAGAAGAACGGTGGGCAGACTCCATAAAGACCCATCATGTCATTGAAGGGGCGTAAAGTAGATGCCATGATTTTGTTATAATTAATCCATGAAGAGGTACGGAGAGGAGGCGATATCCAAGGCGAAACTTGAGCGATGGGAGAATCCCTATCCTGACAGGGACTATACAATAGAGATAAGCTTTCCTGAGTTTACCTGTCTATGTCCACGTTCTGGATATCCTGACTTTGCAACCATAAGGATCAATTACATACCCGATAGGTACATCGTGGAGTTAAGGTCTCTAAAGCTCTATCTGAATAGATTCAGGGGGGAATACATCTCACACGAATCCGTGACCAACCAGATATTCGATGATCTCAAGAGGCTTCTCAAGCCCAGGCATCTTGAGGTGACAGGCGACTTCAACCCCCGTGGTAATGTAAAGACCATAGTCAGGGTCTCAACAGGAAGGACCGGCAAGACATAACAGGCAGGGGCATCCCTCTCGACCCCTTTCAGCGGATTACAATCCACCAGGGGTATCTTTAACGGTCTATAACCCCGGTGGCTGGTGACATCAGGAGACCCTTCATTCTTGCCATGAAATCAAGGTGATATTATATGTTACAATCTTTAAAAGAGCCGCATGATTTAAAGGCTTACCATGTTTGATGATATCCTGATCCCTTTTATCACAATCGGCCTTGCAGAGCTGGGTGACAAGACGCAGATCTCCATACTACTGCTCTCCTCAAGGACCAGGACCCATCTGTCACTGCTATTCGGTGTAATGCTCGCCTTTCTGCTGACTGACGGGGTCGCCATCCTTGCAGGAAGATGGATCACGGATGTTGCGCCCCAGGATTTAATAAAGACGGCCTCAGGTATCATCTTCATATTGTTCGGGATATTTTTCCTTAAAGGAAGGGATGTAGAAGAGGAGGGGACTACCCATCGATTCAGGGGCCCGTTCTATTCAGGGTTCACACTCACCTTCCTTGCGGAGTGGGGAGACAAGACGCAGATTGCCTCAGGCCTGTTCGCAACCAGATACAATGCGGTGATGGTGCTGATGGGTGTCATGATGGCGCTGTTGTCCCTCTCCATTGTGGCCATCTACCTTGGAAGATTCCTCCAGGACAGGCTCAATGAAAGGGTGGTAACAAGGCTCTCAGGGGTGATATTCATACTGATAGGCCTATCATTTCTACTATTTAATCTCAGAGGGTGACCGAGAGGTGGGCAGGTGCTGTTTATGTAATAGATTCTCTGGATCCATATCAAGGGAGATAGGGGTATGTGCGGGGTGTATAAAAGAGAGGCCCGAAGAGGCTGCCCCTTTAATAAGAAAGTCGCATATAAAGAGTAGAATGGCATATGCCCTGCCGGAGGAGCCACCCCGAGACCCTGATGGTCTGCATTGCAGCATATGCATCAATGAGTGCAGGATACCAGATGGGGGGGTGGGGTATTGTGGCCTGAGGAGGAATGAGGGTGGTAGATTGAGGGGGGTCTCGTCCTCTGTCGGGAAGCTCTCATGGTATCATGACCCCCTTCCAACAAACTGTGTGGCTGACTGGGTGTGCGCAGGAGGGAGTGGTGCTGGCTATCCAGAGTATGCAAACAGGCCAGGTCCTGAATATGGTTATAAGAACCTTGCCGTATTCTTTCATGCCTGTTCTTTCAATTGCCTGTACTGTCAGAACTGGCACTTCAGGGAACAGACACTGGGGCCTCATACAAGCACGGTCGAAGGACTTGTCTCTGCCGTGGATGAGAGGACTTCGTGTATATGTTATTTTGGTGGTGACCCGTCTCCACAGCTTCCCTTTGCGATCAGGGCATCAAGGATGGCGATCGATAGATATGGCAAAAGGACGCTGAGGATTTGCTGGGAGACAAATGGCTCTATGAATAAAGGGCTGCTCAAAGAGATGGTCAGTCTGTCCCTTGAGACAGGTGGATGTATAAAATTCGATCTCAAGGCATGGGACGAGAATATACACATCGCCCTGACAGGCGTATCCAACAGGAGGACGCTTGAGAATTTCAGGATGGTCGGTGAGATGGTCGGCCAGAGACCCTCACCCCCCTTGCTTGTTGCAAGCACCCTCCTTGTGCCTGGTTATGTTGAGGAGGACGAGATAAGGGGTATAGCAAGGTTTATAGCCGAGATAAACCCCGAGATACCCTACTGTCTCCTTGCATTTTATCCACACTTCTACATGTCTGATATGCCCTTAATCACAAAGCAGGCAGCCAACAACTGTCTCAGGATAGCACACGAGCAGGGGCTGAAGAACGTGAGGATAGGCAACCTGCACCTTTTAAAGGGCTGAAGAGGAGCCTGTTCATAGGTAGAAAGAGGGACTATAGAGGCTCCAAAGATTCCCTATATGCCCACGATAACAAAAGGTGCCCCAGGGTATTTACATTAACTCTGTGTATTGTTAAAATTTCCTCATGCAAAGGATACCGATCACGCCCGAGGGGTATAAAAGGCTTAAGGAGGAGCTTGAGAGACTGTTGAAGGTGGAGAGGCCACGGGTGATGCAGGCCATTGCCGAGGCAAGGGCCCATGGTGACCTCTCCGAGAATGCGGAATACCATGCGGCAAAGGAGAGACAGGCCTTTATAGAGGCCCGTATACGGGAAATCCAGGACAGGATAGCGAGGGCACAGGTCATAGACCCTTCAAGGCTCTCGCTTGATAGCGTTGCCTTTGGTGCGAGGGTGAAGGTCTCGGATACCGAGACCTCTGAGGAGAAGGTGTTCCATATCGTTGGGCCTGATGAGATAGATGTAAAGGCAGGCAGGATATCCATAAATTCTCCTGTTGCGAGGTCACTCATCGGTAAGTCCGTTGGTGACATTGTGACCGTTAAGGCACCATCAGGGACGATCGAGTATGAGATATTAGAGATAAACTTTGAGTAGGATATTCCAGGCTACCGTAAAAGACAACAGAAGGATTGCATCCAGCCTCTATCTCCTCACACTCCATCCATTGAGAAGGATAAAGAGGCCAGTGCCTGGCCAGTTTCTTATGGTCTCTGTTGGTGATGGCCTTGATCCACTCCTGAAGAGGCCGTTCAGTGTCTATCGATGGCTTGATGGAGACCTCCAGATACTTTACAGGGTTGTTGGAAGGGGGACGGCACTGTTAAGGGATAAGGGTGCTGGGGAAAGGATCAATGTCCTTGGTCCACTGGGCAATGGCTTCCCACAGGCAGAGGGGGATGACAGGGGGATGATCCTGGTTGCTGGAGGCCTTGGGATTGCCTCCATCTTTTCATTTGCAGAGGCGAACAGGGGAGGGAGGGTCATCCTGTTTTATGGTGCAAGGACCAAGAAGGAGCTGTTGAACTTAAGGGAGTTGAAGCGCATGGGTATCAGGGTTATGATATCAACAGAGGATGGAAGCCATGGTTATAAGGGCATGGTCACAGGACACCTCAGGGAGTTCCTGTCTTATCGCTCATCAGAACCGATGCATTACCGTCTCTATGCATGTGGGCCAAGGCCAATGTTGAGGGAGGTATCGGTTATTGCCGAAGAATTCGGGCTTAAAGGATATGTATCGCTCGAGGAGAATATGGCATGTGGTGTGGGCACATGCCTTGGTTGTGCTGTCAGGACGAGGCATGGCTACAGGCGTGTGTGCAGGGAGGGGCCTGTGTTCTCAATGGAGGATATAGTGTGGTGAAGGGGATGAATCTATCAGTCAGGCTTGGGGGACTGAGTTTGAAAAACCCTGTCATAACCGCATCAGGGACATTTGGCTGCGGGAGGGAATATTCAGAGTATATCGACCTGAACAGCCTTGGTGCAATAGTAACAAAGGGCATATCCCTAAGGCCGATGGAGGGTAATCCTCCGCCAAGGATATGTGAGACCCCCTGCGGGATGCTCAATGCCATTGGCCTGCAGAATGCAGGGTTGGACGCATTTCTCAGGGATGAATTACCATTCCTGAAGGGCCTTGATACAAAGGTGATCGTGAATATCCTTGGCCGATCGATCGATGAGTATGTAGAGCTTGCCGAGAGGCTGGCCTCAGCAGGTGTTGATGCGATAGAGCTGAATGTCTCATGCCCGAATGTGAAGAAGGGTGGAATGGTCTTTGGAAAGAGCACAAGGCTCCTTTCAGATCTGATAAAGAGAGTCAAGAGACGGGTTCCCCTGCCCCTGATAACAAAGCTCTCTCCTGATGTGGGTGATATAGGCAGATTTGCGAAGGTTGCAGAGGATTCAGGCACTGATATAATATCCTTGATCAATACAATCCCTGGTATGAGTGTTGATATAAGGCAGAGGAGGCCCCGCCTTGCAAACATCACGGGTGGTCTGTCAGGCCCTGCCATCAAGCCTATAGCCTTACGGATGGTGTGGGAGTGCTATAATACCGTCGATATACCGATAATAGGCATGGGTGGCATAGTGAGCGCCGAGGATGCCATTGAGTTCATCTTGGCAGGTGCAAGTGCAGTGGCTGTGGGGACTGGAAATTTTATTAATCCACGGGCTACAATGGATGTCCTTGAGGGGATAAGGTCGTTTATGGAGGATGAGGGGATAAGGGACATAAACCAGCTCATAGGGGGTCTGAGGTGCAAAGGCGGGTGATAACACTGACAACAGACTTTGGGCTGAAGGATCCATTTGTGGGGATCATGAAGGGGGTGATACTGAATATAAACCCGGATGTCCATATAGTTGATATCTCTCATAACATCACCCCTCATAACATCCTTGAGGCATCGCTCGTGATATCCATGAGTTATAGTTACTTTCCAAAGGAGACGATCCATGTGGTGGTTGTGGATCCAGGGGTTGGTAGTGGCAGGAGGCCGATACTGGTGGTGACAGAGGATCATTACTTCATAGGCCCTGACAATGGTATATTCACACCGATCTTTGAAGGGACATCCAGAGAGTTTCTGAAGGTCATCCATCTTACATCAACACACCACTTTTTACCTTCAAAGGGCTCGACATTCCATGGAAGGGATATCTTTTCACCCGTGGCGGCATGGCTCTCAAAGGGGATCGATGTATCCAGGTTTGGCGAAGAGGTAAATGACTATGTTAAGATCCCGACGATAAGGCCAGCGGTTGAAGACGACAGGACAATAAAGGGTTACGTGATATTGATCGATACATTCGGTAATGCCATAACGAATATCACCAGGGATGACATAGAGCGGCTGTCCTCTCCGTTCTCGATAGAGAGGCTAAGGGTCCGGTACACAGGACAGACCGTCAGGTTTGTTGGTTATTACGAGGAGGCAGGGGATGCGGGGCTATCGTGCCTTATAAATAGCTTTGGTAATCTTGAGCTCTTCACATATAAAGGCAGGGCCTCTGATAGATACAATATAAAGATTGGTGACAGTGTGAGTGTAACCGTGGATTGATATGAGGATACTGCTGATAGGAAATTTTGCACCACCCTATGAGGAGGAGAGCGTCTGCAATATCTCCCTTCTTAAGAGACTCCAGTCAGACGGCAATGAGTGCATGGCCATTAATATCTCTGAGTCCCCTCCTGCTGAGAAGGAGTTTATCCATTCAAGAGGGTATATTGACTTTGTCCTGAAGCTCATGAGACATGCATGGGGGAAGGATGTCATACACTTCTCCACAAAGGGTTATCTCCGTCTCGGATTATTGAAGCTCATGACCTCTATACTCATAGGGAGGCTCTTCAATGCACGGACCGTAATAACCATCCATTCAGAGCTGTTCTCCATAATGGGCCAGATGCGCAGCCCTGTTGGTGGCAGACAGACACTATTCACATCCTTTGCCCTTGCACACAAGATAATCTGTGAGGACAGGGACACCTATGAGGTTGCAGACATATTCAAACGCCGGCACAATCTTGTGATGATCCCCTCCTTCATCTGTATACCTGAGGAGATGAAGGGCCATAAATCAAAGCTCATGGCAAAGCTCCAGGACAAGAAGCGGGTTATCGCATTCTCGAATATCCAGTACCCATCCTTTATCTTTGATATACTCGACAACCTCCTTGGCCTCCCCCTTGACACCGGCACAGGTGTAATCATATCCATATCAGAAAGGCCCTCTATTAAATTACAGCATGTCCTTGAGGAGAAGGCGAGGAAGGTCTCCAAGGATCTCATCTTCATAGAGAGTGATGATATACTCTCCTCCATGGAGGCCCACAGCAGGGCAGACATCATCCTCAGACCCCTGAGCTGTGAAGGGAGGACATTCTTTTCTGACTTCACGGTCTCGGTCAAGAGGCCTGTATACACCGGTGAATACGTATATTATCCGAACAGCCTGTTGTTTGTGAAAGAGGGTGAGACCGCCGGTCTGTGTGCCCATATCATCCACCAGCTCCTCATGGAGAAGAAGGAGTATATGCCACGATCAGAGCCAGAGGACTTTTATCAAAAGATCAAAGGGATTTACGAGGGCAGATGAGACTATCTATTGAATAGCTCGGGCATCCTCTCCCTTGCCATGGCCAGTTTCTGGTCATACTCCATATCGCCCCTGCCAAGATAATTGGATATCAGTTTGGTGAGCGCAGAGCGCCAGTTACCCAGCACCGTCCTGATGGTCAGTCTGATGTTGTAATTGAGTGACCTGCTCATGATGAACAAGAAGACCGCAGGCTCGATGCTCCTCTTAACGACAAAATGGAGGATATTGACAAGAGTGTTATGAAGGCCATGCCTTTGCCTTTCGGGCCTATTGAGATACCTCACAAGGCTCCTCGGTATATACGGGGCTATACCGAGGAGCTTATTATTATAGGTCATATCGATCTTGACCATGTATCTGTATAGGTAGGCCTCTGGGTCAGCTATATTGTCCCTTATCGCCCTCTCTGTAAGCGGTGTCCCTGGAAAGAATGTTAGATGGGCCAGGGAGATTATATAGGGCCTCTTGAGCCTGGCCATTGACTCTATGGTCTGCATCTCGTCTTCTTCTGACTCATAGGGATTGTCGACTATCATCTCATAAAAACCGGCCACCTTTGCATCCGATATGAGTTCAGCCGCCCTCATGACGGAGTTGAACCTGATCCTCCTGTCAAACACCTCAAAGTTGACACGGTCGCTACCACTCTGGATACCCATCACCACCATGCTGAGGCCTGCCTCCTTCAGCATGAATAGCTTCTCCTCATCAAGCATGGTTGGTATGGCCCTCACTATAAAAGGGAGTCTTATATGCCTCCTGTATTCCCTGGAGAACTCCCTTATCCACTCCCTGCTGTGGGCAAAAAAGCAGTCATCTTCGAAATTGATATAAAGCAGATATGGGTCTTTCCTGACATGGAGGAGCTCTTTCATACAGTTATCAACAGATCGCTCCCTCACCTTTCTTCCATACACATTTATGAGATATGAGTTGGCACAGTAACCACACTTAAAAGGGCAGCCCCTTGTGGTTATCATCATGTGGCATGTGCCGCCATAAAGGGCGTATCTGCGGAACAGACGGGGGTTCTTTGCAAAGTTATAAATCCTGCCCTTGTGGAGGCCATAAAAATAATCGGGCAGATACTCTTGGAATGGAAGGCTGTCCAGATCCATGACCGGTGGTGCATATGAATTCTTTATCAACCTCCCATCCCTATTCACCCATATTCCTGGGATCTGGGGTATGGAGTCCCTTCCGTGTTCATTTATATGATCAAGCAGGGAGACGATCGGCCTTTCACCCTCACCACAACAGATATAATCTGCGTATTTGAGGCATTCATCAGGGCTTATTACCACATGTACACCACCCCAGATTATCGGAATGGAGAACCTCCTGCGGAGGAGCATGGTGAGATTCTTGGCAGGATAGAATTCAATGGACATGAGGCTTATCCCGATCAGGTCAGGGGCGTAGTCCCTGATAAAACCCTCTATCTCAGGATTCAGCTCAGGCTCCAGATAGCCTGGTAAGAGGAGGATCCTTGCATCGTGTCCATTGGCAAGGATGCTCGCCGCAAGATACTTGAGGCCTGTGACATAGGCGTTACTCTGGAGTGATATAAGCAAACACCTCATAAGGGACTCTACACTTTTATAATAATTACTCGTGGCCTAACAGTCAATAAACGGCACGCCTCCTCCCATCTGGAAGGAGGGAAGGTGTGGTGTCAGGCTTGATTGTAAGGATGGTGTTATGCCTTTGAGACGAAGATCTCGTTATAGATTATCCTTATGCTCTCCCTTGCATTCACCTTGTAGGGGTATATCCTGTATCTGTAGACATAACCCTTCCAGAATTTTCTTATCCTGTTATAAAGCGGTCTGAGGGGTAGCTTTATCAATACATTCTTTACAAGGGGCATTATGAATGGAAACTCCACTGCAACACCAAGCAGGTGCATGAAGTTTTCGAGTTCTCTCTTGTTCTTCAGGTTCATGACCAGCCTGTCGTGATATGTCTCGGGATATTTTATATCCGGATTGAAGAAGCCATTTGCGACAGAATAATTGTAGATGTCTGTCTTGGGATAGGGTGTGAGGAGGAAGGCATCGCAGAATGTGGGTTTGCACTTCACCGTCAGTTCCCATGTCTCCATTGCTGTCTCGAGGGTCTCGCCAGGTGCTCCGATTATATTATACATGGAGAACTTCACATTCCTGTCCCTCAGGATCTTCAGTCCGTTTATGATCTGTTCCTTGGTCATGTTCCTTCTCAGTATCTTGTTTCTTATGAAGTCATTACCTGATTCAATCCCGATCCCCACATAGTACATACCTGCCTTCTTGAGGAGGTCAACCACATCCTCCCTTATAAGCTCAGGCCTCATAAGGCAATAGAAGGGAAGACCGATCTCCTTCGGGTATTTTTCAGAGAACTCCCTCACCCACTCTTTGTTGATATCTATAATCTCGTCCCTGAATACTATGTACTCAACCCTTGGGTAGTCTCTCTTCAGCTGTTTCAGCTCCCCTATGACGTGATCAACGCTCCTCTGCCTGAAGATCGGGTCACCCTTTACCCTCATCTTGTGTAACTGGTGGTTAAAGCAGTAAGAACAGTTAAACGGGCATCCCTGGCTGGTCATCACGGTGGCGGTCCTTGCGAGCCTGTAATCCTTGTATTTGTCGTAGAGACTCCTGTCAGGATAGGGGAGGACATCAAGATTCTTGATCAGGGGGCGCTGGGGGTTCTTATATATCTTCCCGTCTACCTTGACCCACCAGTTCTTTATATTGGTTATATCCTCTCCTTTTTCGTACTTATTGACAAACTCGGGCAGTGCCTCAAAGCCCTCCCCCCTGCATACACCATCCACACCGTCCTCCTCTATCATCTCAGGCGAGAAGGTTGGATGGGGGCCTCCAAATGCAGAGAAAAACCTGTACTTCTGCTTGAGCTTCCTGTTCCACTCAAGCATGGTGATATGTCCACCACTGAAGGCTGTATAGGCGACGATGTCAGGCTTGAACTCCCTGAAGGTCTTCTCGACCTCCCTGTAATTGACCCCTGCTATGGTGCATTCATGGCCCTGTTGCTTGAGAACCGCGGAGAGCCACATGGGACCGAATGTGACAAACCCCCCGCTCAATAGCATGGTTCTATCAACATGTGCCACAAACATTACACGACTCATGCCTGCCCTCCCAGTCTAATAATATTATTAATTAATGTTATCGACCATGCCCGTTTTTGTCAAGTTTTTAAAGGATTTTTTATAGATTCTATAAACAATCCTAATTAGTCAATTAACGCAATGGTGCTATAAAATTGCAAGAAAAATACTTGACAAAAATAGTAAACTATTATATCCTTTTAATATGCTGAGTCTATCCACAAGAGGGGAGTACGGGGTGAGGGCGATGTTCGAGATCGCCCGTGAGTATGAAAAGGGCCCTGTGAGCATAAAGGAGATTGCGAGGAGACAGGGGGTCTCGGTGCCATACCTTGAGCAGCTCCTCAACAGGCTGAGGAGGGCGGGGCTGATCAGGAGTCAGAAGGGGCCTGGTGGGGGATATGTGCTTATCAAGAGGCCTGATGAGATCACCATAGGTGTTATACTCAGGGTTCTTGAGGGGCCTGTTGCCCTTACCAACTGTCTTGCCCCGGTCTCTGACAGACACAGATGCAGCCTTGTGAAGAAGTGTGTGGCAAGACTCCTATGGCAGTCACTCGGTGAGAAGATAGAAGAGTTCCTTGAGGGCATAACCCTTCAGGACCTCCTGTCGGCCTCGGCTGATATGGACAGGGAGGGGACAGAGGCAAGGGTGGCAAGGTAAGATGCAGGGATCCGAGACAAGGACGGAGAACAGGATAAAGTTTCTTGATAAGCCACTACAGGCAGATGCGACCACGGATATTATATACATGATGTGTCCAATGCATCTGCTCACCATAAAGGAGAAGATAAAGGAGATCAAAAAGGGTCAGGTCCTCGCCATACTCACTGATTATGATGGTGCACTGGAGGACATCCCTGCATGGTGCGAGGTCTCAGGCAATGAATTCCTGGGCGTATATGAGGATACCGATCATTATAAATTCTATGTGAGAAAACTAAAGGAGTGAGAGATGAGAAGTGTGTATATGGATTATATCGCAACCACTCCGCTTCATCCTGATGTCCTTGAGGCGATGATGCCCTATTTCAGGGAGCATTTTGCAAACCCACTGAGTATATATGAGCCAGGGATGAAGGCAAGGGAGGCCATTGAGGAGGCGAGGGCAAAGGTGGCATCCCTGATAGGGGCAAAGACGAACGAGATAATATTTACATCAAGTGGTGCAGAATCAAACAACTTTGCCATAAAGGGTATCGCCCTTGCACATCAGAAGAAGGGCAGACACATAATAACCTCCATGATAGAACATCACTCCGTTACTAATACCACCAGATTCCTTGAAAGGTCTGACTTTGTGGTTACCTATCTCCATCCTGATAAATACGGGATTATCGATCCCGAGGATGTCAGGAAGGCGATAACGGATGAGACCATCCTCGTCTCGATAATGCTTGCAAATCCTGAGATAGGGACTATCGAGCCCATAAAGGAGATATCCAAGATAGTGAAAGAAAGGGGCATAATCTTTCATACAGATGCGGTTGCTGCTGTAGGGAGTATCCCCGTGGATGTTAACGAGCTCGGTGTTGACCTGCTCACGATCTCGGCCCATCTCTTTTATGGCCCAAAGGGTGCGGCTGCACTGTATATAAGGGAAGGCACAAGGATAATCCCCCTTATCTATGGAGGCATCCAGGAGGGTGGCAGGAGGGCAGGAACCGAGAATGTCCCTGCCATTGTTGGTATGGGCAAGGCCGCAGAGCTTGCCAAGATTGAACTTGAAGAGAGGATGAACCATGTCAGGCCATTGAGGGACAGGATGATAGACTTTGCCCTTAATAATATAGACAAGATCCATCTCACTGGAGATCGCCAGAGGAGGCTGCCTGGACATGCAAGCTTTGTGGTTGAATATATAGAGGGAGAATCGATGCTTCTGCTCCTTGCAGACAAGGGGATATACTGTGCAAGTGGTTCTGCATGCACGTCAAAGGCCCTGAAGTCCTCACCCGTGCTCCATGCAATCGGTATACCCGACCATGTGGCACAGGGCTCTGTTGTCTTTACAATAGGCCAGGAGACCAGCGATGATGACATAGACTACTTTAATCAGACCTTCAAGGATGTAATAGAGAGATTGAGGGAGATCTCACCCTATGCAAGGGGATGGGATGATATGGAGGGCAAGGAATGTACAGCAAGAAATTGATGGATCATTTCACAAATCCAAGGAATGTTGGCGAGATACCTGATGCCGATGGTGTCGGGACAGAGGGCAACCCTGTCTGTGGCGATGTGATGAAGCTCTTTATCAAGGTGAAGGACGGCAGGATCGTTGATGCCAAATTCAAGACCTTTGGCTGTGGTGCTGCCATTGCGGTGTCGAGCATGATCACAGAGATGGCAAAGGGCAAGACCATAGATGAAGCCATGAAGATCACAAAGGAGGCGGTTGCTGATGCACTTGATGGGCTTCCTCCGCAGAAGATGCACTGTTCAAACCTTGGCGCCGATGCATTGCACAAGGCGATTGAGGACTACAAGAAGAGACACGGAGAGTCGAGCTGATCAGGGCCTCTTTCTCTCCATACAGGTGAGGTGGCCATCTGAATAGAAGACATCAAAACCATCTTTTATAAATCCATGGATGGCATCGGCAATACTGAAGATATACATCGGCTTATCCCAGGCCAGCAGCTCATCTGCCATCGCCCTGTAGAGCTCAAGCCCCCTGCCTGAGGGGCGGACAGGCAGGTAGATATAGAGGAAATCCACCCCTCGAGTGGAGAAGTTCATTATATCATCATTGATCCATTCCACCCTGTCCCTTTCAATACCGAGGGCATTCTGAAAGAGCCTTCCTATCCGTATCATCTCTGATGATATCTCTACCTGGATGGTCTTATAGTGTGGATAGAGCCTCTGAAGCAGGAGGCCCTGGAGTCCGTTTCCTGAGCCGAGGTCTGCAACAACCGTCCCTTCCCTTATGTATGGACCTGCCTTTATAATCGGATCAAAACCACCAGGATAACATCCATAGCTGTTACGCCTCCTGAGCACCTCCCTCTCCCTTTCTGAATAGTAGCAGCCTGCTGAGTGGAGATAGGTATACAGCCTGACGAGGCTCATCTCTGCGGCTTCTGGATCACCTTCCTCCATCCCTTCCCTGAGGTTGTCTGCAAGGGTCTTAACTCGAGGCAGTTCCGCACAAACCCTTCTGTCATCTGCGATTCTCAGGAGGGAATCTATGATATCCTCAAGGTCAGCCACCCGGTATTGACAAAAATCACAGGATTATGAATATTATACCTCTAAAAAATGGAAAGGAGAAGGCTATGAAGAGATGGATATTAATTTTGGTGGTTGCGATACTCTTATCCACCTTTTCGTTTGTTTATGCCGGCATATCCATGCCAGGGAAGGGCAGTCGCCTCTATGTAACAAACGCTGGTAACGGGACGGTCTCCATAATAGATACATCAGAGGCAGAGGTCGTGATGACATTCAGGGTTGGCACATGGCCTGCTGGTATGGCGGTTGATGAAGGAGCAGGAAGGCTTTATGTTGTCAACTCAAACTATGGTGACAGTACGGTCTCTGTAATAGACATGCAGAGCCATTCTTTAATAAAGAATATAAAGGTTGGCGTGGGGCCCATGTCTATGGTCATCGATCCATCGTCAGGGACAGGATATGTAACAGATACGGAGAATGTGGTTGAGGGCAAGAATGTGAACAAGACGCTCTCTGTGATTGATCTCAAGACCAGCACACTGAAGGGAAAGATAGAGGTTGGTGTAGGGCCTTTTGACATGAAGATACTGGATGGGAAGCTCTATGTGAGCAATTCGGGGGATTGGACGGTCTCTGTGGTTGACCTGCAGACCCAGAAGGTGATCAAGACACTTAAGACCATCGATACACCCCTTGGTGTTGCGGTGGACAGGGGAAAGAAGAAGGTCTATGTGGCCATTCACGGCAAGGGCAGTGTCATGGTTATCGATGCAGAAAAGGATGAGAAGATCAAGGACATAAAGGTTGGAAAGACCGCATGGTATATCACAGTTGATGAGAAGGCCAGCAGGGCATATGTTACCAGGAGGGAAGAGGGTGAGATAGCCATTATCGATACAGAGAAGGACAAAAAGATCGGCTCTATCAGGTCAGGCAAGGAGCCCCTTGGCATAGTGGTTGATCCCGAAAAGAAGAGGCTGTATGTTGCGAACCACGGGGATATATCCGTTGCAGTCTTTGACACCGACAGTATGAAGATGGTGAGCAGTATAAGGCTCACCCTTACTCCGGAAAGTCCCTACTCAGGCTCCCCATGGGGTTTATTATTGTATTAACCTTAGGCTTTATGGAACAGGCCCCTTTTTGCCCATAGCCAGAAGAGGCTCTTGGCGCCTTTGAGGGAGGCCTTCAGGTCGTTCACGCTCCTCAGTTTGAGGGCCCTCCTCAGGATATAGGAGGGCCTTGAGTAAAATCTCCTGAAGGCTATCTGCCTTAAGAGGGCAATCTCTTCCCTCTTCATGGTATAGGGGGTGAAGGCAGCCCCCTGATATGTAAAGTCTTCAAAGTCATCTGACATGCTTCCGTATTTCTCTATGTTGTCGTATAGCTCTGTTCCCGGAAATGGCGTTAGTGCATGGAAATTGGCTATATCAGGGTCGAGCTCAATGGCAAACTCTATTGTCTTGAGGGCCTCTTCAAAGGTCTCACCAGGGATGCCAAAGATGAAGGGTGTGTAGACTGTCAGCCCCGCATCCTTTGCCCATTTTACAGCCCTTCGTGTCTGTTCAAGGGTTATGCCCTTTTTTATGGTGTTGAGGTTCTTCTGGACCCCGCTCTCTGCACCAAGCAGTATTGCCCAGCAACCGGCCTCTTTGAAAGCCTTTAGAAGGGGCCTGTCAACCTGGTTCACACAGGCTGAGGCAAACCATGTAAAGTCAAGCCCCCTCCTCTTTATCTCTTTTGCAAGGGCCATCGCCCTGGTATAATCAGCAGCAAGGGTGTCGTCTATAAATTTTATCTCCCTATATCCCTGCCTGAGGCATAGCTCTATCTCTTCCATCACATTCTCAATGCTCCTGAACCTTATGCCACTCTTTCGAGTCCTGTCGATCTGGAAACAGAATATGCATCTACGGTTACACCCCCTTGATGTGATGATGACAGCAACAGGCCTTCTGCGATATGTAGCAGGTGGTGGTATATAGTCGTCTGCATTACCAAGGAGCTCCCTTGCAGGGAAGGGGAGGGAGTCAAGGTCTGTTATGAGTGGACGAGGAGGGTTTTTGATGATCCGGTCACCCTCTCTGAAGGCCACGCCCTCGACACCATCAAGACCCTTGCCATGTGACAGCCTGTCGAGCATCTCCACCACGGTTATCTCTCCCTCTCCAGTAACCACAGCGTCTATATCCCTGGAGTCCTCAAGGCATCTCTCCTGCATAGCGATGGGATAGGGGCCACCAACGGTTATAAATATATCCCTATTGAGCCTCTTTATATCCGCTGCGGTTTTGAGTGCCCTCTTCCATCCGAACGTGGTCGAGTATATTCCGGCAAATTCGGCCCTGAACGCAGAGACCTCCTTCAGTATCTCTTCGTGTTTCATAAATGCACCATTAATAAATCTCACCTCATGCCCTGCCTTCAACATAGAGGCTGCGACATAAAGGGTGCCAAGGGGTTGCCAGTAGTTTATCTGTGAACCTGCGGTCTTTGATGAGAAGATATCCTCAGGGACCCAGGAGGGTATTATAAGCACACATCTCATTGTATCAACTATCCATTACCTTTTTTGCTGCCTCAATGCCTGACTCTATTGCATGATCCATATTGTAATACCTGAACCTTCCTCCCCTGCCTATGACATGGAGGTTCTTGAAGTTACTTAGATATTCCATAACCCTTTCATAGGGTTCATTGTACCCTACCTCGAACAGGGGATAGGCCTTTGGTATTCTCAATACACATGCATCAACGACCTCGTTCCTGTTTATAAGGTTGATCCTCTCAAGCTGCAGGATTGTATTTGATACAAGCTCTTCATCGTCTTTGTTCCATATCTCGTCACCCTTGAAGCAGAAGTATTCACATACAAGGTGGGTCTTCCCTTCGGGCGCCATCCTCTCGCTCCAGTTCTTTGGTTCATGGATCCTTCCGATGGGCATGTCCTTCTCTGGTAGATATAACCATGTGAGGTCAGTTATCCTCTCCCTGTTAATCATGATGGTTACTATAACCAGGTCTCTGTATCTGAGTCTTGAGACAGCATCCATTATCTCATCTGGTGGAGGAGGATCGAGTATCCTCACGAGTTCAGTAAGCGGGATGCTTGAGATGAAATGGCTCCCCTCGATATCCTCCCGATGATTACAGTTATTTGTTGTCACAGACCTTATAACAGAGTCTCTGTGGTGTAGCCTCTCGATCCTTGTCTCTGTAAATATACGGTCTCTTCTCTCTATCGCCTCCCTAAGCCTCTCGGATATCTCGCCTATGCCATTTGGTGGATATATGAATGTATCTGCAAGGGTTGCTATATCCTTACCTGTAAATCTGAAGATGGCATTCTTTATCGCCTTTCCAAGAGACAGGCCCCTTATCCTCTGGGCAACCCATTCCTGGCTTATCCTCCTGCATTCAATACCCCAGACCTTCTCACTGTAGTCCTTGAAGTATATGTTAAAGAGTGTGCGGCCAAAGTTGCTCACTACCCAATCTTCAAGCGAGAGGCCATCAGACGGTATGCAGAAGGCCTTGATCCTCTCCTTTGTATAATCCGATATAGCCTTTATGGTGGTGGCAAGGCCGAGTCCGAATATCGCATTCGAGACCCTCAGGGGATAGTCGAAGAACCTCTTATACATGTATATCTTACTCTTACGGTGGACTATCAAGAATTCCCTGTCCAGTATCTCCTTTACAAACTCCTCAACCTCCCTGTTTTTTGTAAGAAATCTGTGGCCTCCAAGGTCGAACCTGAACTCTCCCCATACTATGGTCTTTGAGAGCCCGCCGACAGCAGGGTCTGCCTCGATAACCACCACATTCCTTCCTGACCTTGAGAGGAGATAGGCAGAGGACAGGCCTGCAAGCCCGGCCCCCATGACTATTGTGCCCCTATCCATCTTCAACCCTGTTGGGATATCCCTAAATATAAATACCAGAAGAGCTACCCCAAAGGATTGTAACCCTTCTGGTATTGTGATATCAACAACTCACTGGAATGAGAGATATATGCTATTTATTTACTTCACAACCAGCACAGGCACCTCAGCCCTATTTGCAACCTCCCTGCTCACACTTCCCATAAACAGGTGTGAAACCCTTTTGCCTCTGGAACCAACCACTATCATGTCAACCTTCTCTTCATCAGCTGCCTTCAATATCTCATCAGCAGGATGACCCTCTCTTATCATTGTCCTGACACCACTGACGCCCTTCTCCTCGATCGCCTTCTTGTAGTGATTTAATATCTTGTTTGCCTTCTCATCAAGTGCCTGTTTGTATTCTGTGCCCTCGAGCACCTCTTTAAGGGTTGATAGCTCGGCATCACCAAGCATCTCGTCTATCAGCGATCTGCCCTCAAACTTCTCTACATATACGAGTATTATCGATTCCGGGCGCATACAGGAGCATAACCTACAGATGAAATCTAAAGCCCTTTTGGTCCCCTTTGTGTCATCAACTGCGATCAATATCTTTTTCATGGCCTTTACCTGCCTGTCTAATGGGATTTAATTCTCCTGTTGTTTAGTGAGACGGGGCTCCGTATCCACCCATTGGTGCCCCATAACCTCCAGCCGGTGGCGCTCCATAACCTCCAGCAGGTGCTCCGTATCCGCCCATTGGTGCCCCATATCCTCCTGTGGGTGCTCCATATCCTCCGGCAGGAGCACCGTAACCGCCTGCTGGGGCGCCATATCCACCAGCTGCTGCACCATACCCTCCTGCATGGCCTGTAACCGCTGCAGGTGCACCTGCAATATTAATCTGCCTTGGAGCCAAACCATAGCCGATCAAAAAACTCAGGATCGCCACCAAGATGAGAATTATGATCCATAAGCTTGTCTTCATAGGCCCTCCCTGTTAATATTATCCCTTCTCGATCTTTAACATCATTTTCCCGCCTTCTGTCTTCTCCTCTAAGATCTCATGCCCCATCTGTTCACACATCTGCATTATCGTCTCCTTGGATGAGGGGTTGTCAAAGATCACCTCGAGTACTTCACCCTCTTTCATCTTCTCAAGGGACTTCTTTGTGTAGATCTGGGGGTGTGGACATACATACCCACACACATCAAGCATATAGGTTCCATCTCCTGTCTTCTCGAATTTTACTGCCATACTTTAACTCCCTCCTTTTTTTTATTTTATTTGTATGTAATAAGTGTGTCAGAGAGCCAGTGTGTTAAAGTCCTTGTGCCTCTAAAACTCTTCCATCTCTTTCGCCATCTTTCTCTCTGTCCACCAGTTGAAGAATTTAACCCCGATGAATGCCCCAAGCACCATCCCCGTACCATATACCCATCCATTGGGGTCTCCGCCTGAGGCCCTTATAAAGAACGCACCGATATTACAGCCGAGCGAGGGTCTTGACCCAAACCCCATTAACAGTCCACCCAGTATGCCCCACACATAGAGCTCACCCTTTGGCCATTTAAACCTGAACTCATTCTGTAGACGTGCCATGACCATCGAACCAAAGATGATGCCGAGGGACATCCATAGGGCAGGGTTACGCCACAGCTCAGGCACACCATTGACATATCCAAAGAACATGTTATCATGCATGTTCCAGCCCAGCTTCTCAAGTATCCACGCCCCGAATTGTGCCTCCTGACTTGTAATATACCAGTAGCCAGGATCAAATACCGTATTCCCAACCGTCACATCACCTACGATCTTTTTTATGTTTGAGAGTGTTGCAGTAAAAGACGGGTCATATAGCTTTGCCCTCGCTGAAAAGTCGAGGCCATGTCCCATCCGTGTCAATAACTGGCCGAAATTATTGACACCGAACTTTACCTGCATGGCCTTTATCGCCAGGATATGAATGCCTGCGGTGATGCCGATAAGCACACCCATGAGGCTTGTCCTTTTTGATGCGGTTATCATCGCCCATATACCTGCAAGCTCATCACCAAGGCCTATTGTCCCCTTCTGTTTCCGCCTCTTCTTGATAAATCCCTTCCTCGCCCATTTTATATAAACCAGAACGAGGATTATTACCGCTGGTAGGATCGCATTTATAAAAGAGTTGCCTATGAAATAATGAATGGCCTTTGGATGGCCGCCTGATATAAGCTTGGCAATCGTGTATTGTGGTTTGTTCCATACATAGCCCACAAGGTACTGGTCAAACCATCCACTCTGGGTTATGTATGAGGGTATCCATGCCTTGGCACGGGCAGACTCAGCCCACGATTGTGGGACAAGCTTATCAAATACCCCTCCAAGGTCAACAAATATCGCCTGTCCTAATGAGAGACCAAATATTACCGCGAGGATGGATGTCCCGTTGCCTTCACCTATTTTATAAAGGGACCCGGAGGCACAACCACCAGCAAGGACCATGCCTATCCCAAAGATCGTGCCAGCAATTAACATATGGATGCCGAAGGGTGCGGGATGAAAGGTGCTCATGTTTACAGAGGCCAAGAATGCCTGGACAAGGCTGAAGAAGATCAGGGCGATCATGATCCCTACCGCCATTCGTGGCACACCTGCCGCAAAGAGGTCTCTTGAGGCAGATGCAAAACAGAACCTTCCATACTGGAGCATCATCCCATAGGCAAAACCAAACCAGATATAGACAATGAGGTAGATATAGTAGATATTTACCGAATAGTACAGGAGACTGATGAGGATAAGCGCACCTGTTATTATAAATGCCCACATTGTGTTTCTTCTTTCTTCATCCAAGGCTCGGCACCTCCCTTTTTAAAGATTTTTTATAGACCATATAAAGAAAGAGCCAGAATTATGCAGTTAGAAATATTAATATACCAAGGTTTAATAGTCCAATAAAAAAATTTAATTATTTGATTATCATTTTTTATTAATTGCCCCTGCCCTTCCATCACCGTGATATTCCTGGAGGGACTTGATGCTGATCCTCTCTTTCCGCATCACCTCCATGGCGTTTACAGTTGCCCTTGCACCGGAGATGGTGGTTGTATATGTCACCCCATACCTTAAGGCACTATCCCTTATCGAGAAGGAATCCTTCTGGGCCTTTGAACCTGTCACCGTATTAATAACAAAGTCTATCTCATTGTTCTTTATAAAATCAACTATATCAGGCCTACCCTCTCCTACCTTGTTAACCACCTCTACTGTGAGGCCGTGCTCTCTGAGAAAACGGGCCGTTCCCCTTGTGGCTATTATTGAGAAGCCCATCTCCATGAGCTTGCTTACAATGGGGATGAGCGAGGGCTTGTCCCTGTCTTTGACACTTATAAATACTCTGCCCCTGAGCGGGATGGTGTTTCTTGATGCACTCTGTGCCTTTGAATAGGCCCTGCCAAAATCCATATCAATACCCATGACCTCACCGGTCGACTTCATCTCAGGCCCCAGGATGGTGTCTACACCGACAAACCTGTCAAAGGGGAAGACCGCCTCCTTGACCGCTGTGTGAGGGATCTTTGCCTCTGATGTGAGGCCAAGCTCCCTCAGGGAATGGCCCACCATCACCTTGGCGGCCATCTTTGCAAGGGGGATGCCTGTCGCCTTGCTCACAAACGGGACAGTCCTTGAGGCCCTTGGGTTCACCTCGAGTATATAGATATCACCGTCCTTGACCGCAAACTGCACATTCATGAGACCCTTTACATTCAATTCCATGGCCAGTGCCCTTGTCTGATCCTTTATCCTCTCAACGATATCCTCGGCAAGAGAATAGGGCGGTATTGAGCAGGCAGAGTCACCTGAATGGATACCTGCCTCCTCTATGTGTTCCATTATCCCTCCTACTATCACATCCCTGCCGTCTGCAATGGCATCAACATCCACCTCGATGGCATCCTCAAGGTATTTATCTATCAGCACCGGATGTTCAGGTGAGGCCTTTACCGCCTTCTCCATGTATTCCCTCAGGCTCTCCTCATCATACACGATCTCCATTGCCCTCCCACCAAGGACATAGGAGGGCCTCACCATTACGGGGAACCCTATCTCCCTTGCAACCACGATCGCCTCATCAAAGGACATGGCCGTTCCACTGTCAGGCTGTCTGAGGTTCAGTTTATGCAGGAGCTCCTTGAACCTCTCCCTGTCCTCCGCCCTGTCTATGGAATCAGGAGATGTGCCGAGTATCCTTATCCCCTCCCTCTCAAGGGGGACCGCAAGCTTCAACGGTGTCTGCCCACCAAACTGGACTATCACACCCTCTGGCTTCTCCTTCCTCACTATAGAGAGGACATCCTCAAGTGTAAGGGGTTCAAAATACAGTCTGTCTGCCGTGTCATAATCGGTGCTCACGGTCTCGGGGTTGCAGTTGATCATTATCGTCTCGTAACCAAGCTCCTTCAGTGCAAAGACCGCATGCACACAGCAATAGTCAAACTCTATACCCTGGCCGATCCTGTTGGGGCCACTACCAAGGATGATGACCTTCCTGCAGTCTGTTGGGTTTGCCTCACAGGCAGTAACAGGTGAGCCATTATCTGTCAATTTATAAAATGGCCTCTCATAGGTGGAATATAGATATGGCGTGTATGCCTTGAACTCCGCGGCACATGTGTCAATGATCTTATAGACAGGTTCGATCCTGTACTCCCCTCTCATGCTTCTTATCTTGCCCTCATCCAGACCTGTCAGTTCAGCTATCCGCCTGTCGGATATACCATATTCCTTTGCCCTGCGAAGGAGGGGTTCAAATATTCGAGGATTAAACAGCAACCCCTTCTTATCCAGCCCTTTTATCTCCTCCTCCATCTCCACAACCTCTTTGATGTTATTGAGGAACCACGGGTCTATCCGTGTGAGTTCGTAGATCTCCTCTACCTCCATCCCGAGCCTGAAGGCATGGGCAATATACCAGACCCTTTCGCTGTTGGGCGTCTTCAATTTCATCCTTGTCTCTTCAAGGGACGCCGTCTTCTCTTCAAATCCATAACTGTCTATCTCCATACTCCTGATGGCCTTGCTCAGGGCCTCCTTGAATGTCCTGCCTATTGCCATCGCCTCTCCAACAGACTTCATCTGGGTTGTGAGTGTGGGATCGGCGTCAGGGAACTTCTCAAAGGTGAATCTTGGAAACTTCACAACCACATAGTCGATGGTTGGTTCAAATGATGCAGGTGTCTCCCTTGTTATGTCGTTGGGTATCTCATCGAGCCTGAGCCCAACCGCCAGCTTTGCAGCTATCTTCGCTATCGGGAATCCCGTGGCCTTTGATGCAAGGGCAGAGCTCCTTGATACCCTTGGGTTCATCTCGATGACGACCATCCTCCCATCGTCAGGGTTCAGTGCAAACTGTATATTGGATCCACCGGTGTCAACCCCGATCTCCCGTATGATCGCTATCGCCGCATCCCTCATCCTCTGGTATTCCTTATCTGTGAGGGTCTGAACAGGTGCCACTGTGATAGAGTCGCCGGTATGGACACCCATTGGATCAAAGTTTTCTATGGAACAGATTATTACAACGTTATCCTTACAATCGCGCATTACCTCAAGCTCGTATTCCTTCCACCCTATCACCGACTCCTCCACAAGGGCCTGATGGATGGGGCTGAGTTCAAGGGCCCTCTTCAGGTTCTCCCTGTATTCCTCGATATTGTATGCAGCGCTCCCTCCTGTGCCACCAAGGGTGAATGACGGCCTTATTATGACAGGAAAATTTATATCCTCAATGACCCTGAGGCCCTCTTTGATAGAGCTCACATATGCACTCTTTGGCACCTCAAGCCCTATCCTCTCCATCGCCTCCTTAAAGAGCTCCCTGTCCTCTGCCTTCTTGATGGCCTCTAACTTGGCACCTATAAGCTCGACATTGTATCTTTCGAGCACACCCGCCTCTGAGAGTTCGACAGCAAGGTTGAGGGCTGTCTGTCCTCCCATGGTTGGAAGCAATGCATCGGGCCTCTCCTTCTTGATTATCATCTCCAGTATCTCTGGGGTGAGGGGTTCTATATAGGTGGAATGGGCCATCTCGGGATCTGTCATTATAGTGGCAGGATTTGAGTTCACAAGGATCACCTCATATCCCTCGGACTTCAGGGCCCTGCATGCCTGTGTGCCTGAATAGTCGAACTCGCATGCCTGACCTATCACGATGGGGCCAGAGCCGATTATCAATATCTTCCTTATGTCAGTCCTCTTTGGCAAGGTTGTTCCCCTCTTGCAGGAATGCCCTTATCTCCCTGAGCGGTATATCAGGCTCCTCATCAATCCTTCCACCTATCTTCTGTGCGTATATGAGCCTCTCTGAGCCGTCCTTTAATCTCAGATTCAATGTCACGAATTCTGCCTCCTCGGCAAGGCCTGGCACAGCACTTCCATGCTGGCGGGATATCCTCTCAACGAACTCTATACCGTCGATATTCTCAGGGACTATCCTCTTGCTGCCGACCTCTACCGACTCTATCTGATCAAATGGTATGGTCTCTGTCTTGTTCCACAGGACCCTTGGCCACATGATGGTGGCCATCCTTCTGGTTCTGTCAAGTATCAGGGTGAGGGCCCTCTCCTTGAAGATGGACTCCCTCAAGCCGATGAAGGTGAGGACGAAGACGATGAGGAGAATGAGATAATACAGGGTATGCATGCTGTAATTGAATGCAATATATATGTAGAGGATACCGGTGATTGTTGCAGAGGAAAGCATGGACGCAAGTTCCCTGCTGTATATGCCCTTATGAAGCACGCTCTCCTTTTCAGCCCTGTATGATAATGTCATGAATATCAGTCTCTCCTTCTCAACATTCAGTGTATATGGTCTGTCCTTATCCATCAGACATTTCCAGAGATCAGCTCCCTGAATCTCCTGAATATGTATGATGAATCATTGGGGCCTGGTCCTGCCTCTGGATGATACTGGACTGACATGATGGGCAGATCCTTATGCCTCATCCCCTCTTCTGTCCCGTCATAGAGGTTTTTGTGTGTGAGGATTGCCTGGCCTCTAAGGCTCTTCATATCCACACAGTAGTTATGGTTCTGTGATGTAATCTCCACCTTTTCGGTGGCAAGATCCATAACAGGGTGGTTACCTCCATGATGGCCGAATTTGAGCTTGTAGGTGGTCCCTCCAAGTGCAAGCCCGAGGAGCTGGTGGCCGAGGCATATGCCGATGATTGGCTTCTTGCCTATCAATCGTTTTATAGTGGGTATGACATAACCGATGGTCTGCGGGTCTCCTGGACCGTTACTAAGGAGCACACCATCAGGGTCCATCTCAAGCACCGCCTCTGCAGGTGTTGTAGCCGGCACCACCGTGATATCAAAGCCTACATCAAAGAGATGCCTCAGGATATTCCTCTTAACACCGAAGTCATAAACCACTATGGAGAGTGATGGATGACCGGCAGAGGGGTTGGGCCTCCACCTCCATATACCCTCGTTCCATTTAAAATCCCTCTTTGTGGTCACCTCTTTCACAAGATCGAGTGATGAGATACCAGGATGGGCCCTTACCTTCTCAAGGAGACTGTGCGGATCTGGGTCTATGGTTGAGATGATCCCCATCTGGACACCACCGTCTCTGAGGTGGCTTGTAAGCGCCCTTGTATCTATCCCCTCCAGGCCGAGTATATTGTTCTTGATCAGATACTCCCTCAGGCTCATCTCAGAACGCCAGTTGCTCGGAAAGTCTATATACTCCTTGACGATAAAGCCCTCTACATGGGGCATGCCTGACTCCACATCCTCCTGATTCACTCCGTAATTGCCAATCTGTGGATAGGTCATAACCACGATCTGGCCTTTGTAAGAAGGGTCGGTGAGTATCTCCTGATAGCCCGTTATCGATGTGTTAAAGACAACCTCACCAATGGCCTCTCCATCAGCACCAAATGCCTCACCCTCAAATACCGTTCCATCCGACAGGACCAGAAGTGCCTTCTTATTCCCACTCATAGACCTCTCCTGACACTATGCTCTTTACTATTACACCCCTCAGCTGCCACCCATTAAATGGTGAGTTCTTACCCTTTGAATAAAACCTCTCTACATCCACTGTGAATTCCCTCTCAGGGTCAAAGATGATGATATCTGCCTGGGCACCAGGCTTCAGTGTGCCCTTCTGTATCCCCAGTATTCTTGCAGGATTGATCGACATCTTGGAGACAAGGCCATTCATATCAAGCACACCCTCATCAACGAGCCTGAGGCTCAGGGCAAAGGCCGTCTCAAGCCCGGATATGCCAAAGGCGGCTGTGTCGAACTCTCTGTTCTTGTCATCATAGTGGTGTGGTGCATGGTCTGTTGCGATCACATCTATCGTCCCATCTGCCAGGCCTTCCTTGATGGCCTCTACATCCCTTGATGTCCTGAGGGGTGGGTTTACCTTGAGATTTGTATCATAATTCATGAGTGACTCATCGGTCAGGGTGAAGTAATGTGGGCATGTCTCTGCCGTTATATTCAATCCCATCCTCTTTGCCTCCCTTATGAGCCTGACAGAGTCCTCTGTAGAGACATGGGCGATATGGAGTCTGCCACCGGTCAGTTTGCACAATGCGATGTCCCTGGCAACCATTATCTCCTCTGAGACCTTTGGTATGCCCCTGAGGCCAAGGATGGTCGATACATACCCCTCATTCATTACCCCTCCCTGTGAGAGGTTGATGTCCTCACAGTGTGAGATGATGGGGAGATCGAATATCTTGGAGTATTCAAGGGCACGACGCATTATGAGGCTATTCATGACAGGCCTCCCATCATCGGAGAAGGCCACACAGCCTGCCTCCTTAAGCATCTCCATCTCGGTCAGCTCTTCCCCCCTCTGCCCCTTTGTTATGGCACCCACGGGATAGACAGAGGCATATCCAAGCCTCGATGCCTCCCTGATCATGTATTCGGTAACAGAGATGTCATCATTTACAGGGTCTGTATTTGGCATGGGACACACAGAGGTGAAACCGCCCCTCAGAGCGGCCTTTGTGCCTGTCTCTATGGTCTCCTTATATTCATAGCCGGGCTCTCTCAGGTGTGTATGCATATCAACGAACCCAGGGACGACCACACACTTGGAGGCGTCTATCGTCATCCTTGCCTTCGGGCCCTTACCCCTTGGATAGATACCCTCTATCCTTCTATCCTTTATAAGGATGTCCCTGTGACCCTTTATCTGCTGTGAAGGGTCGATGACATATCCATTCCTGATAAGTATGCTCATTCGTTACTCCCACTCCACCTCAGCGAGTCCGTCTTCTCCGGGAGAGGAGATACAGCACGGCCATCCTTATGGCAAGACCGTTTGTCACCTGCTCAAGTATCACCGACTGCGGACCATCGGCAACCTCGGTCTCTATCTCCACCCCCCTGTTCATCGGGCCTGGATGCATCACTATGGCGTCCTTTTTTGCAAGGCGGAGCCTCTCTGTCGTTAAACCATAGAGGTTGAAGTACTCCTCAGGTGATGGAAGAAAACCCTTCACCTGCCTTTCAAGCTGGAGCCTCAGGGTCATCACCACATCAGCACCCCTTATGCCATCCTCTACCGAATTATATACCTCAACACCGAGCCTCTCCACCTCGAGCGGGATGAGGGTGGAGGGCGCAACAAGCCTCACCTTTGCACCCATCTTTGTGAGTGCATAGATATTGGAACGTGCGACCCTGCTATGGGCTATATCACCGATGATCACAACAATAAGTCCCTTTATCCTCTTCTTATGTGCCCTGATGGTGAATAGATCAAGCAATGCCTGTGTTGGATGCTCATTCGCCCCATCACCTGCATTAATGACAGACGCCCTCAGTATCCTGCTCAAGAAGTGTGGCACACCTGCTGATGAATGCCTTACGACAACAAAGTCTGCTCCCAGTGCCTCTATGGTCAGGGCAGTGTCCTTCAAGGTCTCACCCTTCACCACACTGCTTGCAGGAACAGAAAAGTTTATTACATCGGTGCTCAGCCTCTTTGCGGCAAGCTCAAACGATGTCCTTGTCCTTGTTGACGGCTCAAAGAAGAGGTTTACGACCGTCTTACCCCTCAACGCAGGCACCTTCTTTATGTCCCTTTTCAGGACATCCTTAAAACCCGATGCTGTATCAATGATGAGTTTTATCTCCTCTGGTGTAAGGTCTCTGATCCCAAGAAGATCCTTTGATCTGAGCATGACAGACAAAGCTATCCCCTTATTAACACAACCCTGTCTTTCCTACTGTCTCTTTCATCAATATAGACCTCAACCTGATCATTGATCGCGGTGGGTATATTCTTCCCCACATAATCGGCCCTTATGGGAAGCTCTCTGTGTCCCCTGTCTATAAGGACAGCAAGCTGTATATATGCAGGTCTGCCATAGTCTATTAATGCGTCCATGGCGGCCCGTATGCTTCTGCCTGTAAAGAGCACATCATCCACCAAAACAACGGTCTTGCCCTCTATCTGGAATGGTATATCAGTGGACCTCACCACAGGCTGTTCGTCCTTGATATGTATGTCATCCCTGTAAAGTGCTATATCGAGTGAGCCAACCTCCACCCTCTCCTTCTCTATGGACTCAATAAGTGCCGCGAGTCTCTTGGCAAGCAATACACCACCACGCTGAATACCTATGAGACAGACATTCCTGACCCCCTTGTTCCTCTCGATAATCTCGTGGGTAAGCCTCTTTAAGGCCCTCTCGATCTCCTTGCTGTTCAGTATCTCTTCAGGCATAAAAAAAACCTTCTCCCTGAGAGGAAGAAGGGCAACCGGTTGGAGGAATTATTGAGCATTCCAAGCTATCCTTACTAGCCTCTCAGGACTAGTTTAAAGGCAACTTAATCATAATATTATTTATAACCCCATGTCAATACCTAACCTCTTTCCGGTTAGGACATAGTATCCACTGTGAGAATAATAAACCATGGAAGAGGAGGAATATCAGACCCTTCGTCCCCAGGGATAAAGAAGAAGCCTC
>MTOQ01000070.1 GCA_002011735.1 Nitrospirae bacterium JdFR-81 | reverse complement strand
GGGTGTACCTCCTTTCTTTAAATTTTGTTTTTTAATCAATGGAGGATACACCCTATTTTTATATTTCTCAAGATTTTTACACAAAATATTTTACGCTACCGAGGGTCTATATATGATAGATTAATTTTGTTTTATAGGATATAATATGCAAAAATTTACCTTAGGCGGTGGACGGTGAAAAGAGCAGCCTTTTTGATAACCCTTGCTGTGGTCTTATCATTCCTTTTCGTGAATGACTCCCTCAGCATCTCTGGAAATTCCGGTCTTTTGTCACACAAAGTCTCCATGGCCAGAAGTATTGTTATGGCTAAAAATGTAACGGATTCTACAAGAGAAGAAAGCACAGAAAGAAGAGGCGAAGGGACAGCTAAAAAGGGTTCTCCCTTTTCTTCCCAGCAGTCAAGACAAGGAGTGAAGAGGCCTTCAGAAACAATCCAGCAGAAGGAATCCCAAAGGGAGTCCATTGCAGAGGTCGAGTTGATCCCAACCTCTGGTACGGTCAGCCTCTTCTTTGATGATGCAGATATATACGAGGTTATCCACACCATCTTTGGCGAGATACTGAAGGTGAACTATCTTGTAGACCCAAGAGTTTCAGGCAGGATCACATTCCGATCCGTAAAACCCATAAAAAGGGCTGATTTATTGTCCGTGGTATCAACACTCTTCAGGCTCAACGGGGTGAGCATCGTCGAGGAGGCAGGGATATACAGGATAATCCCCCTTACAGAGGTTAGTAAAGAGCCTGTTGAGATAGGTTTTGGCCGTTCACCTGAGGATCTGGAGGTCAGGGGAAGGTCAATAATCCAGATAATCCCGCTCAACTTTATCAGCTCTTCCGAGATGAAGACAATCCTCCAGCCCTTTCTCACAAAGGGGGCAACCATTACAGAGGTACCAGGCAGGAATCTCCTTATTATTGCTGATACCGACGAGAATATGAAGAGACTGCTCCAGATCGTGGAGACCTTTGATGATGAGGTCTTTGAGGATATAAAGGTTGAGATGTTCGTCTTCAAGAATTTCAATGTGAGGGATGTGATGGATGGCCTCAGGGGTGCGTTGCCACTCTTCCCGACCGATGAGAAAGGGGCCCTCAAGGTGAGATTACTGCCAATAGAGAAGCTGAACGCCCTGCTTGTGGTTGCTCCAAATCAGGAATATCTCGATCACGTGAGAAAGTGGGTAAACCTGATCGACAAGACCTTTGAGGGCGCAAGTCCGAAGATATACGTCTATCCACTCCAGAACTCCAAGGCAGAGCATGTTGCAGAGATACTCCAGCAGATACTCTTTGGGGGGGGTGGTATCTCAAGGTCGAAGGCACCCTCAAAGACAACCACAAGGTCAAAGGCCAGGTCAACACCCACACGGGTCCCTGCAAAAAGGAGCCTCTCGATATCACCACTTGAAGAGCCCCTTGTATCAAGGGGGACAAAGATATTCCCTGACGAGATCACAAACTCCCTTATTATACTCACCACACCGAGTGATTACCCCTTAATCGAGGACGCCATAAAGAAGATAGATATTGTGCCGAGGCAGGTCCTTATAGAGGTGCTCGTTGCAGAGGTAACACTGAGTGACAAGTTAAAGTTCGGTATAGAATGGTTCTTAAAATCGCACTTCAGTGTTGACAATACCGAGCTGACAGGATTTACAGCAGCAGGCTCTGACCAACTATCCTTTGATATAGAAAATCCCCTTTCTTCCTCGGGGTTTACCTTTGCAGCGGTGGACTCTGCGGATGTTATAAGGGGTCTGCTCCAGAGCCTTGCCTCGGAGTCAAAGGTCAAGGTGCTCGCCTCTCCCCACATCATGGTCTCTGATAACAGGGAGGCAAAGATACAGGTTGGCAAGCAGGTGCCTGTTCAGACCTCAACAAGTGTGACCTCTGGTGGAGAGACCGTTACATCCATCCAGTACAGGGACACAGGGGTTGTGCTTACAGTGAAACCCCAGATAAATGAGGGTGGCCTTGTCTCGCTTGAGGTGAAGCAGGAGGTCTCAAGTGTTGATCCTGAGGCAGGCGTGAGTGGTAACCCTATAATCTCCAACAGGATGGCAGAGACGAATATTGTAGTTCAGGACGGTCAGACGGTCGTAATAGGAGGACTGATCCAGGAAAATAAAAGCATTGTGAGAGAGGGTATCCCATTGCTTAAGGACATTCCTATACTCGGCCTTCTCTTTGGATATACCTCTCAGGAGGAGGAGAGGACAGAGCTGGTTGTCATGATAACACCCCATGTTGCAAGGTCTATTGATGAATCAAGGATCGTTACAGAGGAATTCAAGAAAAAACTTAAAGGACTTAAGGATACACTTAGGAGAGGGGTAAATTAGGATGGGCTGTGTATTAAATATACAACAGAGTGTGGTAAAAAGGCACCCTTTGTTCTTTAAATAAAAGGAGTTTTTTTAAGAAAAATAAAGGCATGTGATACTGGTATAAAATTTGCTTCTTTATGTATTGTGGATATTTAGTTGATTTCCCTCAGTGGGGAAAGAGGAGATCTGAAGTTACCAAAAAAGACTTGACAACAGGAAGTGGAAGCCTTATACTGTTAAATAAAATTTAGACAGAGGGCAGTTCTAAACGGGATGGCGAGAGGTTGATTCATAATTCTAAAATAAAAGGGGGTGATAGAGAAACATTTAAAGTAAGTTGTTTAAATTGATAAAAAGGGTATGGATTATTGCTTCCCTTGGGAAGCGCAACACTATTTAAGAGTAAGGAGGCTTTAAATGAGAAAGGTTCTTCTATCTTGTAGCTTGGTTGTGGCTTTGCTCCTGTCACTTGCTGTGATGGTTCATGATGCAGACGCTGATGCACTTCTCTTCCCCTATGTCGTAGTAAGTGACAATGTGACAACCATGATCTCTGTGGTGAACCACGATACAAACGGGACAGGTCAGCTCCACTATGCATATTTCTATAAACTTGATCCAAATGATCGCGCACAGGAGTGCGAGGAGGGAGATTTCTGGAGAGAGTCTTCAGAAGAGGACGTTGTGGCCTTTGATGTAGGTGGCATATATGGTTCAGCAACGGGTGGTGTGCTCTTCGGTGACCCTGGAGCGATCGACCCCACCACTGCTAATGCTGGCTATACAGGGCCATTTGATGTCCTTGGTGCCCTTGCGCCTACAAGGGCATTCCTTCTGGTGGATAATGGCCAGGTCAATGATGCAGAGCTTTATGGTGAGGCAATGCTCTTTGACTATGCCCTTGGTGCTGCATGGGGATACAGGGCATATAATTCCCTTGATACCAGTGCCTTAAATCCTGCCTTTGGAAATGCTCAGGAGGTTCAGGGAGAGGTGCTTAATTGGTTTGAAGCAGCGCCGCTTCATCTTCTGCCTCTTAGCGAATTTCAGACCCTCTTCTTTGTAACACCTGTTGGCACGAATCAGGATGCCGGAAATAAGAATGTAGTGTTTTATCTCTTTGATGTGGATCCTGCAAGCGGTCAGAATCTTGTAGCATGGGACAGGGATGAGAATCCAATATCAGGCTATGTAGAGGTATCCATCACCTGTGTTGGTGCTGTCAGTGCTGATGAGTTGATGACCACAATGGCATATAACCATCTTGTAGATACAGGTGGATGGACATATGCTAATACATGGCTGGGTTCCGGTGCTGGTGCTGTTGCTGACGCAGTGGTCTTTAAACTCGAGTACAACCTTGGCAGCACTTTAAACGGAGAGCCCATAGTGGATACGCTCAATACAGCGGTATGGCTCAGGGATAATGCCAACTGGACAGGCGCATTTGGTTCCCGTGTAGGTGCAGGTGGTATAGACGGATTCTAATCAGTATCACTCTATAAAAATGTGTGATATAATAGGGGTTACCAAAGGAGGTAACCCCTATTTTCTGTCTCTTTAACCAACTTTTCATTCTTTGGAGGGTGGATGAACCGGCTCATATTATTGTTATTGCTGATCCTGTATTCCTGTGCCTCACTGGGTGTGCATGGAGGGGGAAGCTTAGTTTCAGGAACTCTTCTCAATAAGGAGGGACAGGAGTATAAAAGAAAGTGGACTTATGAGGTTGATCACGCAGGGAGACTACATCTCTGTTATTACACAAAGGATGGGGATGTGCGTTATAGACATCCTGACGGAGGAGAGATCGGTCTTCTTCAGCCCGAAGAGAAGGGTAGGGCTTCAGGGGTTTCTATCGAGGTGGATGGCGATTATGTGTATGTAATATGGAGGGAGAAGCTAAGAGGTAAGAGGCTGAAGCTCAGGAGATCTCTCGATGGAGGTAAAACTTTTGAGCCTGCAATAGTGATCGATGAGGACTCCGAGCCCCTCTCCAGGATAAGGATTGAGTCAAAAGGGCAGAATCTTTATCTCCTCTGGCTTGGTGAGAAATCCTATGTTCGGAAACGCTCGGAATATTATCTCTATTTTAAGTACTCTACTGATCATGGAAAGAGCTTTTCAAAGACATACAGGGTTCTTCAGGGTATATATCCAGCATGGATAGTGGATAAGGATGGGGTATATGTATTTTCATGGACTGGTAAGGAGGGCAGACTGTATATGGCCATGAGGAGGTTTAACTTATTGAAGGGAGAGCTCGAGGAGGAGATAAAGATAAAGGATGCACCCCAGATAGCCCCATATTTCGAGGCATTTAGATCTGGAGAAAGATTTTTCCTCATGTGGCTTGTTACCAGATATGATGATAAAGATTTCTTGCTTGAGGGCGTATATTCTGATGATAAAGGGAGAAGCTGGAAGAGCTTTTCCTTTGATGCGTTAAAGGGTGTTGATATGTCAAAGGTTGATGTCTCCCATGACGATAGTGGCCATATATATATAGCTGTAAGTGGCAGGAAGAGGGTGAGGGGTGCAAAGGAGAAGGTGTATCTCTTCAGATCCGAGGATAATGGCACCACTTGGATGGGCCCCATTACTCTACGACACTACTCCTTTGACAATACAAAGGCGAGGCTCCCCCATATTGCTTCAAACGGCAATGGCGAGGTGGTGGTTGTGTGGGAAGACTGGAGGGAGATAAGGCCCGGAATTTATCTTAATTACTCAAGAGATTATGGGGCCACATGGCAGGAGGAGGACATACCCCTTACATTCCCGGGTAGAGAGTCAGTGGGTTTTAATCCCTTGGTAGGTTGTTTCTTCTATTCTGGAGGTAGTTATTACCTTATAGCAGAGAGATATAAAGATGATGCGTTCAGGGACAGAGATTTGATATTTTATAAATTTAATCCATATGACTTAAAGAGATTACCATCTTCTTCGGAGAGGTGGCCTGGGAAGTTCAATGAGGGTTATTTGAGGCAGAGGGTCAGGGAGTCGTGGGATGCGTTTATGAATAATGATTATAAAAAGGCATTCAGCCTTTCTGATCCTTTCTTCAGGGCAAGAAATAGGGTGGAGGACTATTTGATAAGAAGAGGGAGGATAAAATATCACAATTATAGAATCAATGAGATAGAGATTGAAGGCAATGTTGCAAAGGTGAATATGGAGATAGAGTACTCTGTTCCAAGGATAAGGTTTAAAGGGGAGGTTTTTAGCAAACCAAAGACAAAGGTCAGGTTTGTTGAGAGATGGGTATTTGTCTATGATGATTGGTATAAGGAATACTACGAAGAGATGTCAGGGGTAAGATACGCAAGATACTGAAGATTACATTCCTGATGGATCGTCTTAAAAGGATTTTTGCACTCCTTCCCCACCTGCTTTTAAGAGATTTAAAGGAGAGGTATGCAGGTTCTACAATGGGGGTCTTCTGGACGATTCTTCAACCAGTCCTTTTCATCCTTCTCTTCTGGCTTGTCTTTTCTCAAATAATGAAGATAAGAATACACACCGAGACAGGGCAGATACCCTTTATAGCCTTTCTGCTTTCCGGACTCCTCCCATGGTTTGCCTTGCATGAGGGCATTACAAGGGGCTCATCCTCGATAGTTGAAAAGAGGCAGATAATAAAGAAGGTTATGTTCCCTGCCGAGTTGTTTCCCATTACTTCGGTCCTCTCCTCTTTTATTCATTATGGTATCGGGATGCTCCTTTTTTTATGTGCTTTTTTTATATGGAATAAGGGGGTCTCATTGATTCAAATCCCCCTTATCCTGATCCTGCTATTTATTCAGATTGTATTGACCACCGGGATAACCCTGATATTATCCTCTTTGACGGTTTATATAAGGGATATAGTGCAATTCCTTGGCCTTGCCCTTCAGGGTTTTTTCTATCTTTCCACAATACTTTATCCTATCACGGCTATTCCCAAAGACCTGCGTGTGATTATCCGTTTAAATCCTGTTACGCCCCTCGCAGAGGCATATCATAGTATAATCCTATATGGTAGACTTCCAGAATTCATCGACATATTCTATCTTCTTCTCATAACAGTATTATTATTCTCAGGAGGCATCTTCTTCTTCAGGAAGCTCAAAAGGGGATTTGCGGATGTGCTGTAGGCATGAGGCTGCTGATATTACATATAAACTCATCATTTGGAGGGGCTGAACGCACAACCGGAAATCTCCTGAAATATCTTGATAGAGAACCAATAGAGGAGGTGGTCTTTTTTGCATCAGGGGCCATAAGGGACTATTTCCCTGTGGGTTCCTATGATAGATTTATTGATACCCAGGCTTATGGCCTGAGTGGCTGGTTTGTTAATTTAAGGACACTCTTAAGAGATGCCAAGGCTGTTTCAGGGATACTCCAAAGAGAGGCACCTGATGTTGTCCTTTCTGTAATGCATTATCCATCTGCCCTCCTCGTCTTCTCCTCTCTCTTTTCTAAAGCCAGGATGAGAAAGGTGATATCCTTCAGGGGGCCTGTGTATGAACACATGAGGCACTTTGAACATGGGATATTAAGGAAGATATTCCTCTGGTCTGTGATATCGACTACCATGATATTCGCTGATAGGGTCATAGTCCCTTCTAAGGGTGTGAAAGAGGAGCTAAAGAGATACTTTCTGGGCAGAGATGAAAAGATAGAGGTTATACCTAATGGGATAGATATTGATCTTATCAATGTATTAAAGAATAAGCCAATTGATGATTGTGATGTGTTAGTAGATAAGAGATATCCGGTGATCTGTTCTGCCTCGAGGCTATCTCCCGAAAAGAATCTGTGTCTCCTCTTGGAGGCCTTCTCCATAATAAGGAAAAAAATCGAATCCACACTTGTTATTATAGGCGATGGACCAGAGTTTGGGAGGCTGAAGGGTATGGCAGAGGACCTCGGTATCAGTGGCTCGGTTTACTTTCTTGGAGAAAAGGGGAATGTTTTTCCTTATATCTTCCGTTCCGATATCTATGTGCATACTTGCCTTTTCGAAGGCTTTGGTTATAATATTATTGAGGCGATGGCCTGCGGAACCCCTGTAGTTGCTACAGATTGTCCATATGGGCCTGCTGAGATAATCGAGGGAAGGTATGGTGTGCTTGTGTCACCGGATGAACCTGTGAGACTTGCAGAGGTGGTCATTTCCTTGCTCAAGGACAGGACAAGACTTGAGGAGCTTGCAAGTCTCGGGATTCGAAGGGCTAAGGAGCTGTCAATAACGAGGATGATAAAAGAATACGAGAGGGTAATCCTGACTTCTTAAAGAGATGCGTATATATCAATTTGAGATAACAAGCATATGCAATCTTGGATGTGATTATTGCCCACAGAAGGCCCTGAGGCGGCCTAAGTTACATATGTCAAGAGAGATCTTTGACAGGGTTGTGGAATTCCCCTTTTTTTTTAATATAGCATGTGGCCACCACTTTGGCGAACCACTGCTTCACCCTGACCTCCTGTATATTGCTGAGAGATGCAGAGAGAAGGGTTTATTCTTTGGTTTCTCTACCAATGCAGAGCTATTGACCATGGATATACTGGACGACTTAGTAAAAGCAGGTCTATCATGGATCAAGATCTCTTTTCATACCGAACGTGCGGAGCGGATATATAGAGAGATAATAGATAGATACCCCATGCTTCCGGTCTTGACATCAGAGCTTGATTACATCCATGACTGGGCAGGGCAGGTTGATGTTAGCAGGGTACACAGTAAGCATATATACAGCTCTTCAGAAGATAGTGGTTCAGGGGACTGCATCTTCCATGTGGAGGATTTGTGCGTTATAGATTCAGAGGGGAGGATACTCGCCTGCTGTATGGATGCACATGGTGTAAGTACGATGGCCACGATAACAGATATGACAGAGGTTGAATTTATGAATATGAAAAATAACCTCTATTTCCATTTATGCAGGAGATGCCATATAAAAGCGGCAGAGATAAAAGGAGAGTATAACCTCTTTGAGACCCTTGCTAAGAAGGCCGAAGATTTCTTAATGCAGCCGAGATAAGTTTTCCCTTTACAATGAAGGAGATTCTATTGAATGATGATGTATTATGTGTTAAAAACTTAACCAAGATATACAGGCGTTATGAAAGACCGCTGGACAGACTAAAAGAGTTCTTTGTAAATGGTAATAGACATACCGAGTTTGCTGCTTTAAAGGATGTTTCTTTCTCCCTCAAAAAGGGAGAGTCACTCGGAGTCATAGGAGAGAATGGGGCTGGTAAAAGCACCCTTTTACAGTTAATAGCAGGAACGCTTACCCCTACCTATGGAACGATTCAGATTAAAGGCACAGTGCTTGCCCTTCTCGAATTGGGCATCGGCTTTCATCCTGAATTTACAGGGAGAGAGAACATCTTTTTCTATGGTGACTTGCTTGGATTGCCAAGGAGTTATATACAATCTAAATATGAAGAGATCGTAAGTTTCTCAGAACTCAGCTCTTTTATAGACATGCCTTTACAGACTTATTCCACAGGCATGCAGATGAGGCTTGCCTTCTCCCTTGTGTCTTCTTTAGAACCCGACATATTGATTGTTGATGAGGCACTATCTGTGGGGGACCTCCATTTTCAAAAAAAATGTATTGATCGTATAATTGAGTTTAAAAATAGGGGGAGGACCATCATCTTCTGTTCTCATAGTACCTATCAGGTGAGCATCCTCTGTGACAGGGTCATCTGGCTGAAGAATGGTATGATAGAGATGTTTGATAGGCCCGAAAAGGTGATCCCTGCTTATGAGTTCTATCAACTTGGGAAAAACAATACTCCAGAACATGTAGAGGTCTCCCCTTCAAATGATCTGCCCGTAGTAATAAGGGAATTAGAGATGATTAATAGACCTCCAATAAGAAGGGGTGATGATTTAAAATTCCGCTTATTAATTGAGAGCATATCAGATGAGTTGCCCTATAATGTAACCCTATCCATCAAGATAGAGAGCGGATGGGGGGTTAATGCTACAGGAACACATCTCGCGGGCAGAGAGCCACTCCGTGGGAAGAGAAGGGAGATAATAATCACATATCCTAACATCCCTTTGCTTGGGGGAATCTATTATGCCCACGCCAGGGTCTTTGATGATAAAGGGTTAATGGTTTATCATGAGAAGGTGCTTCCACCCTTTGAGATTGTCAAGGAGTCACTTGAGCTTGGCTTCTGTCACCTTGAAAATCGATGGGAGATTCGATAGGGTTGCGTCCTGGAGAGTTGTGAATGCCTTATAGTCATTATGAGTTGATATCAATCGTGCTGTCCGAGATCATGCGGATCCGTCCGGCGTCCATTCTCGATGTTGGTTGCGGCCTTGGTGTATATGGAATGCTCTGCCGTATATACCTTGATCTTTATGATGATCCTGAATTTTTTGAGAAGCTGAAGGAGGACAGACCTAAAGAATGGGGTATAACCATTGATGGTATAGAAGGGTTTCAGGGATACCTGAGGTTTATCCCGAGGTGGGCATATAACGATATAATAATCGGGGATGCCCTTGAGATCCTGTCCCATAAACAGGAGGGTGGGTACGATCTCATATTGGCACTCGCCATCCTGGAGCATTTGAGTAAAGAGGATGGTTTCAGGTTTCTTGGTGAGTTGAGGAGGGTCGGTAGAAGGGTTATCGTTGCCACACCCAAGGAGTTTAAAGAACAAGTCGTTCCTGATAATCCATATGAGACACACAAATCACATTGGACATACACAGATTTCATAAACATGGGATTTAACAGATTTATCCCCCATTGGGGAGAATGGATAGCTATCTATGATAAAGATATTAAAGAGAGCGGAGGCCCTGTAGAGCTTGGGTCAATCGATATCGGGGGCGAATTGAAAAGGATAGAGGATTTACTTATAGAATTGAATAATAATCTGGTAAGCTCCCTTCAACAACAGACCCTTATCCTTGACAGGCTGAGCCTTTCCATCAGGCTTAAAGGGTTTTTAGGGAGACTGAAAGATATCTTAAAGAAGGGATAAGAAATCTTAAAATATATCGGTATCACCCATTGTGTAGTATAACCTATCCCTTACAAGGGGGGTTTTTAATGGCAGTTGCCATATCATATTGGTTACAATGACACCTGTCTGTTGCTCTTTATAGCTGTTAATAAAGCCTCTCCAGCCATGGGGCAACCACATATGAATAGAAGGTTTATCCTTTGAGAAATAATCCTCGATAGCCTTTAAGGCCTCCCTCAGTCTTTTTTTCTTAACAAGGAGGTCTACTATAAGGATTCTCTCTCCTTCCTGCCTTATGACAACCCAGCCCTTCAATCTCCCAAAGGTAAAGAGGCCGAGGAGGCTATAAGTGAAGGATGGGTTTGATGCATATCTCCAGAGGAGGTATTTTGTGTCTCTTACAAGAGAAAGCTTACAGTCTTTGGCTATCGTTTCCCAGAGATTGTTTATTCTCCTGTCTTTCCAGTCAAGGGGCTTGACCTTAAACAGAGAAAGCCGTTTTCTGGTGGGCGTTATAATGAGTTCTATTGCCTCCTCTATGGCATCGTATATCTTTGTCTTTTCTCCAAGTATATAAGGACGCTTCCCTGGGAAGCCATAGCATAGAACCCTGTCAAAATCCCTACTTATGTCTTCAAATAGGGCCTTCATAATGAACTTAAAGAGGTTATTCCTGCCCATATACCCTCTGTATTCGGGATGGACCATGACATCCACAATTTGAAAGAATGGAATGGTCCTGCCTTCCAGGACGCCCCTGAGACGAATGGCACCGGCATGGGCAATAATCTTCCCTGCAGCATCCTGCGCGACCTTTGTGTATAGCTTTTCCTCTGCTGAGAAATACTTCCATCTCCATTGATCTATGCTCATATCCTTCCCGAAGACCGTCTTGAAGAGGGAGGTTATCTCTTTTTCATCTCCTGGGAGATAATTTCTTATTATATATTGCTTTCCTTTCATATCATAAGAAGGTCTCTCACAAGGTGAGTTTTTTCGGTCTCTATTTAACATGTAGGGCGTATTTTATTACGCTGTATTATTTCAAGGAATTCCTCTCTTGCAGCCTCAAAATATGCCTTGTGGCCCAGCCTGTTCCAGTGCATGTCTCCCTTTGGCAGGTATAGACTTTTCCCGATTTTTTCATATTGTTCTTGCATCTTTAGGGTTGGATCAATACAATTTAGCCCCTTTTGCCTGCAAAATTCCATAATGACCTTATTTGGCAGCATTGTATCAAAACATGTTTCGTTAAGCCCGTATGTCTGAACGGTCTTCTCCCAGTCCCCTTGCTGAATCTGAAAGCGCTGTGGAAATAGTGTGATTATAAGGGTGATTCCACGAGTTTTGCAGAAACTCTCATATGCCGATAATATCCTGAAGAGCCTTTGATATGCTATGGCTATTTCAGACGGATACGGATTCAGGTATATCCCGAGACCATTGACACCATCAAAGAGCTTTGGGCGTGTGTATTCGCCAAACCAGCTTACTATAGCCTGTGGTTTATTTATACTGAGCCTATCCATGACCCTCTTGAATATCATAGAGTTATCTTGGAGGAGGTTTATTATATCCATCCATCGCTTTTTTACCGTATGCTTATGTTGTTTAAGGCATCCTTCAGGTATTTCGTATTTCTTTAATCGTTGGAAAAACCTTGTATTATCAAAAAATTTATTTTTTACTATCTTGATGTCTTCTCCATCTGTGACGATAGAGTATGTCCCCTGCGGGTCAAGGCCTATGTAAGCCTGGGTAAGATCATTGCCAAGAGTGATACCCAGAATGATTACATGAGGATGGAAGAGATACCCGTAATTATTTAAATAATAAAATCCCTTGACAGGATCTTCAACATCCGATATTAATACCTCTGATTTTATGTAAATATCGTTAAGCCACCTCTCTAACAGATAAGAGAATGTTTCATGCTGTCCGACTCTATACCCTGCTGTGAAGGAATCCCCCATGGATAAGATCCTCAATACCCCACATGGTGGATACGCTGTATATTCACGGGAGCTTCGAAATCCATCAGAGTTATTCTCCCACCACACCTTGCCACCATATCCATCAATGACCCAACCCTTAAAACCCTCCTTTAATTTTCCACCCTTGGCCCAATTATCTATGCCAGCCTTATATACATCACCATAATCGAGATATCTTGATGGGCCCTTCTCTGTTATTCTTATTTTAAGTCGCAGGAGGACTTCTGTAGTTATGATTATGAATATTACAAATAAAAATACCATTACCAATATAATAAGGCTCTTTTTAAAACTCATCGATTACCTTTTTGAGATGGGGCATTTTTTGCGGTTAATTATAATGAAAAAGAGAGGATTATATCCAGTTTTTTCTGTTGACAAATCCGTTATGTTGTGATAATACTTTACATACAGGGTGTTATTTTAAGTGGGGTGAGAATAGAGGGTTAAAAGAAGGGCGAGCTTTAAAACCATCTTCTTTTTTAAATAATATCGAAGGAGGGGGAAGATGAGAGAGTATATTCCGGCAAGATGGAGACAAAATTTGTTTGTTATATTAATAGTCTTGTGGATAGGGCTGGGTTTATCCGTAGAGACATTTGCCGATGTACTATGGGATCAGCCCCTCAGTGTTTCAAACCATACTACATATTCGAGCCAGGATTTCGAGGCGGCATATGATAGTTATGATATATATCTTGCAGACGACTTCACAAACACCCAGACATGGATTATTACAGAGATATTTATACCTGGCAACACATGGAACGCCGGTGGTGATCTAACCTGCGCCAATACCCTTAATTGGGAGATATATCCTGACGATGGTGGTAAACCTGCAGGGAACCCACGTACAGGGGGTGCCATATGGAGTCTCTCCCTCCCCCCAACTGACTCCCAGGTAACCCTCACTACAGGTACTGGTGGGTGGCTGAGTAATGTCACCCTGAACCTCTCAACCCCTATCAATCTTGCCCCTGGGACATACTGGCTTGTCTTTTATCCTCAGATGGACTTTGGCTCATGCTTTCAGTACGGGCGTCAGGTTTCTGATACCACCAATGGATGGGATGCTGTGTTGATAAATCCTGATGGTGGTTTCGGTCTTCCAACAACATGGTCGTCTATGAAGGATACCTGGGGCCTATCCGAACAGGACCTCGCCTTCCGCCTGGAAGGTGTCGTCAGTTCTGAGCCTCTCCCTGACATAAAGGCAAACGGCTCAGATGGGCCTGTTAATCTCCAGCATGGTGATCCACTCTCTGTGACCATTGCCCTTACGCCAGGGGATATGGCAGGGCAGGGTGCAGACTGGTGGGTGATTGCAAGGGATCCATCATTTAGATACTACTTTTATGATTCTGACACCGGGAGGTGGGTCCTTAAGTGTCTCTCCTGTATGCCCATAGTTTCCTACCAGGGTGGACTTATTGAGATGGGTCCTTATGAGGTTCTGAACACCACTGCTGGGCCACAGATGCTTGGTATCAACACAGCTGATTTACCCACGGGGACATACACCTTCTATTTTGGGGTTGATCTGGACATGGACGGGAGGATGGACATGGATCAGATGTATTATGACAGTGTTGAGGTGAATATCACTCCTTAGTTATAAAAGAGAGGACCCCTCTCATAGACAGGGGCCTTCTCTTTTATCGGTCTCTTCCCTGTCCTCTACAGCCCTGCCTGTTGCCTCCACTGATTAAAATGTTATAATTGTTGGGATTAGAGGGATGAGTAGAACCCATAATGAGACAGATATTTATCCTTATTCTGTAAGAGATCTGTCCAGATTTGACACACTCGTCATCGCCCCCCATCCTGATGATGAATCCCTGGGGTGTGGAGGTTCTATTATAAAGCATGTCAATTCAGGCAGCCGCGTAAAGGTGATATTTTTGACCGATGGCGACAGTGGTGACTTTAATGGTATATATGGAAAGGAGTATGTGAGCCTGAGGAGGGCCTCAGCCGGTGAGGCACTGATGATCCTTGGCGTGAGGGATTATGAATTCTGGGGATATAAAGACAGGGGTGTAGCAACGGTATCAGAGGAGATCACAGACAGATTGAGACAGGCCATCAAAGGCTTTTCCCCTGATCTTATTTATGTGCCCTCCCCCTTTGAGGTGCACCCCGATCATAGGACAGCAAGTGTGATAGGATGGAGGATATTCAAAGAGACCGGTGTGAGGGTAATCTTTTATGAGGTCATAGTTGCCCTCTATCCCAATATCCTCGTTGATATCACCTCCGAGATAGAGAAGAAAAAGGAGGCTATCAGGTGTTATCATACAGAGTTATATTATAACGATTATCTCTCATGTATTGAGGGGCTTAACAGATTCAGAACCTTCACCCTCCCCAAAGAGATGAGATTTGCCGAGGGTTTTGTGTTGTTTGATGGTGGTGTCGAGGGGAATGAGCCGTGTATGAGATTGTTCTCGAGTCTCTTAAATCAGCAGGGATAGATAAGGAAGTGGACGAAGATTCAAGGGGTCAAGGATTCGAAGCGAGATGCTTAAGGCACTATGAAGACAAACGCTTGATCCTATTATTTATTTGACCTCGATTCTTTGTGATGAAGAGCCCATTGGTAAGCATAGTTGTGATCCACTATGGAGATGTGAGATACCTGGTCAACTGCCTTGAATCAATAAAATCCTCCACATATAAGGATGTCGAGGTCATCGTCGTTGACAATAACCCTTCCCCTGTCTCCACAGGATTCCCTGTGCCTGTGAATGAGTATATACACAACGGCAGAAACTATGGATTTGCACGGGCCTGCAATATAGGAATCAATGCCTCAAGGGGAGAGTATGTCTTTATCCTCAATAATGACATCACGCTGGATGCTCAATGTATTGAGGCACTGCTCTCGATTGCGTTGGGTGATGAAAGGGTTGCCGTTGTTCAGCCCAAGATGCTTGATATGAGGGGGGGCAGGCTGTTTCACAGCAGTGCCGGTGGCGGGATGATGGATGTCTTTGGTTATCCCTTTGCAAGGGGGAGGATATTTGATCATGTAGAGGTTGACAGGGGTCAGTATGATGATGCCATAGAGGTATTCTGGTGTAGCGGTGCGGCATTATTTGCAAGAAGGAGTGTCTTGATGGAGGCAGGTCTGTTTGATGAGGATTTCTTCTTATATATGGAGGAGATAGACCTCCAGTGGAGGATTCATCTTCTGGGATATAAGATCGTCTATACACCTCGGGCAGTTATATATCATGAGGGGGCCCCGAATCTGAAACGGGACAGCATCGAGAGGATGTATTATGTCCATAGGAACAGTCTGTTGATGCTGCTAAAGAACACACCAGGAAGACCATTATACATTATCCTTCCTTCAAGAATGATACTGGAGGCCTCTTCGATCATTATCAGTATATTGTCACTCAGACCAAAGAGGGCATTTGCCATATTAAAAGGAATCTTATATATCCTGCAGAACCTTCCTTCCATAAGAGAGAAGAGGGCCTCTGTCAAAAGGTTGACGAGGATCTCTTATAAGGAGGTCTATCAAAAGATGTATCATGGCTCGGTGATGATAAAGTATTTTCTCCTGAAGAAAAGGGCCTTCTTGCAATTGAATATATCAGTAAATAAATACGGCCTCATGAACCATGGGCTCGTCAGGGATGCATAAGAGGCTTATCTCGATATGTCTACTGCTTCTCATCTTATTATTAAATATAAATGCATTTGCTGATGAGATCTATATCGACGCATCACACACCATAGGGCACCTGCCCGAGATATTCAGCAGTAGCATATGGCTGACATATATAGATGAAGGGGATGAATATAAAATCAAGAAATTCCTGAGGGAGAACCGTCCCTCCACCATCCAGTTCACCATATCAAGAATCCTGAGAGAGAGTAAAGACTTCGGGGATTTTAAAGAAGACCTGCGCAGATATTTTCTTTCACCACCTGCCTCACTCCTTATTGATACAGTCAGGAAAAGGGGTATAAGGTTGATCATAGGGTATGATCCAAGGGGCATGCCCAAATGGCTGTCCTCAAGGCCTGCGATGAGGTCGTCCATCTCACGGGCACAGAAGATATCCGTCATGAATGTCTCTCCACCAAGAGACTATGGCTTATGGGGGAGGGTGGTTGAGTATACCGTAAACCTCCTCTTTAATGAGTTAAAGATACATAACTTGGGTTTCTATGTTGGTCATGAACCGAATGACAGAGACTGGGCAGGAACCGAGAGGTCTTTTTTCAGATACTATGAGACCGCCGCAAAGGCAGTCAAAGGCGTGGACAAGAGGATACTGGTTGGTGGTATCGGGGTGTGGTCTGTAAGGGCCAGGAAGGCCCAATGCGATAGATACCCGAAGAGGATCAGGAGGATATGTCAGAAGGAGGGCTGGGCAGATGGTGGTGAATCGCCAATGTTATACAATTTTTTACAGTATGTTGGCAGGAAGGACATCCCTCTTGACTTTATAAATTGGCACTCCTTCAGGCCCGTCCCTGTAGATATAGGACAGAGACAGGTCTCAACACTCAGAGAATGGATAAGGGCGTCAGGTCTTAAGGAGGGAAAGATATCCCTTTATCCATCTGACTGGACATACTGGTCTATGCATGCAGGTGGATATCCTGCAGATTATCTTGATACAGAGGAGGACGCTGCATATATAGTTAATACCCTCTACAATATGTGGGTTGCCGGCATTGACTGGGCAGGACACGACTTCAATGTAAGGAATCCACTGAAGGAAAGGAGGGTGTCAAAGGAGCGGAAGGGTGCCTCATTTATTGGTGACTGGTCACTGTTTACAAGGGATGGCATAGTAAAGCCATCATACAATGCCTTCAGGGTGGTATCCATGTTGTCAGGCCCCCGCAGGGAGTCCATTAGGGTACTGGATACCCGTCCATCCTCTGACAAGAGGATAACCGCTGTCTCGGTGATTGATGGTGGCACGAAAGAGGTAAGGACGATCATAGCTAATTTCAGTCCCTCGGATATAAAGATTCTTCATCCCTACCTGAAGGAGATGTTAAGGGTGGAGGGGTATATGGACGTCTATAATGCCCTGACCGAAGTAGAAAGGTGTATAGGCAGGAAAAAGGGCAGACAGAGAATAAGGTTGTTTGAGGAGTGTGTTGAGGGGATCCATGCTGATAAAAGATTGATGTTAAAGCCTGTTATTGATGGTTATAAGTGCCTTCTTTCAAAAGACCCAGGAAGGTGTATTATTGAGCACAGGGCCGGCTATAAGGGCAAAGGGTTATCTGCCAGGATTTACAGGTATATCTCAGATAATGTCCTTGAGAGGAGGGTGACCCTGAGGTATATTAAACTACCCTATGATGGACGGGTATCCATTGATATTTATAGGATAGACAGTGATAATGCCAATGCATGCAGACTGAACAAATCAACAGAGCCAAGCCCTACCGATACCCCCTGCGGGATAGGAGGTCTGATCGACAGGAAGGTCAGGAGGGCAAGGATTAAGGCCCGGGAAGATGCCCTGAGGGGTTATTTATTGAGGATGGGTTATGGCCTGAAAGAGGTGGAAAGGATAATATCAGATCTCAGAGATTGCCCCTCCTGGCAAAGGAAAGATTGCCTGAAAGAGATTAGAAAGAGGCACAGAGTCAAGATTAATCTCAGGGAATTAATGAGGGAATATCACAGGAAATATTTCAGTCAGGTCGATGATATAAACTCTATCAATGGGGTGTCATTGGAGGGCTCTGTGAGAAGGATATATGGGGATGTTAAGGATGGGAGGCTCGTAATAGATCTAAAGGTAAAACCAAATACCGTGCTTTTGATCGTGATCAGAGGGTTTGGCACATGAATGCATTAATCCCCATCATCATGGGTATATCCATAGGATTAATGGTGGCCTTTGATCCCCTCCTCTCCATATGGGCCGACAATACAGTGAACCTGCAGATAGGGGGATACAGACTATTGAGGCTTTACCCATTTGAGCTTACCACCATCTTTTTTATAACGATAATCCTTACCATAATCATTTGTGCACGGTTTAAAGATCACATTTATTCAGCGAGAGAAAGGATTCTTATCACCCTGCTCGTTGCATCCCCGCAGTTTAAGGCGATCTCCATCGGTTTTATTGATATCCTGGATATATTCATCCTTGCCTTTATCCTCCTCTGGTTGCTTGATATAAGAGAGGACGGCATGATTGTGCTGAATACCCCTTTACAACTCATCGTGATATTGATCGTGTTATCCCTCATGTTATCGGTGATAAATGGTGGCCCAGAGAGTCTTGTGGTCCTTCTCAGGATTACAAAGACCATTGTTTATGGATTCATATTAATAAACCTTGTGAGAAGGCTTGATAACCTCATATGGCTGTTCAAATCCCTATTCATCATCCTTGCCCTGTCCTCTCTGATCGCAATCATCCAGGAGGTGCTGTTTTTAACCGCTCATATGCTTATACTCGGGAATGTTTCGGCCAGGGCACTTGATCTGATGTTCCAGAATACATTTTTTGGTCGTATACTGAGGCCCCCTGCCTTCTTTGGCTATCCACAGGCATTTGCAAGGATCCTCTCTTTCACCATCCCCATCCTGTTGCTGTTCCTGATCGATCCAGGGATGAGGAGACATTTTAAGTTAAAACCCTACCTATTATGTCTTGCCCTGATGTCAGTGGCCCTGTTGTTCACATATTCACGACCAAGCTGGATCGGAGCAGTGGCAGGTATTGTGATGTTTACATATATAAGGCGGCCATACCTGGTTATCCATTCTGCAGTTGCTTTATTGTTTATCATAGCATTCGGACTTATCACGGGCCTTGCAGAGAATGTGCAGCAGATGGTGTATGAGGAGATAAAACTTGGAGGAGACCTTCAGGATAGACTTACACTCGCCAAGGAGTCGATCGAGAAGATCGACAGGCATCTGTTTATAGGTGGAGGGATCGGGAAGGGATCGCGTCTTACAGCAAATGTGCATAACTGGCCTGCCCACAATGCCTTTATACTCTCGATCGTCAACACAGGTCTGATAGGCTTTGTATTATATTCATTCAGTTTTGTGCTCATATATTTCAGGCTCCTGCCTGCAATCTTTTTCAGGGATGACATGATCAAGGTTATCACCCTCGGGATGATCTCAGGTATATCAGCCTATCTCATCTCGATCCAGTTCATGACAGGCTTTATGGGGCACGGGTATTTTATCTATATAATAGCCCCCTCGGCCGTGTTAATATATCATTACTATACTAAGAGGATCGACAGGGGAGGATATCCACGGCAGATCTAAGGTTACCAAGATGAAAAACAGGGTCTTGATGATAGGGATAGATGGCGCCACATGGAGGGTCCTCGGGCCCATGATAGAAGAAGGAAGGCTCCCTAATATCCACAAACTTGTCTCTTCCGGGGCAAGCGGTATCCTCCATTCCACCATACCCCCACTTACACCCTCTGCCTTTGCCAGCTTCCATACAGGGGTAAACCCTGGCAAACACGGGATCATCGATTTTCGCTTATATCAGCCTGAAACAGGAGAGAACAGGCTGGTGAGTTCTGTATTTCTTGTGCACAGGAGTTTCCTGGAGATAGCGAGTGACATGGGTAAGGATGTGATAAGTATCAATGTGCCCCTTACCTATCCCCCACCCCGTCTGAGAAGAGGAGTGGTAATATCAGGTTTTTTAGCACCAAAGGTATATCCAGGGTTTGTGTATCCAGAGGAGGTATTTTATAACATCCTCAAGGATACCAATTACAGGATACTCGGTCAATCCTTAAAGCAGAAGATGCATCAACCTGTGGAGAGGATAATGGAGAACTTTATCGAGGTGGAATCTGTACGATACAAGGTTGCAAGGATGCTCATGGATAAGCATGACTGGGACCTCGTGATAGTCCATAATCAGTCGCTGGATGCGGTTCAACATGGCTATTTCCACTTCCTTGATAGAGAGTCTCCCCTCTTTTCAGAGGAGATGTATGATAAGGTTGCAAGATTTTACGAATCAATGGACAGAGAGATCGGGAGACTTGTGGAGAATACAGATGACAGTACAACGGTCATCCTCTTCTCAGACCATGGCTTTAAATTAATCAAAAAGACTGTATCACTCAATACCTTTCTATATAAGAAGGGGTATATAAAGATGCTTCCAAGAAAGAGGAGGATACTTAAGTTAGGGAAGATGAAGAGATTTATTGAGGGTATAGACTCTCATGGCGTCAGGTATAAGATATATGATCTTCTCGGGATTGATCTCAGGATGAGGAGGAATCTGATCGCCAGATATACCTCAAGACACGAGGTATACGAGAGGTTGCCTGTATATATGAGGAATGGATGCCACTTCGGTAATCTCTTCTTCAATGATAAATTGATAGAAGGTAAAGATTTTGTAGAAGAGGTGATCGATTCCCTCACAGGACTTAAGGATCCGGAGACAGGAGAAAGGGTTATAAATCGCCTTTATATGAGAGATGAGGTATTCCACGGGTCATTTTTGGAATCAATGCCGTATCTATTTGTGGAGCCTGCGGGGGATTTCTCCTTCACGCCGGGTCTCTTCAGAGGCAGTGTCTTTATGGATGTAGATCATAAGCATGAAAATACAGGAGGGCATGCCATTGATGGGATAATAACGATATGGGGGAAGAATGTGAGGCCGATTCAGGGGGTCAAATGCAGTATTATGGATATAGCCCCAACGGTTCTTGCCCTCTTGGGGACAGAGATACCTGACTATATGGATGGGAGGGTCCTTGAAGAGGTCTTTTATAAGCCACCTGAGGTGAAGAAGGTCGAATATTCAGGAGAACGAGGGGTCGGAGGGGAGGGTCTTTCTCGTGATGACGAAGCACTTGTCAGGGAGAGGCTTGAAGATTTAGGTTATATGTGAACATAATATAGGTTAATTCTAAACAGACCTTTTAAAGTCATGGGAGAGAAGACACTGCTTGATTACTGGATAATCCTTTACAGGAGAAAGAGGGAGATTGTATCTGTAACAGTAGTCGCTGTAATAACGGCGATCATTCTGAGTAAGATGATTAAACCCGTATACGAGGCAAGGGCCACAATCTATGTGCCCAGTGCATCACAGGCGCTCTCCTATCTCTCACCAGATGCCATGGACAGGCTTGCCATAGATACGAGACAGCCTGTTTCAAAGAAGGACGTCCTCTCCCCATATATCGGGATATTGAAGAGTAAACACCTTGCCAGGCTTGTGCATGAGGAATTTCCTGAAAAGAGGCTGGATAAACTTCTGCGTTCTGATATTGATTTTCAAATAACACCCGAGAATATGATAAGCATATACAGCAGGGATAGAGACCCCGAGCTTGCTGCCGAGATTGCCAATGCCTATGTCAGACATTTCAACAGGTTTTTATTAAACGCCTCCATTTCAAACCTTGAAGCCGACAGGCAACTGATAAAAAGGCGGATAGAGGAGATAAAGGGAGAGATTACTCAGGCTATGGAAAGATTAAAAGAGTTTGAGGAGCGTAACAGGGTGGTCTCCATTGATGAGGAGATAAAGAGCCTTACATCTCAAAGAACCTCATTCCAGAATAAACTGGAGGCCATAATGGTCCAGCTAAAGGAGAATGAAGAGAAGATCAAGGCGGTTTCAGATCAACTTGGTCAGGAGGAAGAGCTGTTATCAGTTCAGCAGTATTCCCTGACAAACCCCTTGATAGAGTATTTCCAGAAGAGGCTTGCAGACCTATCCGCCCAGATTGCAGCCTCATCTGTTGAATTGACCGAGAGTCATCCCGACATGGTTATGTTGAGGAACCAGTACAATGTTATATCTGACAGACTTAAAGAAGAGATCCAGAGGCTTATCTCATCCAGGATAAAAACTCCTGGCACATTCTATGAACAGCTCAGGCAGGAACTCGTTAATCTAATAATCCAGAAGAATACACTCAATGCCTCTCTAAGGGGCTACAAAGAGGTGATAGAGAGGATCAACTCAAGGCTATCAAGGCTGCCATCTATAAAGGCTGAATGGGAGAGATTGAATGACGATGTGGACAGGCTAAAGAAGGTCTATGAGCAGCTCAAGCTGAACCTCCAGGAGGCCGAGATGCAGCGTTTCAGGGATATACAGCTCGTAGTGGTGGTCGAGAAGGCGACCCCACCATCAACCCCTTCCTTCCCCGTGCTGTGGCTCAATATAGTGGTGGCCCTCATGGGTGGTCTGATAGGGGGGGTATTCTATGCCTTCTTTGTGGATTATCTGTATGAGGCAAAAAGGGTCAGAAGATCAAAGATTATAAAGGAGATACTCTCGCAGGAGTGAGCATGGGATATCAGTGGGAGGATGTGAAGGCGGTGATCGAAAGGATCGAGGAGGAGAATGTAATTGACGAGCTTACACAGCTTGAGGCAAGGGAGGGCTTTATAGATGGAAGGGTGACGATCACCGAAAGGGCGGAGGGGTATCTCAGGTTTCTTGGTGCACTTGCACTCGGTGTAAACATCGGTCTTATCGCTGTCATTCTCTGTTACATACTACTCGTTACACTCTTACATATAGAGTTCTGAGAGATGGGAAAGAAGGTCAACAGAGAAGAAGAGCTCCTGAACAGGATCAGGGAGTTTAAAAGGGAATTCAGGAGTCGCAGGACTCAGGAATTGTTGGATGAGAGAGAGGAGAGGCATAACAGGGGAGAGGTGTTCTTTGGTGGATACTGGGTCCCGAAGGAGAGTCTGTCGACCATCTTGAAGAGGCTCCGCACAAGGGGGAGGATTGTCTTTATAGAGGTGCACCTGTTCTTCTTTTTCTCAATCCTTGCTTCCCTCATTATATGGTTTATCTTCAAGAGATTCTTTCTTCCTTAAACCCCTTGCATGATACTGCTTGGTATAAATAATATGCATGATGCATCCGCAGCCCTGATCGTGGACGGGAGGGTTATAGCCGCTGCAGAGGAAGAGAGATTTACCAGGATCAAGCATACAAAGGGTTTCCCAGGGAATGCGATCCGGTTCTGTCTTGATTACCTGAATATAGAGCCTGATGATATTGATATGATCTGCCTCTCATGGAGGCCATGGGTTCTCAGGGTAAGGGCGACACAGGCACTGAAGAGCCTCTTGAAGTCTCCCCATATATTCAGGGCAAAGGCATCAAGGGGCATGGGGCAGATGCGTAATGAATGGGCTGAGCTGTTCAGGTTTCGGAGCCTTATGGAGCAACACTTCGGTAAGAGGAGATATAGAATAAGATACATTGATCACCACCTATCCCACGCCTCGTCTGCCTTCTTCTGTTCGCCTTTTGACAGGGCAGCCATCCTGACGATTGATGGTGCAGGTGAGTCAGACACCACCGTGTTATGGATGGGTGAGGGCACAAACATAAGGAGGCTCGAAACCATCAGATTACCCCATTCCCTCGGGCAGTTTTATGCTGCTGTGACGGCCTTTCTTGGTTTTAAGATCCAATCAGATGAATACAAGGTGATGGGGCTTGCGGCCTATGGAGAACCTGTATATGCAGATTATCTGAGGAGGAATGTCCTGAGGCTCCTGCCCAATGGTCTATTCAGGATAGATCCCTACTTCATTGATTATCACCTTGCAAGAAACGGGATCTTCAGGAAGACCACAACAGAGATATTCGGGATGCCACGGAAGGATGGCGAAGAGATAACACAGAGGCATGCCGATATTGCTGCAAGTGCACAGGTGCTAATCGAAGAGGCAATCTTTCACGTACTCAACCACCTCCACAGGCTCACAGGGGTTGACAGGCTCTGTATTGCAGGGGGTGTGGGATTCAATTGTGTGGCAAACGGGAAGCTGTTTAAGAAGACACCCTTCAAAGAGGTCTTTGTACAGCCCGCGGCAGGAGATGCAGGCTGTGCTATCGGTGCTCCTTTGTATGTTTATTACAAAAGTAAAAAGGGGGAAAGGGAGTTTGTGATGGATGATGTATATCTTGGCCCCTCATTTGATTCTTCTCAGTGTGAAGGCATATTGAAGGATATGGACATACCATATGAGAGGCTTTCAGAGGATAAACTCCTTGACAGGGTCGCCAGGGAGCTTGCGGATGGCAGGCTTGTCTGCTGGTTTCATGGAAGGATGGAGTGGGGGCCCAGGGCCCTTGGTGCGAGGAGCCTGCTTGCCGACCCGCGAAGGGCAGAGATGAAGGAGATAATAAACCAAAGGGTTAAACAAAGGGAGCCGTTCAGGCCATTCGCCCCCTCTGTGCTCGCAGAGTATACCCATGAGATCTTCGAATACTACTACCACTCTCCATTCATGACCTTTACCTTTCCTGTAAAAAGGGAGATGGCCGAGAGGATCCCTGCCGTTGTACATATTGACAAGACCGCAAGACCACAGGCGGTATTAAAACAGGTCAATCGAAGATACTGGAGTCTGATAAAGAGGTTTGCAGATATCACTGGGATACCCCTGCTCCTCAATACCTCCTTTAACCTTCAGGAGCCTATCGTCTGCACACCCAGGGATGCAGTAAATACCTTTTTAAAGACGGGCGTTAACTATCTTGTCCTTGAAGACCTCCTGATAAGACAGCCCCATTCTTGGTGATTTGAATCACTATCTATTTAAATGTTAAACTTGTATTCTTAAATTAGGAAGCAATTTATTGAGAATTAAGTATAATAAATAAGGGAGCAGTGATTCTGAGCAGGAGTGGCTGATGTATACTCAACAAATAGATAGAAGGTGTGAGGATGAGACCCATGAGGAAGAGATTATTCGTGTGGATGATGACATTCTTTATGATCAGGATGAAGATACTGATTCCGTTTCACTCACAACCATTCCGGATGATAGCCTTATTGTAAGGATCATGGATATCATTGGGGCCATGATCCTTATTATCCTCTTTGCCCCCCTCTTCATCATTATCTCCGTCCTCATAAAGCTTGACAGCAAGGGACCTGTATTCTTTTTACAGAAACGCTGCGGAAGGCATGGGCAAGAGTTTTATATCTATAAGTTCAGGACGATGGTTGAAGATGCAGAGACACTTAAGAAAGGTCTAAAGAATGGTGTGGATGGGCCTTTCAAGATGAGGGAGGATCCGAGGGTTACAAGGGTGGGGAGATTCCTCAGGAGGTGGAGCCTTGACGAACTGCCACAGTTATTCAATGTCCTCAAAGGAGAGATGAGCCTTGTTGGACCAAGGCCACTCTCAGCAGAGGAGATGACAAGGGATGCAAAGTGGAGGAGGATAAGGCTCATGGTCAGACCTGGTATAACAGGTCTGTGGCAGGTAAAGGGGAGGGCGAGTGGAAGATTTATCGACTGGGTCAGGTATGATATAGAATATGTAATGAAGAGGTCTCTATTGATGGACCTGAGGATACTCCTTGAGACCATTGTGGTGGTGCTGAGTGGGAAAGGCGCCTGTTAATCTCATAAGGAATAAAGTTTTTGATGATACATAAACTAAATTATAAAAAAAGAGGAAAGGAGAAGGTCATGAGAAGATTGGGTTATGTGGTATTATCACTTCTTATTATTATCAGTTTTTCACCGTTTCTCTCATGGGGGGCTGAGCACCCGGTAAAACTATATCCTGCGATTGGTTATTCACTAAAAAATGACCTCTCGCCCCCACTCAGCCAGATAAGGCCCATACCACCTGGATATAGCAAGAATGTTCGTGAGATACCAACGCAGCCTATCCCGAGGCCCATGCCACGGGCACCTGAGGTCCCTGCCGAGGATCCGGTGGTACAGGACCGGCAGGGAGAGGGTAGTATGCCTGCAACCATAAGGAACTTTGAGGGCATAGGTAATGTGAACGGGGTTCTGCCGCCTGATACAAATGGCGATGTAGGTCCGAATCATTATGTCCAGATAGTGAACCTCTCCTTTGCAATATTTGATAAATCAGGAAATCGGCTTTATGGGCCTGCCGATAACAACACCATATGGTCAGGCTTTGGAGGCCCATGCGAGACACGGAACGATGGAGACCCCATCGTGCTCTATGACCACCTTGCAGATCGCTGGGTTATCAGCCAGTTTGCCCTGCCAAACTTCCCTTATGGTCCCTTCTATCAATGCATTGCCATATCTCAGACAGGCGATCCTATGGGTGCATGGTATCGTTATTCATTCCTTGTGCACAACACAAAGATGAATGACTATCCAAAGTTCGGACTCTGGCCTGATGGATATTATATGTCAGTAAACCAGTTTGATCCCTGGTGGGCAGGGGCAGGGCTCTTTGTATTTGAGAGAGACAGGATGCTTCTTGGTCAGCCTGCGAGGTTCCTATATTATGACCTTGGCAGCGTTGATGAGAGGTATGGTGGACTGTTACCGGCTGATCTTGATGGCCCGCCACCTCCACAGGGCTCGCCTGCTTATTTTGTATCAGTGGATGACAGTAGCTGGGGTTTCTCAAGGGATACGCTGCACATCTGGGAGGTCCATGTGGACTGGGCTACCCCTTCAAACTCAACCATTACAGGGCCAACAGATATCCCAACGGCCTCATTTAACCCCAATATGTGCAATTACTCAAGGGATTGCATCCCTCAGCCAGACACCACAAGGGGTCTGGATGCGATAAGCGACCGCTTGATGTACAGGCTCCAGTACAGGAACTTCGGAAGTTATGAGGTCATGGTGGTGAATCACACCGTTGATGTGGATGGCACCGACCATGCAGGGATAAGGTGGTATGAACTCAGAAAGACGAATGGTTCGTGGTCAATACATCAACAGGGCACATTTGCACCGGACTCTCACAACCGCTGGATGGGTAGCATAGCCATGGATGGCGATGGTAATATCGCACTTGGCTATAGCATTTCAAGCAATACCATGTATCCATCCATAGGCTATGTGGGAAGACTGTCCACTGACCCCCTTGGCACCCTGCCACAGGGTGAGGGCATTATAATCCTCGGTGGCGGCTCACAGACCCATTCCTCGTCACGCTGGGGGGATTATAGTTCAATGAGTGTTGACCCTGTGGATGACTGTACATTCTGGTATACTCAGGAGTATTACCAGACCACAAGCAGTTCGGGCTGGCAGACCCGTATAGCCTCGTTCAGGTTCCCCTCGTGTGGTGCTCCGACAGGAGATCCGGTACCTGATATAAAGGCAAATGGCTCAGACGGGCCTGTTAATGTAAGCCAGGGGAGCGTGCTTTCGGTTACCGTCACGCTCGACCCTGGTAATAGGGCAGGTGATGATGCAGACTGGTGGATGGCTGCAAATACGCCTTTTGGCTGGTATTCATATAATGGAACAGACTGGATATATGCAGGTCCATCCTACACCGACCTCACAGTGACATATCAGCAACCACTTTCAAGCTATGGACCTGTGGAGATATTGAACACAACAGGCCTGCCACTTGGCAAATACACCTTCTATTTCGCTGTGGATATGATAATGAATGGCCTGCCTGATATGGACCAAAAATATCTTGATAAGGTAATAGTTAATATTGTTCAAGTAGCAGAATAAGAATAACGATTGACTTTATTATCAAGGTTTTGATAGTATTTTAAAAAGTTTTTGAGGGGGGTGAAAGTTGAAAAAGAGTGAGAAAAATAGTGTAAATATTAAGAAAGGAGGATTGAGGATGAAAAAGAAGGGGGTTTTGGTGGGTGTAATTCTTGTGAGTATTTTAATGTGTGCTCCTTTTCTGGTTACCAAGGCAGTGGCAGGTGAGCAGTTGGGGACATATTGCTGGCGCGTGGCTCCTTATGTTGACTTGCTTCAGCTCGCTGTCACCGATGAAGGCGATGGGATATATCTTTTGGTGGGAAGGGAAGGAGTTCCCCTTGTATATCTTCTGCCCTGTGTTGGGACCGGTGTTGAAGATGGTCAGGGCAACATAAAGATGGGCCTGCATTGCACTAATGACACGGCGTTTTTCGGCGGCATAAATGATTGCGTATTCAAGAGCACACTGGATATGGAGACCTTGAGGGGTGATGTTGAGATAGACTGCGGAACAGGGGCGTTTACGAATACAGGCACCCTTGTTCCAAGAGAGTGTGCTCCTGATGAGTGGGAGGCATATGGGTTGGGAGATGGCCCTGTGGCTGGTGAATAAATAACCAAACAGGAGGTCAATGGTGAAGAGGAGGATTTTTTTATATTTGATAATAGCGCTTGGAGGAGTGTTAATGATAACCAATCAGGTGATGGCAGGTGAGCAGATAGGCACGTTCTGCTGGCAGTGGACTCCTTATATAGATCTGTTGGAGTTTGCGGTTACGGACGAGGGTGATGGTATCTATCTTCTTGTTGGAGAGGATGAGGCATGGATATACTATACCCTTCCATGTGTCGGGAGTGCGATCCTTATAGGAGGAGTTTACGGGCCTGCCCAGATTAAGATGGGGCTGCACTGCACTAATGACACGGGGTATTTTGGTGGTATAAATGACTGCGTATTCAAGAGCACGCTTGATCCCGTGACCTTGAGCGGCCCTGTAGAGGTGGATTGTGGGAATGGTGGATTTACAAACACGGGTATACTGGTTCCTATAGATTGTGATATAGCTTCTCCAGAGGCTGATGGTTCTGTAGGCGGTCAGTAAGATTAATGGTACCTTGATAACCGTGATGATGGTGTATTCTCTCCATCATCACGGTTCTGTATTTTAAAGCAGGATTCCTCTTTGTCTTCTTCAATCCTTCAGAGGATCATAGGCTTTTGTCTCTATATATTAATCTTAATATCCCCCCTGCTCTGTTTTAAGGTCTTCACACATCCATCCATGATCCCGAAGGCCATCTTTATCGAGGTGGTGGGGGGATTTATGCTCATCTGCTGGATGGTAAGCCTCAATCTACAGAAAGACAGGAGGGTTGTCCTGTCACCTCTGGTGCCTCCAGTATGTATGCTCATCGTGGTCTTCATCCTCTCACTGATCAAATCAGATTATCTCTATGGAGGGGTGTTTGAACTCCTTAATTTTATAGTATTTTTTCTCCTCTATCTCCTAATGATCAATTATTTCGAGTCTCACAGACAGATGGACAGGGTCTTCACCGTCTCTACCATTACAGCCGTGATCGTCTCGGTTATCGGGATATCACAGTATTACGGGTCTCCTCTTATTGATCTGCCCCAGGATCACCCGCCTGGGGCGACATTCTACTATAAAAATATGGCGGCCCAGTATATCATCATGATCATCCCCTTGTCCGCCTATCTTTTAATATCAGGTAAGAAGAGATGGCTGAGGGTTTATTCTTTCCTTGCAACCATAATCATGATCACATTTCTATACTGCACCGGCTCCAGGGCTTCATCCCTTGGGTTGCTGTCAGGCCTGATTATCGCCGGTATCTTTCAGCTATCCATCGGAGGTCTGAGGTTGGGGATAAAGGAGGGGGGGAAGTCCTGGATGAAGGGATTGCATATCTCCAGGTTGCTTTTTATCATTGTATTGATCTATTTTCTGGTGAGCCTGCCTGGCTATATCACGAGGGGCATGGCCGATCCAAGCAAGGTAAGGAGTGTAAATACAAGGCTCTCATTATGGGTGAATACCATCGAGATGATCAAGGACAACCCGATCCTTGGCATCGGTCTTGGAGGATGGAAGGGAGAGTATCCTCTATACCATAATGCCAGAATGGTCACCAGGAGGTTCAGTGAGCGTGAACAGCCCTTGAGGGCCCATAATGAATACCTCCAGCTCACTGCAGAGGCAGGTATTGTGGGACTGACTGTGTGTGTGTGGATGATATTTATAGTCTTCAGGATGTTGTGGAGGGTGTGTAGATATGGAGGGGATAGAGAGACGAGGTTGAAGGGATTCTTCTTCACAATGAGCCTGTCAGCACTGCTGGCGAATGCACTGTTCAGCTTTCCCTTCAGACTGCCTGTTTCATCATTCTTCTTTGTGCTCATCCTTGGAATGCTCACGGTGCTTTATCATGGTCAGGGTGATGTTAGGGTGATCCAGATTAAAAAACCTGCAATTATAACCATGGTCTCTGTTGTTATCACCATTTTGATAGTATATGTCATCTTCCTCAAAACAAGCCTTGCAATGGCAGAGGTCAATTACTATCAGGCACAGCTATACGCTGTTAAGGGGGATTTAAAGACTGCCCTCCAAAAGGCTGAGCGGGCAAGGGATATCTACCCACACCATTACAGGATAAGGTTATATTGTGGCGTCCTCTATTTAAGGGCAGGCAGATACGATGAGGCCATAGAGGAGAACCTCGCAGCCCTCAGGCTGAGGCCTCATGATACCTCTGCACACAATAATCTGGGCATTGCCTATTTCAGTAAGGGTTATTATGAGGAGGCGATAAAGGAATATGAGGCCAAGCTGAGGATTCTCCCCGGGTCTCTCGGGGCTTTAAAGAACCTGGCAAGGGTTTATATCAGGCTTGGTGAGCTGGACAAGGCAGCAGGGGTTTATAAGGAGGCCATCTCATATCATCCTGATAATGCCTATCTACACTTTATCCTTGGTGCTATATATGCGAGGGAAGGGGACATCGAGGATGCGATAAGGGAGATGGAGGAGGCTGTTAAGCTTGATCCTGACAATGATACCTACAGGCTCAACCTTGAGGGTCTTTATAATTCTTTTAGACGGTGATCAGTCCTTTACCACCCTTACGAGTATGTCTCCAAAGCCTGGCATGCCCGTGAATGGTGAGAGGTTCTGTGGGTCTATCAGTTCATTTATATTCGGGGTGTATTCAGAGGCGCTATTGAACATCCCAATGCCAGATGCCCTCTGACCCCCTGGACCAAAGGCGGTCTTTATCACCCCTGGCATCACCTCATCCGTCAGGAACGCCCTGCCCCTGATCCGTCTCTTTAATGGATTCTCAAGGGTCACGATGTCACCTGTCTTTATCCCGAGCCTCTGGGCATCGGCTGTGTTGAAGGCAAGCACAGGGATCGAAAGGGTTGCCTCCTTAAACTCCTCTTCCCTTTTAGAAAGGCCGTATTCATCATTGTATTCGGGCATCCTGTATCTGAACGGCTTATTCAGTGGCCTCATGCATTCGGTCTCGGTCTCTGCAAGATATGGACACACAATGGTCATGGTCATGGCGTGATTCACCCTGCCACTTATCAGCTGGAACGGATATTCATTGCTTATCCCCTGGTATTCATGGCTCTTCGGGTTCCATCTACAGTCATGCCAGTAGAAGGTGGTGGGCAGGCTGAGCCCGAACCTCCTGTTTATCTCCTCAAGATAGCTGAACCTGAATTCAAACCTCCTTGAGGGTGTCAGGGGATACAGCCCTGATGGTTCACCATCGAGAGTCCTGTATCTGTAATAACCCACAGGCCATACAGCCACCCCGTTATTCTTCCTCAACCACTCCACTGTGAGTGGTTCGCCTCTTCTTATCACCTTCCTGCCCCATATGGCTATCGGATTGTCTGGCGCACCGATGATGAGGCATCCCTCTGGCAGGTCAGGATAGGGCAGGGGTGTGCCTATGTTATAAAAGCCTGGTGTCTCAAGGAGTATCTCGTTTATGAAGTCCTCTTCGCTTGTGTATCTGTCAAAGTCCTCTGCCCTTATGTCAGGGTCACCATTGTCTATGAGTGCCTTGGCAAGGGTCTTCATTATCTCAAATGGCGTCTTTGATTCATACAGTGGCCTGATGACCTGATCCCTCAGTGCCACCTCGGGGGACATTGTGTAGACATCACTCACACCCATCCTCTCAAGGAAGCCCGCCTCTGGAAGGATGACATCGGCATATCTGCCAGTTACGGTTATATGGGTATCTATGAAGACCATGAGGCTGACGCTGTATTCCCCATCCTCATCCTTCCTTGTTATGGCCTCTATCCAGTCAGATGTCCTTCCCGCGGTTATAAAGGGGTTTCCGGCCCTTACTATCAGTGCCTTGACAGGGTATGCATAGCCCTTAAACGGGCCGTGTTTCAATGTTATGCCCTTCTTCATCTTCTCAGGGAGGTCAGCGAACACACCCTTCCACGCAGAAGGATAATCACCATAGAGGTCCTTCTGGAGTTCCGATATCCTTGCCGTGACATCCCTGCCGTTCACCCTCCTTGTGACCATCCTCTCAAGGAGCCACCTGCCGGATGCCTTTATGCCCTTCTTGGGTTTCTGCGAATCTATAAATACGAGGCCACCAGGTCTGTCAAGGTTTCCTGTGATAAGACAGAGTGCGGTCATCAGGATGGAGGTGACATCGCCATTGGTATGATGGGCGGTGCCGTGCATCCCTATCTCCATGGTTGCAGGCTTTGTTATGCCGAATAAGTGGGAGATTCTCTCTATCTCAGCCCTTGGGATGCCGGTCTTCTCCTCTGCCCATTCCAGGGTGAAGTATCTGAGGCCGTTGGACGGATCTGTCTTTGTTGTGTGTTCGAGGAATGCCCTTTTAAACTCATCCCATCCGATGGTGTAATTCTCTATGAATCCGTGGTCTATGTATCTCCTCCCCTCATCATCAGGGTTATCATTGGTTATGATGTAATAGAGCATGCCTGCCAGCAGGCATGCGTCTGTGCCTGGTATAATCGGAAGCCATATGTCAGAGAGCATGGCCGAGTTTGTGTGAGAAGGGTCTATTACGATATATATACAATTATTCTCTTTCCTTGCACCTGTGATGCCATATGACATGTAGTTGAACCTTGTTGCCGTGAATGGATTTGCACCGATGTTTATGATCAGCCTTGCGTCATGGTTATGATTGAGGTGGAGGCCACCGTATTCATCCCTTGTGAGGAATGGCCTCTGGACATCAGGCAGGGGTCTCTCGTCGCCTGTCATTATCCACTGTCCCCACTTACGGTTTGGATCACAGACGCTTCCATGATTATATGTGTTGGGGGTCCCGAAGGCATGAAATAGCCTGTAGTATGCCTCCCTGTCTGTTATGTCACCTGTGTCAAGGAATACAGACTCGGCACCATAGCGCCTCTTTATATCAATGAGCTTTTTGGCGATATACTGCGATGCCTCTTCCCATGTTACCTCCCTCCATCTCTCCTCTCCTCGCTCTCCTGCCCTTATAAGTGGCCTCTTTATCCTGTGTGGAGAGTAGGTGAGCTGTAGGCCTGCTGCACCCTTGGCACAGAGCGTGCCGTTGTTTACAAGGGAGTGAGGATTTCCGTATATCTTCCTCGCAACACCATCCTCGACAACCACTGATATACCGCACTCAGACGGACACATGAGGTCCGAGGTATTGACTGTCTTGATCCCCTTCTCCAGGGGCGCTATCCTTGGCCTCTTTGCTGGGAGCCTCCGTGATTCTGGTCTGCGTGTCAAGTCATAATCACCAAGCGGTGTATCAGTAACATCCCCCCTTGTGAGATAGAAGACCGATGGCCCTGTGCCGAGGCCTGGATTGATGACTTTAACAGGGTTTCCCCTCAGCATGGCGGATATAGGGTCCTTTGGGTCATGCATGTCGCCGAATACCATTGCCTTGCCCATACAGTCCATTACACAGACAGGGTCCTGCCCTTTCAGGAGTCTCTCGTAACAGAAGTCGCATTTCTGTAGTTCTCCTGAGGCATCGTCTATATATATGGCGTCATATGGACATGCCTCGTAACATCTCTTGCAGGCGTTACACCTCTGTCTGTCAAGGAGGACTATACCTTCACGGATTCTGTATAATGCGCCCTCGTCGCAGGCATCGATGCATGGTGGATTCAGGCAGTGGTTACATATGTGGGGGATGAAGACCTTCCTGAGATCAGGGAAGGTGCCTTTCCTGTACCCCCTGACCCGACACCTGAATGTGCCAAGGGGCAGTTTATACTCTGTCTTGCAAGCAACCTGACAGGCGTAACATCCTGTGCACCTGTCAAGGTCTATGAGCATCGCATATTGGTGATGCCTTGCAGACATGGGTCTCCTGCTTTATGGATGTGATGGAACGGGTTTTGTCAGGATTATCTTAGTTCAGTCGCTCGATGAACCCGAAAACTTGAACATGCAACAGCCAAGGTCGAGGATCTGCTCCTCGTCGGAGAAGTGCCTCTTGATGTCTTTGGCGATGCTGTATATCCTGCTGTTGCCTTCTTTCCTCTTTGTCACAAGCCCGCTATTCTCAAGCACCCTCAGGTGTCGGGATATATTGTATATCCTGATACCAAGGGTCTCAGAGAGGTTTGACACGGAGGATTCATGCTTGAGAAGCTCGCGGACGATCCTCAATCTGCTCTCATCAGCAAGCGCCTTTAAAATGACCGTCCATTCAGGAGACGACCTCGTACCCCCGGTAGTTCCTTTCCTTTTCGCCATGATTAAATATTATAAACCTTCTCCTTTAAAAAATCATCATCTCCTCCCAAACATCCTTCTCAATTCATCCATTGAGATGAGTATCCTCGTCGGTCTTCCATGGGGACACCTGTCAGGCTCCCTGCATCTGTCAAGGTCTCTCAACAGGGTGACTATCTCTTCATCATTCAATGGCTCCTTGCCCCTTACAGATCTATGGCATGCCAGCTTAGAGGCGATCCCCTCTCTCAGCTCATCCTCCTGTCTTATGCCTGAGGACTCGTATTCGATTATTCCAGAGGCCAGATCCAACAGGAGGCCCCTTATATCACTCCTATGGAGCTCCCCTGGAATCGCCCTTACTATCACATCCCTGCCACCAAACTCCTCTATCTCGATGCCAAAGCCACGGAGATCCTCTCTGTGTCTTAATATGACCTCATACTCCCTTGGAGGAAGTTCCACCCTTACTGGAAGGAAGAGTGGTTCAGGGGCTGTATCAGCCATTCCAAGGAACCTCTCATAGAGTATCCTCTCGTGTGCTGCATGTTGATCTACTATCATGAGGCCATTGTCAGTGATGGTTGCAATGAATGCCTCACCTATGCGAAAGTATCGTGGAGGGGGTGGGGTTGCTATGCCCTCATCGAAGAAATCCGTCTGCGAACCCTTGAAGTCTTCTATCAAGCTGTCTTCTCTGACAGAGCCCTCTTCCTTAATCCCTGAATCGTATGAGCTCTCCTGAGGGCCTCTTTCCTCTCTGTCATTATGATGCAGTGCCTCATATACGGCCTCCTCAACACATCTATGGATTGTCTCAGGCGATTCAAATCTCACCTCCATCTTTGCAGGATGGACATTCACATCAACCATCCCTGGCTCAAGCTCAAGGAAGAGGAAGAAGACAGGGTGTCTGTCCTTCGGCAGGGTTTGGCCATATGAGGTGTATATGGCATGGCTGATCAGGGGATTCCTTACGGCCCTCCTGTTTATGAATATAAATTGGTGGGTCCGTCTCTTTGTATGGAAGGAGGGCATGGATATAAACCCGTGGACCCTTATACCCTCCGCCTCTCCCTGGATCTCCATGAGGTCGCTGACGAACTCACCTCCGTATACTTCTTCAAGCCTCTCCTTGAGGCTGTCGGTGGTACGCGTGTTTAACAGTTCGTTGTTGTTATGTCTGAGTGTGAAGGATATCCAGGGATAAGCGAGTGCCCTCTGTGTGACGACATCGATGATGTGTGAAAGCTCTGTTGATGTTGCCTTCAGGAATTTCCTCCTTGCAGGTGTATTATAGAAGATATCCCTCACCTCGACCACGGTTCCGCTGACTGGAGGTGCATCAATGACCATCTTCTTGCCACCAGGATGCACCTCCACCCTTGTGCCTTCAGATCCGTTGTGCCTGGAGGTTATAAGGGTGAGTTTTGAGACAGAGGCTATGGCAGGGAGTGCCTCGCCCCTGAAGCCGAGTGTTGAGATCCTGAAAAGGTCGTCCTCTGTCTTCAATTTGCTTGTTGCATGCCTTTCTATGCTCAATATCGCATCATCTCTGTCCATGCCGCTGCCATTGTCAGTGACCCTTATCAGTCTCTTGCCCCCGTGAAGTATCTCTATGTCAATCCTTGTTGCCCCTGCATCAATGGAATTGTCAATCAATTCCCTTACAACAGAGGCAGGCCTTTCTATCACCTCACCTGCTGCGATCTTATTGACCAGATTCTCTGGAAGGATGGATATCTCAGGCATTTAAAGACCTCTTCATATATTTTATGGTGGCCCTTAAATTATGGCAAGCCGATATAGTGATATGGTAATATTGGAGATAGAGGGCTGGGATGTCCAAGACCAGAAAGTGTGAACATTGCGGGAAAGATATAAATGTGATATACAATGTCTGCCCCATATGTGGTGGAGAGTTAGAGGAGTATCTCGACCCCCTGCCGCCTGAGTGCCCCAGGTGCAAGGAACCACTCGAGCTCCATAGAGGAGACGATGGTCAGGAATATGAGATGTGTCCACGGTGCAGCGGGCTCTGGATTGACAGGGAGGTCTTCCCCGCTCTAACAAGGGGACATCCTGTTAAGAGGCAGGGTGGATACAGGGGCACATACAGGAAGACACCTGATAGAGGCCCCCTTGAATACATACCCTGTGTGCGTTGCGGAAAGCTGATGAACAGGAAGAACTTCAAGCGCATATCAGGCGTGATAATTGATGAATGCAGACGTCACGGGGTGTGGCTTGATGCAGGAGAGCTTGAGAAGATAAGACACTTCATCGCAAACGGGGGGCTTGAGATGGCCATGGAGAGAGAGATTGAGAGGAATCGTGCACGCATAAGAGAGCTTGCGACAAAGGTGGACCAGACAGCCTTTACCCAGAAGGTCATCCATTTCTGGAACCTGAAGAGATGGCTGTTCGGCTGATCCATCACCTATTAAACAGCCTTCCAAGCAGGATGAATAACCAGCCCATCCGTTTATAGAATAGATAGAGATACCTCTCAAAGAAGAAGTTGAAATTCCGTTTCTTCCATCTCCATACAGAGAGCCTGTGCAGGGGGCCGAATATGAGCCCGCTGAAGAAACCCTTGAGGAACCTCTCGTATCTGAAAGCAAGGAATGTATTTATATATATGGCATTGAGGAGCCTTGGATTCTTTACCCATGGTGTCCTTATCTCATCATTTGTGAAGTTCTTCCATCCCTCGAGTCTGTCAGGTGGCTTGAACCCTGCCTTTATGGCCTCTTCATACAGCAGGGTCCCTGGCAGTGGTACATATGGCTGGATCGGGACCTCCGAACCAGGATGCCTCCTCCTGATCTCGTCTGCAAAATCAAGCGTCCTCTTCAACTGCTCCTCTGTCTCGTTTGGTAGGCCTATCATCAGGGAATAGAGCGTCTTGATATTCCCCTTTGAGACTATATCAATCCCCCTGTCTATCATCCTCCTGTTCTGTCCCTTTCTTATATATCTGAGGACATCATCATCAGGTGATTCAACCCCGAAGAAGAGATACACGCATCCACTCTCCTCAAACCTCTTCAGAAGCTCAGGATCAAAGGTGTTGATCCTCACATTCGCTATCCATTTGAAACCGAGCTCCTTGAGCAGATCCAGTATCTCAAGCATCGCCTGTTTTCTGCCGGCAAGGAATGTATCGTCATAGAATGTCATCTTATAGACACCGAACTCCTTCAGTCTGAGGAGCTCTGACCTTATCTTCTTGGTGCTTTTTACCCTGCAGACATTCTTGTGGAAATAGACATTGTAGCAGAATCCGCACTTATGAGGACATCCCCTTGAAGACTCATACCCGATATTCTCAAGGGTGTCTCCTCCCCTCCTGATATATTCAAGGAGTATCTCCTCTGCCTTCCCACTGTAGGGGAACGGAAGGGTCTCTATATCAAGAAAATCCCTGTCCTCATTAACGATGATCCTTCCGTTATGCTTCCATCCGAGTCCGTTTATACCATGGAAGTCCCTCTCACCATTATTAATGGCCATCACAAGCTCATAGAGGGTCTGCTCACCCTCACCCTTTACCACAAAGTCCACCATTGGTGATTCAAGGGTCTGCTCCACCATCATGGATGGATGTGTCCCTCCCCATACAAGGGGGATATCCGGGTCTATCCTTCTTGCTATCTTTGCAAGCCTCAGGGTGTTCTTTATCTGATAGCAGGTCATGGTTGAGAGACCGATGAGCAGGGGTCTCTTTCTTACAAGCTCCCTGAACCTCTTTCTTGGGTGTATCCTCTCATCAAAATACTCGACATCGATCCCCCTCTCCTCAAGATATGCACCAAGGCACAGGATCGCAAGCGGGGTCCATGCATGATATGGGAATGGACTCGCATTGGCATATGCCAGAAGGACAAACTCTCCACCCCTCCTCTCAGACATCAGATACTCTTGATCGCCCCTTTCTTAAAAGGATAACTTATCACACCATAGATCACTGCAAGCATGATATCTATCCCGAGGATGTAATTCAAGGCCAGTGCCCTCAATGCAAAGGATAGACCTGCCTCCTTTCGCATAAAATTAAGCCACCTCATATTTGCGAGGAGGAATACAATGAGCAGTCCGAGGGTGAGATAAGAGACATTTGGAAAGAAGGGTATGAGGAACAGGGACAGAAGGCTGAAGAATGCACACATTGCAGCGATCCCGTTGCTTGGGGATGTTGGGCCTGCATTATCGAGCTTCTTCTCCCTGAAGAAGAGATGCACCCACATAACAGCCCTCTTGAAATAGTTTCTCACCGCCTGTCTGAAGTCAGCAAACTGATGCCTCACCCTGATCTTCTCGTTAAGTATAATGGGGTCTGTCCTGTTCACCCTCCTTGCAAGTTCGAAGTCCTCCACATCTGCCCCCCTGTAGGACTCATTGTAGCCACCTATCCTCTCAAAGAAGTCCTTTCTTATCGCACCACACCTTGGCGCAAACACACTCACCCTGTTGCCCTCTCTGCCGATGAGGTGTATGTATTCGAACATCGCCATGTATTTCGGGACAAACCCCTTATTAAGGGGCTCTGTCTCGCATATGCCTATGACACACCTTGCAGATGGATCTCTCTCAAAATGGTCCCTGACCTCCTTTATGGTCCCGTCCATCACCACTACATCCGCATCAAGGAACAGGATTATATCCCCCTTTGCCTCCCTCACACCTATATTCCTTGCCCTTGCAGGTCCTGCGTTCCTCTCAAGCTCTATAACCCTCACAGGATATCTCTTTGCGATCTCCACGGTCCTGTCCCTTGAGCAGTCGTCAACGATTATCACCTCCGTATCTTCAACCCCCTGTCTGAAGATGGATTCAAGGAGTCCTGGCAAGAACCTCTCGGCATTATAAGTGGGGATGACGATGGAGATCATATATCTAATATAAAGACTGGAGACAGTCAAAATCAAATAATCAGAGGATGGGATGCTTTAAGAGGGAGCGGCCCCTGCCATGAGAGGCAGGGGCCAGATTTTTGTTATGGCCCACTTATATTGACCACAACACTGTCATAATACATCTGATCCATATCAAGCTTCCCGTCCATGTTAAGGTCAACACCGAAGTAGAAGGTGTATGTCCCTACAGGAAGACCAGGTGCAAGGGACATCTGAGGACCAGCCGTGGTGTTCAGGACTTCATAAGGCCCCATGTTGACAAGCCCTCCCTGATAGGAGGCAAGGGGTACACAGGATAGGCATTTGGGAACCCATGCGTCTGTGTTGGGATTATAGAAGTAATACCTATAAGACGGGTCTCTTGCAATCACCCACCAGTCTGCATTCTGCCCTGCCATATCTCCTGGTGTAAGGGCGATGGTCACAGAGAGTGGATCACCATGCTGGAGAGTAACAGGCCCATCTGAGCCATTTGCCTTGATGTCAATAATCGATCCACCCTGACACTCTTCCGCTGCATAGGCCACAACATTGGGTGCATAGATCAAGGCAAAGTTGTCCCTTGGAGGGTTGGGCCCAGAACCAGCCAGATAAAAATCAAGTGGGATTGTGGAATAGACCACACAACCTGCACCATAAGGGTACGAGAAGGTTACGATCTCATCAGGATTCCCCCTTGTAAGGATTAACCTGGCATTTAAAGGTAGACTATTGGCATCTGCATAACCGTGACTCGAGTGGTCCCCTCCATCAAGTGAGGTATCATCAAGTGTTCCTCCGGGACCATTTGTTACAAGGGTGGTATTGTCACGGATATTGATATCTCTACTATCTAAAAAATCCCTCACTATGTTGAAGCTTCCACCTCCTGGGAGGATGGTCTCTGCATCAGTTACAAACCTGTCATGGATTATAAGCCTCTTCCCTGAGGCAACCGCAGCCTCGATGTCAGCCAATCGATTGAGATATTCTGCGCCATACATATTGTTAGAGCAGTTTTGGACATAAATCACATCCACTCCTGCAAGATCCGTAGAACTTAAATCAGTGAGATTTACAGGTGTATGCCCCGCGATAGTGATGGAATTAACCTGATTAGGGTCACCCTGGCCATCACACATATCATAATACCCCACATTGAGTGCGGATGCATTTGTAGCAAGGACTATTATAAAAAGAAAAAACGCTATAAACTCTCCCCTCTTTACATGTTTACCTTTCATAATTAGGCCTCCTTTAAATCTTGTTTTATTTTATAGTGTTTTCCCTCCATTATCACCTCCCTTCTTAAAATTTTTAAGGCAATTATCCCTTAAGGGTACCTGAGCTAAATTTTGATAATGTTAACCTTATAAAATCAGGCTCTGCAAGATAATATGGTAAATACTTTTGGAAAATCTTGTGATGTCTCGCATAAAGCTTATGTTTGGAAAGTTTCCAATAACAATCCATGTTGTTGAAGTGGTTCTTTGTCAGAAAATAAATTCATTGTCATGGTTGATTATCGTATGGTTAAAGCTTTTTCTATCAAGTTCCCTGTAGCCGTACCAGGTATCAGTGTAGATAATACTTCCTTTTAACATGATGTCTTATAATGCTCTGAAAAGTACCGCCTTTAACATTTGGCACGACCATAGTTCTTACAGACCCGTTTCTCTGGATTATTTCCAACAACAGGCTGCTTACCAGAGGCTCTTCTGCCTCTTTTGCCCTTTCTCCTGCCCCAGTAAGTATGTTTCATCAACCTCTACACTACCAGAGAGTTTATTAGTAAATTAGTAATAGGGACCTCTTTTGGTAGCCACCCATATCCTGTTCAGCATCTGCCAGGCTATTTTGTATGTTACTTTAATCTCATCCTTAAGTCAACTAATTAACGGATATCCCCACTCTAAAAAACCTGTTGCCAAAATCTATTCTAGTCTTCTTCGAATACCACATTTGTAAAGTTGTTCCCTTTACCGAGTTTCCATATTCTTTATTATATCCACAATTGAGAACAATTCAATCCCTTTTGGCCATCGAATTTCATGAAGAAGTGCTATAACAGGCTTCCTCATTACCAATGTTATTCTCTGTAATCGTAAGCTCCTTTAAGGGCTTCCTGTATTTGGATATAGGTTTATCCTCTCTACAGCAAGTACCTCTAAGGGGATAGTTGCCTTTTTAATTTTATATTTCTATTGGAAGTTTTGTAAAGCTGAATTTTAGATTTAATATCTCTCCAAGGATATCAAATAGGTATTTTTGACCTCGGCCCCTCTATAAAACGATAAACCTCCTGATATCGCCTGCTCATGGTGGTTGCACTGAAGGTAGAGTGATACCTCTCCAGGCCCCTGTGGCCCATCTCCCTTCTGGCCAGAGGGTTTCTTAGCAGATAGATGATTCTATCAGCGAGGGCATGTGCATCGTCTTTTTCCACTAAAAACCCTGTCCTGCCATCCTCTACTACCTCGGGAATACCCCCAACCCTTGTTGCGACCACAGGCAGGCCCGTGGCCATGGCCTCGATGATTGAGAGGCCAAAGCCCTCCCATCTGGAAGGTAAAACAAAGACATCAAGCAGGGAGAGATACCCATAGACATCCCTTTGAAAGCCTACGAATCTGACGTTGTTACCCAGTTCCTTTTGCCCTGCACGGAGTATGAGCTCATCCTTCAGAGGGCCATCCCCGACAATCAATACACCCATCCTGATCCCCTTTTTCAGGATTATATGTGCGGCGTCTATGAGGATGTCCACACCCTTCTGTTCATGGAGGCGTGCAACCGTGCCTATGAGGGGCATATCTTTGGCCACGCCTACTGTGTCCCTTGTGATGGAGGGATGTCTGGATGTGGGAGGGTCAATCCCATTGGGTATACAGTGTATCCTTTCAAGCGGGAATCTGTATGCCTCGTGTATGTAATCCCTGAGGCTGTGTGATACAGTGGTGACGAGCCTTGAATACCCTATCGTCTTCCTGTCCAGTAACCTCACGATGGCGTCACCGAGCCCTCCTCCCTTAAAGTGCCTCTCCATATTGTGGATGGTGGAGATGACAGGGACACCCGCTATCCTGCCTGCTATACGACCATATATATCGCTCCTTACGAGGTGGGTATGTAAAAGCTGGATCCGTTCCTGCCTGAGCAGATCTACAAGCCTCCTGATCACCCTTATATCCACCCATGCATTCAGCGGGCCTTTCATGTCTAAGCACACGGTCTTAAGGCCCATCTCATTATAGATGGGTTCGTAGTCTCTATCACCATATAGATATCCGATGATGACCTCCCACCTCTCTCTGTCGATGTGTTTCAGTATCCCGTGGATTACCCTGTTAGGACCATCGTATCGGAGCTGGGTTATCAGTATCATGATCCTTCTCTTATGCATCCTTACCCCTGTTCAGAAGGGCCTTTACGGCCTCAAACACCTCCTCTGTTGACACCCCATCCATGCACCTGGGAGATTTACAGGAAGGGGTATGGTGATCCATGTGTAAGTAACAGGGACTGCAGTCAACACGATGGCTTACAACACAACACATCTTCCTATAATCGTCACCCAGAACCTGATCTGGAGAGGTCGGGCCGAAGATGGCGACCGACGGGACATTCAGGGCAAGGGCTATGTGGAGGGGGCCTGAGTCATTACCGATGAACAGTGTTGCCCTCTTGATTATTCCTGCTGTAACAGGGATTGAGGTTCTTCCGATTAGGTTGATCAGGGAGGGGTTATTCATCGAAGCCGAGATGTGGTGGCCAATCCCTGTCTCCTCGGCACTTCCTATAAGCACAACAGCGGCTTGAAATCGGCAGATAAGCTCCCCTATCAGTGAGGTATATCTATCTATCCCCCACATCCTGTGCATGGAGTCCCTTGCTGTAGAGGGATGGACGACTATTATGGGGCGTGTGAATTGACTGACCAGTCTGTCTGATGCCGCCTGGTCCCTGTCAGGTATCCTTATATTTATTTTTTCATTCATGACCTTTATACCAGCCACCTTTAACAATTCAAGGTTCTGCCTCAGGATGGGGATATCCCTTTTAAATTCTAGGGCGGATGTATAAACGCCCTTGAGTCCCTTCTGTTCAAAGCCGATCCTATAAGGGGCCCCTGTAAGGAAGGCCATAAGGCTTATCTCCCTTGCGCCCTCTCCCCTTGCAGATGCGTATACAAGGTCGTATCCCCTATCCCTGATGAGCCTTATCAGGGGTAGTTTTCTGATCATCCCCCTGTGTGTCCTGCGAAGGTCGAGTTCGATTATCTCAGAGAATATCCCCTTCTCGGGATAAAGGTCGAGGGTCTCTCTTACAGGTGCTGCTATAAGAATAGAGATCGATGCATGGGGGAAGTTATGGTCAAGGGCATCAATCACTGGGAAGACTCTCAGGAGGTCACCGATCCCGCCTGCCTCTATAACCAGGATCTTCTTTATTCTATCTTTTATCGGATAGCCCTCGTGCCCCTTGAAGGGCCTGATCGCATAATTGAAGAAGGAGAAGATGCCCTCTTTCAGTGTCCTCTTCATATCCTTTTATTGATGATTTCAGAGTATTTGTGCAACAGATTCTCCCAGTCATAATCCTGTGCAGCCTTCTTTGCATTCATTGATAGTCTCCTGTATATATCCCTGTCGGTCAGGATACCAAGCAGAGAGTATTCTATCTTATCGGTCCTGTATTCTGTTCCAATGCCACAGTTGTGTCTCTTTACTATCTCCTCTGCCTGTGTCCCTGAGGTGGCCACAACCGGCAGGCCTGCGGCCATGTATTCGATCACCTTCAGGGGGAATGCATACCTCCTTAATTCAACAGGCCTTGATATAGCAAGACCGATGTCACTCTCCCTGAGGGGATTTATGAGTTCATGATACTCCAATCTACCAAGATAACGAAAATTGTCTTCAAGATTCAGTTCCCTTATCCTCTTGAGCAGGAGGGCAAGGTAGTTTTCATCAACATGCCCTGCTACCAAGAGGCGAATGGCGGGGATCACCCTTTTGATGCCCGGAAGGGCCTCTACCACGATATCCAGCCCACTCCATGGGTTTACATACCCCATATAAAACAGGGTTGGAGGATGGGGGATCTTCTCCTGTGCCCCTCTAAAGAGGGCATAATCTACACCATTGGGGATTATTACAGGCTTTATTCCTGTCTCGGCCTCTCTGAGCGATGCGAGCCTGTTGCCTATGCAGATCACCAGATCAGCCCTCTTTAACATAGCCCTCTCCATCTTTGCAACTATGTATCTCCTGAGCCTGTTGGTGGTGATAAAGCCTGGTTCATAGTCCCTGTCATCGTATACAAGGAGCCTCGCCCTGCCGAGTTTCTTCAAGATGCATCCAAGGCCCATCTCCCAAGGACCCTGTCCGATGATAACATCGTATTTTGCCCTCAACTTCAGGAGATAAGTTAATAAAAGAGAGGGTGTGATGAGGATATCAGGGAATATACCCAATAGACTCAACCCCCAGCTTGCAAACCTCTTTAATTTATTCTCTCCAATGGTGTATGGGTCCGTAATCCTGAGCATGCCAAGACCAAGGCTGTGTTTATGATTCAAGAGGGGATCGATTCTGATAAGGGTGAGGTTATCATCCCTCTCAAAGAGGAGGTTAACCAAAAATAGGGAGCCTATGGATTGCAATAATGTTCTCTTTTCTTTTCTTATATGATACCGATAAAGTACTGTTATATCCTCACACCTCTTCTTGAAATAAGAGACTATGTGGTGGAGTCTGAAATTTGAATACCCTCTGTAGTCCTGGGGAGTGATAATGAGGAGTTTTTTTAACTTAGACATCTCCTGTAAACTCCTATGGTCTCGGTGACGGTCTTCTCCCATGTAAAGGATTGGGCCCTGCAGAGCCCTGAATTTATCAATCTATCCCTGAGTCTTTTATCAGAAAGGACGCTTGCTATAGCATATGCCATTTTTTCCTCTGAGAGGGGGTCGAACAATACAGCAGAGTCCCCCACTATCTCTGGTATGGCCCCTACATTTGATGCTATCACAGGGCATCCACATCTCATGGCCTCGATAAGGGGTAAGCCAAAGCCTTCATAGAGTGAAGGTAGGACAAAGGCAGTGGCACCATTATACAAGGCGACGAGGTCGGCTGATATGACATAATCTGTGAATACCACATCATCAGAAAGGTTTTGATCTTTGATCCTTGCCTCTATAACTCTTCTGTATAGTGAGCAAGGGCCGGACAGGACAAGCATTACATCAAAGTCCCTTCTTATCAGTCTGAATGCATCTATTAATCTTTCGATATTCTTCATCGGATCAAGCTTACCCACATATAGTAGATACTCTTTACGGATATTAAACTTCTCCTTTATCTGTTTTATTATCTCCTCGTCTTCTGTCTTCTTAAAGATGGTGGATACACCATGATATACCACATCGATAGATTCCTCTGGTATACCAAAATTTTCTATGATTCGCTTCTTTGTAAAGTTCGATATGGAGATGACTCTCTTGGCCTTCTTCAGTGACCAGGGGAGGAGTTGCAGCCTTCTACGAAAGAAGTCCCTCCGTCTTTTATATTCCTCGTGAGCAAGTAAAGGGCCATAGAGCGTCTTGTCCTCAAACTCCAATGCCCTCAGGTCATGCACTGTAACAACGCTTCTGCATCTTGAGGGTAACAGCTCGCTGTTCAGACCATGAAGGAGTGAGATCATACCTGTGAATGTCTCAACAGGGATATCCAGGGCACGCCATACCCTCTGTGGGAGTCTGACCAGCTTCAGTCTGAAGTTGTCCCTTCCTTTTATGCCTTGCCTGAGGTTATGGATCATCTCGTGGTTGATATTCCTGAAGGCGTTTATAAGCAGGATGTATTCGTTCTCTGGGTCAAGCCTCTTCAGGAACTCAATATAGTTAAGTATATAGTGGTAGACCCCGCCTATGTCGTCGGTCCTGACGCCGATATGGGTTATGTCAATGCAGACCTTTATCTCTTCGCCTCCCTGTAAATCTCCAATATCCTCTCGATATGACGATCCCTATGCAGAAACTCCTGGGACATCACGATCGCATTCTCACTGAGTTTGAGTCTCATCCTGTCATCTTCAAGGGTATGCCTTATTACATCTGCAAACCCCTTTACATCGTTAAAAGGTACGATGTATCCGTTGCTGCCGTGCCTTAACCACTCATTGATCCCTCCTGAATCAAAGGCTATGACCGGTTTGCCAAAATACATGGCCTCTATGCCGACAAACCCAAGGGCCTCAGGGCACATGGTTGGCATAACCACCACAGAGGCCATGTTGTAATAGATGTGGAGCATCTCGTGAGACACCCAACCTTTTAAGATGACCTTCTCCGATAGATTCATCCTCTCTATATCTCTACGGACCTCTCTGTAACAGTATCCATCACCCACTATTATCGCCTTATACTTTATGTCCCTTATCATGTTCAGGGCCCTTACAAATTCAAATATACCCTTTGCCCTTGATAATGAGCCGATAAAAAGAATAGCCTTATCACGCTCACTCGATACCGGCTCTCTCTGCCACTGCCTCTCGACAGGGATAAACATCTTTACAAGGGAGATCTTCTCCTTGGGGAAGCCCTGCCGTAACAGGGTCTCTTTTACAAACCTGCTATGCACAACGATCCTGTCCAGTCTCTTATATTCGTGTATCTTCCACAGCCTCAATAACAATGTATATATCCTATCAGGCCCTCTGTTATTTATGCATTTACTCTTTAGACACGAAAGATCAACCGGACGATCACATATCCCTTTTGTGCTTGAGAGTATCCGTGATCTGTCCTCCAGCCTCTCAGCACCAGGGTCCTTGGGACAGAAGCCCAGGATGTTATGCACGGTATAGACGGTTGGTCTCATCCTCTTCATCGCCCTTATAACCAGTGGGCTTGTATTGTAGTCTGCACTGTGGAGATGGATTATATCAGGGTTTTCGTAGTTAATAATCCTCCGGAGTCTCTTTATAGCCCCAAGGCCTGTCCTCACCCCTTGAGACTCCCCTATAAAGTATTCGTTTCTCTCCCTTTTATAGCCATCAGGGGCATAGGTAGTATAGCAGAATATAGAGTCGTGACCCTTCTCTGAAAGCAATGCACAGAGGCCCTTGAGGTATATCTCGGCACCACCATATACAGGGGCACTATTTATATGGAGTATCTTCATCGAGATATTTCCATCAATCTCCTGTATTCAGCGGCTGAGCAGGCCACAAAGCCCTCATAATAGCCCTTTCCATTGCCGTGGATGAACGCACAGTATCTTGATATGGAGAGCGAGAGCTCGATCAGATCAAACACCTCTAATTGTGTCTTAAAGGCAGACAGGGCCCTCCTTTTTATATCAACTATATCGGTTATATCCAGCAACATATTTGGTATTAAAGGTGTCCATATCCCATATGCATAACACATAAAGGAGAATCGGTGTGTTTTCAGCAAATGCAGAATCAGGTGGTTTGTTGCAAGATGGTCATGGTGGTTATCAAGGAAAAAGGGGAGTATCACGGCTTCGGGGGCATATTCTCTAAATATATTATAAAGCCTCTCTACGTTCTCCTCGGAGACAGAGAGCTCACCATCAACATTCCCCATAAATATCATCCTCTGCACCCCTATAATCCCACAGGCAGTCCTGGCCTCCTCCTGCCTGAGCCGTATCAGTTCATCCTCAGGATATCGGGGGTTCCCCTTTCTGCCATCAGTCAGATATACGGTGGTCACATGGGCCCCTGATTCTATGCTTCTATGGATTGTGCCTCCACAGGCTATTATGTCGTCATCAGGATGGGGCGAGAGGATGAGGATGTTTTTTTCGTTGAGGATCTTCTCTATGCGGGTAGGCCCCCTCAGGCTGGGAAAGACGTCGATATACGGTCTTATCCTCTCCGGCAGTATGTATCTATAGAGATATCTCAGAAGGCTCCTCATCAGCCAAAGTATCCAAGCCNCCGCAGGATGCCCTTCATCCTCTCTGAGTCCTCAGGCGAATAGAGACCNGACTTCTCCCTGTCAGAAGTGTCCATTGGTGTTCTGCTTATCCTTACAGGATTGCCCTCTGTAAATGTCTCTTCAAAGCATTCTGTCAGGACGCGACCATCCATATCCTCAGGGACAGGCAGTCCCATGGTATAAAGGATCGTAGGGGCCATATCGATGATATTGGGACTCTTAATCCTCAGTCCTTGCCTTATATGTCTACCGTGGACTATAAATACCCCCTCTTCTCTATGGGTGCCTGAAGTCTTATAGGCATCCACGAGCATATCCCTGTGGTAAAACTCCTTCTGCATTATGCATTCTCCATCATTGATCTTTTTTATGATGATATCAGGGGCATATGTGGTATATCTACCGTCATAGATATCCTCCCTTTTATAAATCTCGAACTGTAAGCCATTCACCTTTTTCAGTCTCCCTATGATATCATCCCGCAGTTTCTCATACTCTCTGCCCTGTTCCACTATGCCATATGGTTCTCTCCCCCTGAGATTGATATATATCCCCTGCTCTGTGTGATTACCAGCATATGCCCTTGTCTTATCCCATCTGATAAAATAAGGGATATTGAGCCCCTCTCGGGGATCGATCACCCTGCCAAGGCTGGTAAGCTGATTCAGCGGGACCACCCAAGTGATCCCCCTGAAGCCCAGTCTCCTGATGATCTTATAGGAGAGGTGTGGCCATCGAAACCTCCATAGAGGCATGAGGCTCTTCTTAAAGCTCAGAAACCCCTCTCTGGCAAGAAAACTGTTTATAAAGAATGATGAATTTTCTGGTCCGGCTCCGTGATCAGAGACAATGAATATCGTTGTCTCTTTGTCAAGTTGTTCGATAATCTCACCGATTGCAGAGTCCACCTTTTTATAAAATTCGGGTATCACACCCCTGTATCTGCTATCTCGATATTGTGGATGGGCTGGATCATAAAACTTCCAGAAGTGGTGCTGGATTACATCAAGCACATAAAAGACTACCATGAAGAAGTCCCACTCATACCTGTCCATAAGATAAAGGACTGTCCTCTTACGAATCTCCAGGATATCATCCCATTCTTTAATCAGGGTATCAAGATTGTCTGTATACAGCCCCTCAAGATCGCCGTAAACCACTCTGTAATCCCCGATCTTCTCCTTTATCTCCTGCATAATAGATGGGGGATAGGCAAAGTCAGGCCCATCATAGCCATACTGCATACCAGGGATTATAAAGCCTCTGACCCTCTCTGGTGGATGGGTCATCGGGACGTTTATGATACCAATCCTTTTTTCATAATCCGACAGGATCCTCCAGAGGGTCTTTGACTTTATGAACTCAGCATTCAGCACAGGTCTCTCATATCCGTATGAAGGAGGGGCGTAAAAGTCAAAGACCCCGTGTTTACCAGGGTTTACCCCTGTCATGAATGATACCCATGCAGGTGGTGTTACCGGTGGTATGGTGGAGAGGAGGGATGCCGAAGTCCCTTTATTTATGAGCATGTCAATGGCTGGAAGCATACCCTTCTGTCTGAGCGGATTGATGACGCTGAATGTTGCCGAGTCAATGCCGATGACAAATACCTTCATTATAAGTATCCAAGTTCTTTAAGCAGTCTCTTCATCTTTGATATCTCTTCCCCATTCATAACGGCCTCATCTGAGTATATCTTCCTTAAATCGTCCATCTCCCTTTCTATATCACAGAGGAGCCCGAACATTTTTGTTTTATATTCGTCCTTCTCGGAGATAAGGTTTCTCTTCTCATCCGGGTCTTCCCTGAGATTATAGAGCTCCTCTTTTAAACCCTTATTGAAGGCAGGCACTATATACTTCCACTCCGACGTGCGGACACCTTTCAGCCATAATGAGCCACCGCTGTCGGCTGTGAGGTTGGAAGCCTCTATATACAAGGCCCTCTCTGTTCCCAGGCGGCCATTAATCATGCTCTTACCGTTGATATTTAAACATGATTTTATGCCTGTGAGTTCGAGCAGGGTCGGGAGGATATCCACCTGGGATACCAGTTCATCCTTTATGGTAGCCCTCCCAAGATCATCCTTGGCCACAATGATCAAAGGTATCTTGATGAGAAAATCGTATAGATGATAGCCATGTCCAAACCAGAGAGAGAGCCTCTTCCTGTTGGCGAGGTATCTTCTTCTGAAGCTCATAAATCTCTTCTTGATATGTAGTCTCCTGTCTATCCTGCGGAAGTTTTTAGAGACAAGGAGACTGTCGATAAATGGAGAGTCTCTTTCACCATGGTCGGCGGTAAATACCACGATGGTGTCTTGGAGATCAATAGCCTCAAGCAAATTTTCGTAAAGCCATCTGTCAAGACAAGATGCGGCCCGTTCATATAGGGTTAGATTATCAGAGGTGGTATACGGGGCCTGTCTCGGCACATGAACCTCCCAGAGATGGATGAAGCAGAACCAGGGACTTTTGAGAGACCTAAGGCTGTTTATCAGTCGCTTCCCAAACGAGGTATAAACATAATCGTTTGGCCTGCGATGGTGATACTCTATGAAGCCCTTGTTCAGAGAGGTCTCTGGTATAAGTGGGCCTGATACGAATGCATATGTATTGTATCCATTTGACAGGAGGATCTCGGATAGGGTCTTGCAGGAAGATTTCAGTTTATACCCCATAAGTCCAATGAGGCCATGGACAGGTGGATAGAGGCCTGTCATGATGCTTGCAATGGCAGGGGTGGTTGAAGAGGCAACAGAAAAGGCATTTATGTAGGTGGTTCCCTTTTCTCTTAAGGTGTCGATGAAAGGAGTTAATCGATGGCTGGATCTGGTAAATATATCACCTCTCAGACAGTCTACCACCAGTATCAAGATATTTTTATGTCTCATATTCACTCGATATACCCCAAGGCCCTTAAACTCTCCTTCAGTTTTTCCTCTTCATTATCTGCGAGTCTGTACTCTTCCTTCTCCTCCAGCTTCTCAGCATTAATATATCTTATCGGATGTGTCATTATATACTCATCACTGATGGCATCTTTAATTACCTTTCCATCGAGGTCGTCAGGGATGGGTTCACCAAGTAGGTATAGGACTGTCGGAACTATATCGATTATATTCAGACCCTCTACCTTTCCTCTCTTTTTTATATTCGGTCCGCTTGCAATGAAGATCCCGTTCATCCTGTGGGGTGCTGGGGAGGGATCTTGGGGCCTTTCAAGGAGTGGGCCATCCTCAAGGCTTGTGCCAAAGACATAGCTGGTATCTTTTGTTAGGACTACTATATCCGGTGCATGTTCAAGAAAAGGGCCATTATATATCTCCTCTCTTTTATAGGCCCTCTCTATTATAGAGTCTCCTGTATCGGGGTCCTTTATCTCCTGTAATCCCTTTATGATCTCATCTCTTACTTCTTCATATTCTCTGTCCTCCACAATACCCTTTGGTTCCCTGCCTTTCAGATTTATGCGGATTATGCCATCTGTCCAGTTGAGATTTGAGAATGCCTTTGTCTCTGACCAGTCGACTATCTCCTCGGGTGGACGCTTGGTGAGCCTTGGATAGGGGATCTTCAGGTCTCTTATGACAGGTGGAGGGAAGAGGCTGGTTACAGGGAGTTGCAGTCTCTGAAGCACCTCGGAGAGGCTTTTCAGTCCTATTCCAAGGGACTCTCTCCGTCCACCCCTTTTAACCTTCAGGAAGCCTCTGCTCTTCAGCCATCGATTTATATAGAATCGTTTCTTCATTGGGCCGGCCCCATGATCGGACATAATCATGACTACACTATCCTCTCCCATACCATGCACTATATCACCTATGTATTCGTCCACCTTTTCATAGAACTGATAGATAATCTCGTCAAGCTTTTTACTTAATAAGGGTTGTTTTTTACGATATTCGATATCGAGATATTTAAAGGCATAATGCTGGACAAAGTCTGTCCCTCTGAACACGATCATGAATACATCAAAAGGACCCTTTTTACTCAGCAGGTAGAGGGCTACGTCTCTTCTCATCTTGGTGTATATGTAAAGATGCTTCAGGGCCTGAAGTGGTGATGCCTTCACCATGGTGCTGAGCTGTTTATCGATCATATAGTCTCCTATCTCTCTGATTACTTCTGTGTGTAGAGATGGAGGATGGGTGAATATACTATCCTCGGAGGGCACGGGCATGCCTGATATCATATAACCATTTATCTCCTCAGGAGGGTATGTCATGGGTACATCAACCAGGCATAGATGGTGGTGATCGAGATAATCCCAGAGTTTCCTTGCCCTTATTGCTGTGGATGTAGTGAGTGTGGTTTTATAATCCCCATTCCGAAAGCTGTAGAAGCCATACAGTCCGTGCTTCCCTGGATTCTTGCCCGTGAGAAAGGATGCCCATGCGGGAGGGGTGACCGGTGGTATTGTGGATCGTAGTTCGCCCCAGCAGCCATGCTCCATCAACCGCCCTATATTTGGCAATCTTTTGGCCTTGACCAAAGGCTTTATTATATCAAAGGTTGCGCCGTCTAAGCCGATTATCAGTAGCTTCATCTTACCTGCTGTGCCAATTTTAAATATATCCAAGATTCTTCAACTCAGCCTCGAGTTCTGCCATCTCTTCCTTGCTCAACCGTCCTTTTTCTATTTTGCTTGATGGATCCATCCTGACATAACGTGGTGGGTTGTTCTTGAGAGTATCCTCCTTGATAGCCTCTGTTATAACCCTCCCTTCAAGGTACTCAGGGATATCGAGCCCCAGGAGATAAATGGCGGTGGGTAGCACATCAACTATGCTCAGGCCATTTAGCCTGTTGTTTCTTTTACAATGTGGACCCTTTATCAAAAAGATACCCTCTCTTTTGTTTATATGATGTCCACTTACTGCATTTGGTGAGAGCCTCCTGATGATATCCCCATTGTCTATAATCTTTAAGGGGAGATAAAGGGAGTCTCCTGTTGCTATATACAGATCATTTGCATCATTAATATACGGGCCATTGTAAATTTCCTCTTTTTTATATACCCTCTCCACAACATTCTTGCCGGTCTCTGGATCTACAAACTCCTCCAGTCTTGCCTTGATGGTATCGACCACCTTATCGTACTCATTCAAATCGACTATCCCTTCGGGCTCCCTGCCTTTAAGATTGATGTTTATACCATTTCTTGTTGCATAAGCAATTGTTTTGCTCCAGTCAATGATTTCATGGGGAGGCAACATCTGTTTTTTAATAACCGGTAAAGATAGGGAGGCAAGGGACCTGGGGAGCCTTTCGGATATCACATCCATCCGTAATCTTCTCAAGATATTTTCAAGCCTTGTCTTTTTTATCCTGATTCGATACCGTCTCTGATTCTTCAGAGTAAGAAACCCCTCTTTTAATAACCAGTTGTTGAGATACAATCCCTTATGCACAGGACCTGCGCCGTGATCAGAGACTATTATGAAGGTAGTATCCTTGCCAGCCTTTTCAATGATCCTGCCAATTGCTCCGTCGATCTTTTTATAGATCTCATAAATTATCTCACCAAACCTCTCCGCCAGTTTCCTGTCGTGATTTGGGTGTTCTTTGTCCATTAGGGCCCAGCAGAAGTGTTGGGCCACATCAGATGATTGAAAGACAACAAATAGGAAGGACCAGTCAGTTTTATCCATTAAGTATGTGACCATATCGGCCAATTTTTCAATTCCTGCGAGGTGGAATGTGAGAAACCTGGAGAAGACCTGACTCCTTTCAGAATACCTCATATTGCGTCTTAACCTCTTTATATTTAATTTTTCAACCTTTATCCTCTCAAGGCCAAAGACCCTGGTAATCTCCTCCCCTATCTCAGGAGGATAGGTCTTTATCTGTTCTTGGTGTGCTGGTCTTATTGAGGATATCATCACGCCATTCACAGGTATTGGTGGATAGGTTGTTGGAACAGCAACAGCAATTAGTTTTTTTTCATACTCACTCAACATCTCCCAGACACTCTTTACCTTAAGATATGATGAGTTGACCAGAGGCCCTTCATCGTATGTTTCATGAGTATTACATTTAAAATAAAAGATTCCATGTCTTGCAGGGTTTACACCTGTGATTAGTGTTGGCCAGGCTGGCATGGTAATGGGCGGGATTGTGGATGCGAGGGTTCCCCATGAACCATCGCTCAAAAAACTCCCGATGTTTGGGAGCAGACCCTTATTAATCAATGGGAGAATTATATCAAACGTTCCTCCATCTATACCGATGATTGCTACTCTCTTATTCAATCTTTCACTCCTTTAGAATTTTTTAGCATTTCATACACAGCAGGCAAGACATCATCAACTTCTATGAATTCCATACATGAGCTGATACCGTTTCTGTAACATCTATCTTTAATATAGCATACCTGGGTATCCTCCTTCGGCGAAAATGGAGAGGTGGGTCTATAATATTGACAATCTATCGTACTCCGGATAGTTCTACACATCTCTCCATAGGGGCCCGTGATGATCTCAGATGTCGGGCCATATAGTCCGATGGTTGGTATCTTTAATGCAGCGGCAATGTGTGTAGGACCCGTGTCTACCCCTATGAAGAGGCTACAGTGTGAGATCAGGCCTATAAGGTTCTCAAATGTTGTGTTTCCGACGACCATGCCGATTCCTTTTGTATGTTTAGACATTACATCAAAGGCCTCCATCCTTGTAGAGAAGATGACTATATCGGCATCTATATCCAGTGATTCGCATAATCTTGTAACATCTTCAATGCCCCAGCTTTTTATGTTTAGTCCACTTGTAGGACATATACCTATAATGGGTTTTTCTCCAGAGATACCGGCAGATCTCAGATGATCCAAGGCCTTCTCCCTGCAATGAGCGTCCATTTTTATATAAAGCTCTTTTTCCCAGTTTACCTTAAATCCAAGAGTCTCCAGAATAAGTTTGTATGTATCAACGATGTGCGTCTTTTCGTTGACATGCTCGGCAAGGTATGGGGCAATGGATAGCGTTTTTGAATAACTCAGGCGCGTGGCGATATAGATTTTCCTCCAATGGGGGGTCCTGGGATCGTTCCTTAATATGATATAATCATATCTGTTTTTCATGAAATATCGTATAAGGTTGAGAACCGCTTTTATCTTCATATCATCCCTATCGAATAGGGACTCTATAGTATGAATCCTGTCAATGCACGGAATCATCCTTAGAAAATCTACTATATATTCTCTGGTCAATATTGTTATATGACTACCCGGGATGTTATCTTTTATGGTTTTGAACACAGGTGACAAAAAGATCGCATCACCAATTGCAAGGAGATGGTGGATGAATAGAAGGTGTCGTGCTTTCTTAAGATCAAACATTTTTTAAAATGCCTATTCTACATAAAAGGTGGTTGTCTTTTTGATAAGTTCATCACCATTTGTTGAATCGATCAATTTTACAGTGATTATGTATTGTCCTTTCTTTTTAAGGGCATATTTAATAGTCCTTTTTAGGCTATTTGCAGGTAATAAAATAAGGATATCTCTATCGAGTGATATCTGTTGGTGATTTGGCCCTATTACAAAGACCTTCAAATCCACATTATAATCTTCGACTGCCCTGTTAATGATCGATATTGTAAAGATGAGATTACTCCCTGTCTTGTATCTCCTTTGGTCAAGAAGGATATTGACCTCTGGTAATGGTTTGCCAATAGCCAATAAGCGCTGTTCTCTGCCAATATACAGTGTTCCGTCAGGGGCTATAACCGGAGGGGTAAAAAACATGCCCGGGAAGCCCTTCCATTTGAGCGTTCCGTCAGGATTGAGGGCATAAATCCTGTCACCTATGGAGGCAAAATAGATTGTTCCGTCATCTGCCACAATAGCAGGTGCTTCGATCACCCCTTTTGTATTAAACTTCCATTTCAGTTTGCCAGAGGGTGTCAGGGCATATAGATTCTTATCCCATGAGCCTATATAAATAGTACCGTCTTTTCCAATAGCAGCAGAGGCCCTGATATCTCCACCGGTATTAAACCTCCATTTCAGTTTGCCCTCAGGATAAAATGCGTAGATGGTTCCTCGCCTTGTCCCGATATAGATGGTTCCATCTTCTGCTATCGCAGGGGTGGCCCTGGTGCCTCCATCGAGTTTATACTTCCACTTAACGGTGCCGTCTTTGGTTATCGCATAAAGGATGCCCTTATATGTTCCTATGTACAGGATGTTTTCTTTGGAGAGTGCGGGTGAGGATGTAGAGGTCCTTCCTATGTTTAGTGCCCACCTCTTACTACCATCAGGATTCAGGGCATAAAGACTCCCATCGTGGGAGCCAAAATATATTGTCCCATCTCTATCTATAAGTGGCGAGGAGCTATTACGCCCCATTGTTGTAAATACCCATTTGACTGTTCCATCAGGCCAGATGGCATATAAGCAGTGATCCGTGGATGGTAGATAGATAGTGCCATCACTGGCAATTGCAGGTGCTCCTTGGATCGTGTCACGTGTTGGGAACCTCCATTTGATCCTGCCACTCGGTTCGAGTGCGTATAAGTAGGACTCATAAGTGCTGATATAAATTGTTCCATCATTGCCAATCACAGGAGAGGCGATCAGGAGACTGGGAAAATATCGAGACCATTTAATAGCAGGTTTTTGTGGTCCTACAAAGTGACTCCTGCCATTACGTGTTTGTGTCCCCTGGAATAGAGGCCATGGTGATTGTGGAAAAGTAAGATCGTTGTTGGATATTTGTTGTTCTATACGAGTTCTGGATTTATAATTTTCTGGTATGATCTTCTGAGGATCGATCCCTGTTAAGTAGAGAAATATCACTATAGCCAATACTACGGGGATTGATGATATCAATATTGTCTTCTTCATAGTTCGGTATCGGTGTCTCTTTTTAGAAAGGCATCTTTAAATACAAAGAATTCATCTCTGAAGAATATCAATAAAAATATCACATATACAGATAATGTAATAATTGCCCTAAGGATAAAGCCAAGATTCAGGCCATTTAATATTATACAGACTGTAGAGATAAAAAATAATACAGCAAGGGGCCTTTTAAAAACCGAGAAACCTACGGTTATGCCCATTATCCTTTTCATCACGATATGAACTGAAACAGACCTGAACAGATTGCTTGCCAGAACCGCTATCGCTGCCCCGTTAAAACTCATTATGGGGATCAACACTATGCAGAGGATGAGGGTGATCAAGGCCGAGGATATGGCCCATGGTACAAATCTGTATATATCCCTTGTGGCTGAAAGGGTTGATGTTAATGAGGCATTGAAGGAGTAGATCGCATTTGCAATGCCAAGAATGAGAAAGACAGCCGAAGAGTGGATATAATCTTCACCAAAGAGGAAGGTCATGAGGTCACGCGAGAAGAACAGGGCACTTACAAGCAGAGGGATGCTCACGGTGAGGAGTGAAAAGAGAGTGATCTTTTCGGTTATCTTCTTGATGATGTTTCTTTTATCAATCTTGTCGGCAATGGTGGGGAGGGATGCGACCTTAAGGCTCCGTATCAGGGGCCTGAATGATGTTGCCACCCGCTGTGCAGGGGCGTACAGTCCCATAGCTGTATCAGGTGGATAAGGCCCCTGTATCTTTGAGAGGAGGAGTATGGTCAGGTGTCTGTTGAGTCTGTTGAGAAGTCCTATCAGGCCAAAGGGGAAGGCCTGTCGCAGGAGATCAATCCATAATTTGGTATCAAAGGCAGGCCTGTATTTGAGGATTTTCATCCTGACCCATATGCCTGAGATGATCGCACCCACAACCCTTCCACAGAGGGTTACCAGAACGAGGCCTGTCAAGCCATATCCGAGATAAAGGATGGCTATGTTTACCGAGGCTGTAAGTATAGAGACGATTACATTTATAATGGACGGTGTTTCCATCCTCTCGATGGAATAGTAGAGTATCCTGAAGGAACTTGAGAAGGCATTAAATATAAAGGCGGCCGTTATAATATATACGAGAATCTTTATCCTTTCTTCATAGTCAAGCAGGTTAACGATAGCGAATACTATGGGCAGGAAAATAATCGAGAGTGTCACACGCAGTGTCAGGATATGGTTAAAGAGTTCCTGTCTCCCCCCTCTATTTCTGGATAATTCCCTGATTGCCATGGGTGCTATTCCGAAGTCGAGGAAGAAAGAGAAGAAGAATTTTATGGTCATGAGGAGAGTATAAATACCGAAGTCAGAGGGCCCCAGTCTCCTGGCAGCATAAACGATAAAGACGAGATTAATCGCCCTCGTCAGTATTCCTGACACAAAGATAAATGTGGTGTTCTTTGCAATTCTATGGGCAATCTTCAAGGTATAAATTTATAAATAACCAAGTTCTTTAAGATTCTCCTCCACCATGGCCCGTTCCCTCTCGGAAAGCCTGAGAACCTGTCTATGTATACCGAGGTCGTCTGAGAGGATTTTACACCGTATCTCCTCCAGTTCTTTTACTATCTCTGGATGATCTGTGATAACATTCTTTCTCTCCTGAGGGTCAGAGACAAGATCATACAGCTCGGAGGCAGAGGGGTTGGATTTGTTAAAAATATATTTCCATCTACCTGTCCTTATCCCCTGATATCTTCCGGTCTGCAAATATACGGGCCTTTCATCTATAGAGGAGTCGCTGTTTATAAGGGGCATGAGACTCCTCCCATGAATCCTTTGATGTATACGGCCTGATAATCCCAGACAATCAATAATCGTGGGGAGGATATCCACCTGAGAGGTTTGAGTATTGACCATCCTTCCTTCCGGGAATATACCCCTTCCAACCGCAATGAGGGGGATCCTTACAAGAAAGTCATAGAGATATCTTCCGTGACCGAGTGTAAAGCCAGAGGATGATTTATATGATCGGAGTCTTCGGATAAGCTTGAGAAAGGCATTCTTAAAGGCGCCCCTTCCTTTTTTGTTATCTCCATAAAAGATATTCAAAAATAGTCGGAGTAAGGGACCGGGGTAATTTGGGTTTTCTCCATGGTCACCATGGAGGAATATGATGGTCTTATCCTGATCCAATGAGCCCATTAAATCCCCAAGATGGTAGTCAATGGACGCGAGGGACCTTTCATAGAGGTTTTTCCCATATGTATTAGAATCAAAGGCCCTTACCACCTTCCTTGGTACATGGAGCTCCCACAGATGAAGGAATAGGAACCAAGGTTCCCTTAGTTGTTTGGTCTGTAAGGCCGTGATGAGCTCCTTGCCCCAGGGGCCGAATAGACTCTCGTTGCGGTTCCTGTATAAATATCTGTGGAATCCTCTTGAGACACCTCGAGACTCGATCAGTGGCCCAGAAACCATTGCATAGGTATTATATCCTGCCTCCTGTAGTAATTCGGGCAGAGTAACACAGTTTGGGTTGATCATTGTAAAATTTGTTAGACCGTGCAGAAAAGGATAGACGCCTGTCAAGATACTACCAACACTTGGTAGTGTTATACTTGCAACAGAGACAGTCTGGGTAAAGGCCGTACCTTTCTTTATAAGGGAGTCGATTACGGGTGTCTTAACGGTCCTGTTTTTATCAAAACATACATCCGCCCTGAGGCAATCTATAAGAATGAAAAGTATGTTTCTTCTGTCTCTCATTTTACATTGCCTCGCAGTCTCCGAAGCTTATGTGCCAGTTGGATTGATCACGCAGGACGGACTCCTCTACCACATCAGAGTTTCTTTTGTATACAAAATAATGATCCCACATCACTTCCTTCTTTAAAAAACCGATTCTCTTGAGTGTATCTTTAATCGGGTCCTTAGGCGCAATCCTTATCACGGCGTAATCAGCTCCCTTATCGGATAAATACAGTAAGCCCTTTCTTATAAGTCCCTCCATTAAGAAAGGCTCTTTTAGCGAGAGGCATTCCATGATAAAGCCTACTTTTATATCCTTGATTTCTTCACATTTTACTATCAACAGACCGATTATATCACCATTGCGCTCTGCCAGTAGAATCTTATACTTGCTGTCAGGGTTCTGGCAGTATCGCCAGTTGAGGTATAAAAAGTCCCGTTTTATCATGATGTTATATTGGTTGCGAATTACCTCCCAGAATGCATCAATCCTTTTGTCTAATTTATCAGTCCACTTATATTCAACACCTTTTAGTTTCCTTATACCTCTTGCGATAGAAATCCGTATCAAGGGTCTGGTTACAGCCTCTATGACATAAATTAAAGGTGCAATATTAAGCCTTCTTTTAACAGCGATCCTCAAGGAGAGTCTCTTCAGAAGGTGTTCGATGGTAAAAAGGTCTCTATATTTTAAGAGTCTCTTACCAACGATATAGGCCTGTCTGTTAGGAAAGCCAATGCCAAGCGGGATCATCATTTGAGATGCGGTCTCTTCCAGCATTTCAAGCATTTGCACCTGTAGGCCTTTAGCACCACCCCTGTAGTCTTTATGAATCATGTTATCAACAGGCTGGAGCACCTTCAATTCCCTGTCAAAATACTTTATAAAGGTCGCTATACATGCGTATTGGCCCACTATCCTGTCTCCACCTCTGGCAAGGATGATGAAGGGTCTTGAATCAACAGGTCCTTCACAGAATTTCCACCTCCATTCCTTCAGGTCACGACTTTTATTGAAGATTTCATTATAGAGGGCGTTTATCCCTTCCTCATCGCCTTCTCTGTATCTGTCTATCACTATTGTATCCATTCTTCTGAAAATAGCGACCGAAGGGGAACCCTCAGAGTGGGTGTCCAGATATATAAGGACAGAGTTGTTATTGGATTATATCCTCTACACGAGGGCTGCGTATAATCCCGGCCTCCAGCATGAGTACAGGTTTTAATATATCACTGAGATATCTCGCGAATTTGCTCACATCAGAGATGTATGTGCTCGGAACATATACAATGTCTCCGGCCTGAAGATAGATGTTCTGCTTAATATTTCCTCCTTTAAATACACTCTCAAGGTCAAGCCTTATCAGTTCGGGTTTCTTCCTGTCCCCTCTGATCACAATGACACTTTCACCTTTTGCATCTGGTGTGAAGCCACCTGCGAGTGATACAGCCTCAATGGCCCTGATCGGCATGGTAAAGTTGAAGACCCCCGGCCTTTTCACCTCACCCAGGACATAAACCTTCTGACTATAAATGGACACAACCGAGATGCTGACCTTGGGATCAACAAAGTATTTTGATAGACCTTCTTTTATTATATCCCGTAACCGAGAGATACTTATACCATTAACCTCTATCTCTCCAATGGGAGGATAGACGAGTCTACCATACTGGTCAACCCTTATCTTCTTGCTCAGGTCGTTATGTCGCCATACCATTATTTCAATAGTATCGCCTGGACCTATTGTAAATTCGGAGAGCCTGACAGGTTTGATCTTTTCGGGGACCTCCTCTGGTGAGACAACGGAGACATCTTTTTTTATTCCAGGGGTTGAACATCCAAAGATCATTATCACACATGCAAGGAGGGCTATCTTTAACTTATGCATCATTTGAGAGAAAGTATATCACTGGATATGCTGAAAGTCAATTAAATCATGACAGGTATGGAATTATGACCTTCTATATTTTTATAATAAGTTTTTAAGTTTACTATGTAATTTTAAATCCTTCGGAGGGGAAGAGGGGTTGTTAACTTTCTTCAAGAAAAGGAGGGCATCTAAAAGGAAGGTTGTGGTCATGGGCCTTGATGGTGTCCCGCATAGTCTGCTTATAGACTATATGGAGAGAGGGGTAATGCCCGAACTTACTGAATTATGTAAAGATGGGGAACTGTTGAAGATAAAATCCTCTCTACCAGAGGTTTCATCAGTTGCATGGAGTAGTTTTATAACAGGCAGCAATCCAGGACAACACGGCATATATGGTTTCATGGAGATAGATCCACGGACATATGAATATACCTTCCCCAACTTCTATTCCCTCAAAGAGAGACCCATCTGGGAGAGGCTTGGTGTGAGGGCCGTGGTGTTTAATATCCCGCAGACCTATCCTGCAAGAGAGATGGATGGTGTGATGGTGAGTGGATTTGTTGCACTCGATCTCAGGAAGGCCACATATCCTGAGGATGTGTTCAATTTTCTCAAGAAGATCGATTACAGGATAGATGTCAATACAAAGATAGCCCCCAGAGACCCCGATGCATTCTTTAAGGACCTCTTCGAGACATTTGAAAGAAGGAAGAGGGCGATAGAGTATCTTTACGATAATGAAGACTGGCAGCTATTCATATGCGCCATTACAGAGACAGATCGTCTGCACCACTTCTTCTTTGATTCGGCAAGGGAGGGAAGATATTTTGAGATATTTGAGAGATTTTACAGAGAGTTAGACCGCTTTATTGGTCATATTGCGAAGAAGGCCTTAAGAGATAATGCTGTATTTATGACCTGTTCAGATCATGGTTTCACGACCATTAAGACCGAGGTGTATCTAAACCGGTGGCTTATTGAGAAGGGTTACCTGAGGCTTGATGATTCCGACGGATTGAAGGGGATAACACCAGAGACCAAGGCATTCTGTCTCGATCCTTCTCGAATATACATACATTATCAGGATAGATACGGAAAAGGGGCAATAAGGGCCTCAGATGCCATGACCCTGGTGGAAGAGTTGAAGAAGGAGCTTGAAGGATTGACTTATAATGGAGAGAAGGTGATAAACAGGATATTTCTCAAGAAGGATATCTTCAGTGGCCCTTATATCCATGATGGTCCTGATATGTATCTATTGCCCAACCATGGCTTTGACTTGAAGGGTGGGGTGAATAGGGATGCTGTGTTTGGTGTAACCCACTTCAAGGGTGCACATACCTATGATGATGCCCATCTGTTTATAACCAATGCAGATATTAATAAAGAGCCCCAAGGGATTGACGAGATAGCTGGATTGATCAGCGATTTCCTCTCTTAATCAGTTCTCTTAAAAGGGTTCCTTTCTTCAAGAAGTCCACGGGGCTTTTCGGGCCTTGGTGGGAAGGGCCTTTTCCTTTTATTAGTGGCAGGCCGTGTTACAGGCTTTTTCTGTTTCTTCCCCTGGATCTTCTGCTTTTCTGTTGAGGGTTTCTTGGGCTCGCCTCTCCTTTTATATGTGAGGTCTAACAGGCCTACCTCTATCCTTTCGTCTCCTTTTACCATTACAACCCTGTCATTGTATATTTCACTCAGGACATATCCACTCAGTTCCTCTCCGATATGCAATGCCCTCTGTCTCTTCCCCCTGCCTCGGGTGGTAAGGGGGGACTTGACATCCTCCATATAGGCGACCTTCACATTCCCTGCAAGTAAGGTGCCGTAGAGGACGAATTCGGGTTTATGGGAGGGCTGACCACCACCCTTTGATATGACCAGCCTCCTCTCAGGATGGAAGAGGTTCTTCTCTGCTATGATGGTATACTCTGTAGGCTGTGGGGACTCCCTTTTAACAGGCTCTTTAATCCTATCATCCTTTAGTATTGTCTTGTTTTTAGTGGTGGATATGGTTGTAATATCTGCCTTATAAGAGGGGATGACGAACACTATAAGAAAGGTGATGAGACCAAGGATCAGAATGATATTTATGATGTTGATATTCCTTAGTAAGAACCTGGATATGGACATTTCTTTCTCCCACACAGATTTTAACCAAGGCAGAGGATTTTGTAAAGCTCAGGTGGTATTGTAAATCTGTTTTTGATATGGTTTAATATATCTCTATGAACAAGATATACCTCATAGATGTCACCAACAGGGATGGTGTCCAGACCTCAAGGATACTGTTGAGCAAGCTTGCCAAGACCATGCTCAATATATACCTTGATGAGATGGGCATATTCCAGAGTGAGATCGGCTTCCCAACGCTCAGGCACGAGGTGAATTACATAAATGCAAACCTTGAGCTTGCAAAGATGGGGGTTATAAAGAGGCTCCATCTTGAGGGCTGGTGCAGGGCCGTCAAGGAGGATGTCGAGAAGACATTCCAGAACTGCCCAGAGATTAAGCACCTGAATATCTCCATCTCCACATCCGAGATAATGATCAGGGGCAAGTTCCAGGGCAGGAAGACGTTTGATGATATCCTGAAATCAATGGTGGAGGCACTGAGGACGGCAAAGTCCCTGGGTGCAGAGACCGTGGGTATCAATGCAGAGGATGCATCAAGGACCGATATAGAGAGACTGATAGATTTTGTCAATGCAGGGAAGGAAAACGGTGCCGATCGTTTCCGTTACTGTGATACACTGGGCGCGGATGACCCTATAACGATCTACAGGAGGATAAAATATATCGCAGAGAAGACGAAGTTCCCCATAGAGATGCACTGCCATAATGACCTCGGTATGGCTGAGGCCGTCTCTGTTGCAGGTGCACAGGGCGCTATTGAGAGTGGTGTTGATGCCTATATAAATACCACTATAAATGGTTATGGCGAGAGGGCAGGAAACTGCGACCTCGTCTCCACAATCTTGGCCCTCAAGTTCTCACACGGGTTCACTGAAAAGGTTCATATTGATGAGCATGTGGACCTGAAGAAGGCATGGAAGATAGCCAAATATGCATCCTATGCCTTTGGGATCCCGATACCTATTAATCAGCCTGGTGTGGGTGCAAATGCCTTTGCACATGAATCAGGCATACACGCAGATGGAACGCTGAAGGACAGGCGGAACTATGAGCTCTATGATCCTGAGGATGTGGGCAGGGGTGAGCCTGAGTTGTGTGAGACAGGCAGGATAATAACCACAGGCGAGTATGGAGGGATAAAGGGATTCAGGTATGTGTATGATAAGCTCGGGATTCACTTCCATGATGACAGGGAGGCAAGGAAGATCCTTGAGCTTGTCCAGTATGCAAACCTCCATACACAGAAGCCCCTCACAGATGATGAACTGAGGTTCATAGCCACATATCCTCATATAGCCGCAAAGATACTCACCGCCACCCCATCTTATAACGAGAATGCATAGGGTTACACTCATCCCTGGAGACGGTGTTGGCCCTGAGGTAACAGAGGCAACAAGGAGGGTGCTTGAGGCCACCGGTGTCCTGTTTGACTGGGATGTCCAGGATGCGGGTGAGGAGGTGTATCAAAGGGAGGGCACACCACTGCCAGAGAGGGTGATCGAGTCGATCAGGAGGAACAGGGTGGCACTTAAGGGCCCTATCACCACACCTGTTGGCACAGGCTTCAGGAGTGTCAATGTCCTCCTCAGGCAGAGCCTTGATCTCTATGCATGTGTCAGGCCCTGTAAGTCATACCCTGGTGCCAAGACGAGATATGAGGGCATAGATATTGTTATCATAAGGGAGAACACCGAAGACCTGTATGCAGGCATCGAGTTTGAGAAGGGCTCTGAGGTGGCAAGAAGCCTGATAGAATTCATCCACAGCAGGACAGGCAGGCAGATAAGGCACGATTCAGGAATAAGCATAAAGCCCATATCCGTTTATGGCACCGAGCGTATAGTGAGGTTTGCCTTTGAATATGCCCGCAGGAATGGACGCAGAAAGGTTACAGCGGTTCATAAGGCGAATATAATGAAATACTCCGATGGCCTTTTCCTTGAGGTGGCGAGGGGTGTGGCCGGGGATTATCCTGATATTGAATTTGAGGACAGAATAGTGGATAATATGTGTATGCAGCTTGTGCAGAAGCCTGAGCTGTATGATGTGCTCGTTCTTCCAAACCTCTATGGGGATATCATATCCGACCTTGCCGCAGGACTCATCGGAGGCCTTGGCATTGCCCCTGGTGCAAATATCGGGGATGACTATGCGGTGTTCGAGGCAACCCATGGAAGTGCACCAAAGTATAAGGGGCTCAATAAGGTGAACCCCATGGCCATGATGCTCAGTGGAGTCATGATGCTCAGACACCTTGGAGAGGAGGAAGCGGCGGACAGGCTTGAGGCCTCTATAGCTTCGGTGATAAAGGAGGGGAGATCGGTTACATACGACATGAAGCCTTCTCCTGATGATCCTACTGCAGCAACCACATCAGGGGTGGCTGATGCCGTTATAGCGAATCTTGGTTTGTGATCCATGGATCCTGACCCTTTAAGTTTCTTAATCATCATACTCTGCCTGATTATTATAGCCGTCCTCTCAAGCTCCGAGGTCGCCTTTATTGCCGTCAACAGGATAAAGCTCAGGAGCCTGATAGAGAAGGGCAATGTCAATGCAGAGATCGTCCAGAAGATAAGGGATGAGCACGACAGGCTCTTCAGTGTGGTGATACTCTCAGGCAACCTATTTACCATCCTTGCGACATCCCTTGGCACGGCCCTTGCCCTTTATATATTCGGTGAGGAGGTGGGGATTATAGTTGCAACCATCGTGATGACCTTCCTCACCGTTGTATTCGGAGAGCTTGCACCAAAGACCTTTGCGGCAAGCCATGCCGAAGGGATCGCCCTTGCAATGGCAAGGCCAATCCAGTTATACATGAGGTTGATCTCTCCTGTTGTCTGGATATTCAGGAAGTCTTCAAACTTTATAATCAGGCTCTTTGGTGGAGAGATAAAGCCCACACCCCAGTTTCTGACCGAAGAGGAGATGAAGGCGATGATAAACATAGGAGAGGAGGAGGGGGCGATCGAGGAAGAGGAGAAGAAGATGCTCCACAATGTCTTTGAGTTCGGAGATAAGAAGGTCTCTGAGGCCATGGTGCCACGAACAGAGATAGTGGCAATCCCCGAGGATGCGGTTGTTGCAGATGTCCTCAAACTTGTGGCAGAGAAGGGCTATTCAAGGTATCCTGTTATAAAGGACAATGTGGACAATATAATCGGGGTGCTTTATGTGAAGAGTATAGTCAAGAGGATGGCCGAGGAGGAGGTCACCCCTCAGACACCCATCAAGGGTTTTATAAAAGAGGCTTATTACATACCTGAAAGCAAGATGGTGACGGCCCTTCTTGATGATATGCAGAAGAACAAGTTCCAGATAGCCATAGTGGTTGATGAACACGGTGGCACCGCAGGCCTGATAACGCTTGAGGATATCATGGAGGAGATCGTTGGAGGGCTCCAGGATGAGTTTGAGGCGATAGAGGCCGAGAGGGAGATCGAGATAATAGATGAGAGCACCTTTGTCGTTTCAGGCTCCACAGAGATAGACGAGGTGAATGAACTCATCGGTGTTAAGCTCGAGAGCGAGGAGTTCCATACCATCGGTGGGTTCTTATTCGGCCTGTTCGGTCATCTTCCAAAGGTTGGAGAACAGCTCAGGTATCAGGGCCTCAGGTTTCTCATTCTTGAGATGAACGGCAGGAGGATAGAGAAGATAAAGATAACGAAGTTAGATTAAGTCAGCGGTTGGTCTTCCTATGTAGTAACCCTGGACATAATCGATTCCCATCTCTTTGACGGCCTCCAGGGTCTCCTCATTCTCAACAAACTCCGCTATGGTCTTGATGTTGACACCCTTGCAGAATGTTGCGATACTCTCGGCTATGACCTTGTCCACTATCCCCTTTGTCGATAATCCCCTGATGAATTCACCCTCGAGCTTCACAAAGTCGATCGGAAAGTGTTTTATATACTGGAACGAGGAGAATCCAGAGCCGAAGTCATCCACAGCAAACTTGAAGCCCTCGGACTTGAGCTCATCCACAAACTTCTCGATGAGGCGGAGGTTCTTTACAGTGTCCCTCTCCGTTATCTCAAAGACGATCTTTGAATGGTCTATGCCGTATTGCTTGACCATACCCCTTACAGTCGGAATGTATTCAGAGAATATCAATGCCTTTGGTGAGATATTCATGAATATCAGGCCATCATAGCCCGTCTTCTTTACTTTCTCAAAGACCCTCTCCATGAGCAGATACTCCATCCTGCTGACCAGCCCGATATCAGAAGCAGACTCTATAAACTCTGATGCGGTCATCACCCTGTCCTCAAGCTCTATCCTCATGAGTGTCTCGTATCCCTCGATCCTCATTGTCTTTGCATTCATTATGGGCTGGAAATAGGGGATTATCTTCCTGTGTTCAATGGCGTTTGTTATGATTATGTTCTTCTCACCAAGCCCCTTAAAGATGCCCTCTATGTCCTCCAGGGTGGGGATGAGTATCTTGTCTTTACCTGTTGCCTTTGCCTTCTCCATCATGCTCTCCACCACTATGAATAGCTCCCTTGGTGTCTCGGCATGATCAGGGAAGATGACGATCCCTGTTGATACCGTTGCCTTCACACTGGTCCCATCAGGCGCCTTGAGTGAGAAGTCGTTGATACTCGTCCTCAGTCTGTTGGCAACGGAGAACGCGTGTTCGGCGTCTGACTCAAGGACGATCACACCAAATGCATCGCTCTCATAACGGCAGACTATATCATCCCCTCTAAAGGTCTTCTTTATGATATTGGCGATCTCTGCAAGGAACCTGTCTCCGAAGATATGCCCGTAGATATTGTTTATCACCTTAAAGTTATCTATATCTATCAGCATCACTGCAAATTTCAATCTATGCCTCTTTGACCTCTCTGTCTCCTTGCCGAGTATCTCCCAGAAGACCCGCTGGTTGAATAGGTCTGTTAGGGGGTCTCGTGTTGCATAGTATTCGAGGTCCTTTGTGTATTTATATATCGCCTTGACAGAACCTATGACATTCAGGAGTGTGCTCAGGACCCCTTCTATAACGAGCGACCTCACAGGATCATCGCCAAACTCCACATTGAGGCCGATCCCTATGATGCCGCCTATACCAGGGGATTCAAGGATAAGGGACTTTGTCTGCACCTCCACACGATCCTCCCTTAATATGGGCAGGGGAGCAAAAGGCAGGGCTATATTGTGGTTTATACTGAGTGAATTCAGGTCTCTGAACAGTGGCTGGGCCATCACCTTCCTCTTGATGATCCTCTCGAACATCTTCTTTGTCTCTTCATGGGGGACATTCCTCCAGAATATCTCAAGCTCATATGCCTCCTTGTTCACCACAAAAAGGGAGAAGAGGCAGTAGACATCCATGAGACGGTTGACCTCTATGAGCAGATGCTTGACATGCTCCTTCCAGTCCTTGACGACCTCTGTGGTTATTATGAACTTCTCAAGCACCTTGATCTCGAACTCAAGGATGTCCTTGTCGACAGCGATCTCCCTCAGCCTGTTTATGGTCTCTGCCATGGCGTCCCTGAGTCTATTGAACTCATCGAATGTCAGATTCAGTTTCTCCAGTTCAATCCTTGAGAGGTCCTTCAGCTTATTCACGTCGCTTATCTTCTGATGCAGGGACTCTGCAGGCCTCTTGACCTTGTTGGAGAGATAGGTGGAGACGATATAGGAACCCACTATGGGGATGGGCAGGAGCATGAGCATGATGAGGAGTATCCTTTTGTTCGTCTCGCTGATTATTGTAGAGAGGTTGCTCTTTATGTCTATTATGCCAAGCACATCACCAACCCTTGCATTTGAATGGCAGCCAAGACATTCAGATTTCGCCTTGAGCGGATAGATGTATCTTATACTCTTGTCGTACTCAATGACCTCCTCAACGCCACTCTTAAAGACATCGAGTGCAGTTCTGTCCATAGGGGGCTGTTCGATCCTTCCATAAAGCTCCTCAACGGTCTTGCCCCTGAATATCTCTATGCTGTAGGGTGTCCGTTTGAAGAGTTCCTTCTGGGACTCCACAACTTCCTTCACCTCATCACGGCTCCAGCCCCTCTTCATGACATGATAGATCGTGTTGGATGTCATGTCAGCGATGTTCCTTGATGTCTTCATCGCCTCAGAGATTATGCTGTTTCTGTACAGGAAGGAGATAGCAAAGAATATGATGGTGAACATAACTATAGAGCCGAATACAGCACCCCACACAAGAAAGCCCTTCAGATTTTTCATCCACTTCCCCCTATCGGATAGAGCAAGGTGTTTGCTCTTTCCGGTTAGGACATAGTATCCACCCTGAGAATAATAAACCATGGAAGAGGAGGAATATCAGACCCTTCGTCCCCAGGGATAAAGAAGAAGCCTCT
>MTOQ01000011.1 GCA_002011735.1 Nitrospirae bacterium JdFR-81 | reverse complement strand
ATTGGAGCCATGGTGACCTCGAATCTGGCAAAGTAATTTGTTCCAAGAAACCAAACCAGAGGAGGAACACCATGACTCAGAGACATTGTAACAGAAAGGCAGGTAAGATTATCCAGATCAATGAGAGCATTTGGGAGAGATAGTGCGTGGGACAGTACAGGAGACATTAAATGCATTGTTGGATGGAGAGGCAGACAGGCTATGTAACGCGAGGAGATATGAGAGGACAGAGGCGAGGAGAGACAGGAGGGCTGGCTACTACAACAGGAGATTGCACACCAGGGCAGGAGAGATAGAGCTTAAGGTGCCAAAGGAGAGTTATCAAGAATCTTGTGTCTGGGGATAGAATTTCATATTAAAAAAAGTGTACGATTCACAGACATGTTTCAAATTGTTAAATGGTTCTCATTGAGTAGAAGAGGGTTCTCTCTGTCTTTTAACCTTTTAATGGAAAATGCGAGAAATAAAAAAACGACAAATATATTTATGTCTGTATGCGTTCATTTTCTTGTTAATTTAAGGTATCCATCAATCAAAAACCTCTTGTCCGATCTTTTCAAAAATACTCATCATTGAAACGATCTATGTGAATCACACATCTTGAGGAGATGACCTGTCTGCCCTCTTATGTGCTCTTCTTATCTGTCAATGCAGCGATACCAGGCAGATCCTTACCCTCAAGGAGTTCAAGTGCTGCCCCTCCACCGGTCGAGATGAATGATATGCTCTCGGACACACCTGCCCTCTGCACCGCAAGGTCTGTATCTCCACCGCCTACTATGGTCAATGCATATGCGTCAGCCACCGAACGTGCAATGGCGAATGTGCCCCTTGAGAAGGCATCGACCTCAAAGACACCCATCGGCCCGTTCCAGAGTATGGTCTTTGCGTTCTCGATGGCCTCTGAGAATAGCTTCACAGAGGCAGGCCCTATGTCCAGCGCCCTCCAGCCATGGGGGATCTCCTGTGTGGTGACTATCTTTGTCTCTGCCCCTGGTTCTATGCTCTGTGCAATAACGCAGTCCACTGGGAGGTAGAATTTTATCCCCCTTGAGGTCACGGTATTGCGTATCTCATTTGCCAGATCGAGCATGTCATTCTCCACAAGAGAGTCTCCGACCTCATATCCCATTGCCTTCAGGAAGGTATAGGCCATCCCACCACCTATGATCACCTTATCCACATTGTCCTGGAGGTTCAGGAGCACATCTATCTTTCCCGAGACCTTTGCCCCACCAAGGATCGCCACAAAGGGCCTCACAGGGTTCTGGGTCACACCCTGGAGATACTCTATCTCCTTCTGGAGGAGGAAGCCTGCTGCAGATGGTATAAACTTTGTGATACCCACTATCGAGGCATGACTCCTGTGGGCAGCGCCAAAGGCATCATTGATGTAATAGTCTGCAAGCCTTGCCAGCCCTTTGCTGAACTCCTCATCGTTCTTCTCCTCTCCCTCGTGAAACCTGAGATTCTCAAGGAGTATTATGTCACCCTCCTTCATGTTCCTGACCGCCTCCTCGACCTTTGGGCCGACACAGTCAGGCAGGAATGTGACCTCCTTTTTGAGGAGCCTCTGGAGCCTCTTCGCTACAGGCGCAAGGGAGTATCTCCTGTCATACTTGCCCTTGGGCCTGCCAAGGTGGGAGGCAAGGATCACCTTGGCGTCCTCATCAATGGCATAGTTTATGGTGGGGATGGCTGAGCGGATCCTGCGATCATCGGTTATATTCAGGTTCTCATCGAGCGGGACATTGAAGTCCACCCGTATAAAGAGCCTCTTGCCCTTTATGTCGAGGTCCTTGATGGTGAGTTTGTTCAGAACCCCTTTTACAGGTGCACCAGGATTATCCTTCTCCATCATCTCACCCCTTATTTGCGATATAATTTATAAGGTCCCTGATACGACAGCTATAACCCCACTCGTTGTCATACCATGCAAGGACCTTCACCATCCGCCCCTCGATCACCTTTGTCAATGATGCATCCACGATTGAGGAATGCGGATTGCCGTTTAAATCGACCGATACGAGTGGATCTTCTGAGTATTCCATTATCCCCTTGAGCGGCCCGTTCGATGCCTCTTTCAGGGCATTGTTGACGGCCTCTGCCGTTGTCTCCTTTTCAACCTCTGCGACAAGGTCAACCACAGAGACATTCGGTGTGGGGACCCTTATCGCCATGCCGTCGAGCCTTCCCTTGAGGTGTGGCAGGACAAGTCCCACCGCCTTTGCCGCCCCTGTGGTGGTCGGTATCATGGACAGGGCTGCGGCCCTTGCCCTCCTGAGGTCTTTATGTGGAAGGTCGAGTATCCTTTGGTCATTTGTATATGAGTGGATCGTGGTCATGAGCCCGCGCCTGATTTTGAACTCCTGGTCGATGACCTTTGCAACAGGTGCGAGACAGTTGGTTGTGCAGGAGGCGTTTGAGATTATCCTGTGTTTTGAGGGATCGAGCATCTCCTCATTCACGCCCATACAGATGGTTATATCCGGCTCTTTTGCAGGTGCTGATATGACCACCCATTTTGCCCCTGCATCAAGGTGTTTCGAGGCAGACGCCCTGTCGACGAACCTGCCGGTTGATTCAAGCACTATATCCACATTCAATTCCTTCCAGGGGAGCTGTGAGGGATCTGTTATTGCGGTTACACCGATCTCTCTGCCATTGACCATGATACTGCTGTCCTTTGCCCTGACCTCTGCATTGAGGATGCCATGGACAGAGTCGTACTTGAGGAGATGGGCAAGTGTCCTCGCATCGGTCAGATCGTTTATACTCACTATCTCTATCGAGTCATCCTGTAGAGAGGCCCTTAGGAAGTTTCTCCCTATCCTTCCAAAACCATTGATACCAACACGTATACCCATAGCAACCCTCCCTTTTGATTTACAAATTTTCAATAGACAATAGCCAATACTCAATCCTCATCCATCACACCTCCATCACCTCGTCCTCCTTGTGTTTTACGATCTCATCCACCTTCTTTATATAAGAGTCTGTTATCTTCTGTATCTCATCGAGTGAACGCTTGGTCTCATCCTTGCTGAGGTGTTCTTCCTTTTCGAGCCTCTTCACCTCCTCATTGGCATCACGCCTTATATTCCTTATTGCGATCTTTGCCTCCTCCCCCCTCTTATGGACATGCTTGACTATCTGTTTCCTCCGCTCCTCTGTAAGAGGGGGTATCGCCACCCTTATGATCTTACCATCATTGGTTGGATTCAACCCGAGGTCAGACTTCTGTATCGCCCTCTCTATCTCCTGGATCATCTTTGGTTCCCATGGCTGAATGGTGATCAATCTGCTCTCAGGGATTGACAGGGTGGCAAGGTGGTTGATGGGTGTGGGTGTCCCGTAATAGTCCACGAGGATACCATCGAATATGGAGAGGGATGCCCTGCCCGTCCTTATACTTGCGAGGTCCTTTTTCAGGGCATCGATGGCCTTATCCATGCGCTCTTTTAGCCTCTTTCTTACCTCTGCCTCCATGTGTCTCTCCCCCCTTTACCAGTGTGCCTATCCTCTCACCCCTGAGAATCTTTTTTATGTTACCCTTCCCCTTGAGATTAAAGACGATTATGGGTAGTTTGTTCTCCATACAGAGTGATATGGCGGTGGAGTCCATTACCTTGAGTCCCTTCTTGAGGACATCCATGTAGGTGATCTCTGAGAACCTGCGTGCCGAGGGATCCTTTAGGGGGTCGCTTGTATAAACACCATCCACCTTTGTCGCCTTTAGGATGACATCTGCCTCTATCTCCACGGCCCTCAGCGCTGCTGCTGTGTCTGTGGTGAAGTAAGGATTTCCGGTGCCTGCTGCGAATATCACAACCCTGCCCTTCTCAAGATGCCTCACAGCCCTTCTCCTTATATATGGCTCGGCGAGCTCACGCATCTCTATTGCAGAGAGGACCCTTGTGGGGATGCCGGCAAGCTCAAGGGCATTCTGGAGGGCGAGCGCATTGAGGACCGTTGCAAGCATACCCATATAGTCTGCTGCCGTCCTCTCCATCCCCTCTGCACTTGCCTCAAGACCACGGAATATATTGCCCCCGCCTATCACAATGGCCATCTCCACGCCTGATTTAAAAACACCCTTGATCTCGCTTGCAATAAACTTGACGACCTTCGGGTCAATCCCAAAACCTCTCTCACCCATGAGGGCCTCACCACTCAACTTGAGCAGGACCCTCCTGAACTTGGTCTTGGACCTCATCATCCGGTTTCGGTCTTTTCTCCCAGTTGAAACCTTGCAAACCTCTTTATAACGATATTCTCACCGAGCCTTGCTATCTTGTCCACGAGGATGTCCTTTACCCTCTTCTTCTGTTCGGGGTCCTTTATGAATATCTGATCCATAAGGCACTGCTCGGTGTAGAACTTTTCGAGCTTGCCCTCCACTATCCTATCGATGACATGGGGTGGTTTGTTCTCTACCTGTGACGCATATATCTGCCTCTCCTTCTCGATGACCTCCTTCGGGACATCCTCCCTGCTTATATAAACGGGATTTGATGCCGCTATATGCATTGCTATGTCCTTGACGAACTCCTTGAACTCGTCTGTCTTTGCCACAAAGTCTGTCTCACAGTTGACCTCCACGAGGACACCGATCTTATCCATATGTATATATGAGCCGATGATGCCCTCAGAGGCTGTCCTCTGGGCCTTTTTAGAGGCCATCGCCAGCCCCTTCTGTCTGAGTATCTCCACGGCCTTCTTCATATCCCCGTTTGCCTCTACAAGGGCCTTCTTGCAGTCCATCATCCCGACACCCGTCTGCTCCCTCAACTCCTTTATGGCACTGGTTGTTATGTTCATCCACTCACCTCCTCACTCACCTCTGCCTCCTCATCGGCCTTCTTCTCCTCTATGGCCTCCTTCTCCTGGGCCTCTTCAATGGCCTTGTTGTATATGGCCTTGCCCTCAAGAACCGCATCGGCAATCCTTGAGGTTATGAGCCTTATTGTGCGGATCGCATCGTCATTGCCAGGTATGACATAGTCTATCTCATCAGGATCACAGTTTGTATCCACAATGGCGACTATGGGTATACCCAGCTTTCTTGCCTCTGAGACGGCTATCCTCTCCTTTCTTGGGTCTATGATGAAGACCGCACCAGGAAGGGTCTCCATGTCCTTGATACCGCTCAGGTTCTTTTCAAGGTGTTGTCTCTCTGTCTCAAGCTTTGCAATCTCCTTCTTGGTGAGGAGATTGTATGTCCCGTCCTCTCTCATCTTCTCTATCCTTCTCAGCTTCTCGACGCTCTGTCTGATGGTCTTGAGGTTTGTGAGCAGGCCACCGAGCCATCGCTGATTCACATAGAAGACCCCCGCCCTCTGTGCCTCCTCGGCTATAACGTCCTGTGCCTGCTTCTTTGTCCCAACAAACAGGATTGATTCTCCCCTGCTGGCAACATCCTTGATAAAATTATATGCCTCCTCAAACATCTGGACGGTCTTCTGGAGATCAATGATGTATATGCCATTTCGCTGCCCGAAGATATACTTCTTCATCTTCGGGTTCCAGCGTTTTACCTGATGCCCGAAATGGACACCGGCCTCAAGCAGTTCTTTCATTGTGACTACCATAAAATCCTCCTCAGTTTTACCTCCGCCCCTTTCTCTCACACCCTGTTATCCAGGACACTGATTGAGAGAAGTTTTGACGGGCGTGTGTTTTTCAGTAGTAAGAAAGCAAGAGAAAAACTCTTTCCAACTACAGGTTGAAATAGCCTATCATATTAAACCATTTTATTTCAATAGATTTTTTTATAATCCTTATTGAGTTGACTTCACTCTTAATTGAGTTTTATAATTAGATTAAGCCCTGGGGGAGGCGAGAGCCTGAGAGTCTTCCGTCTCAGACGGAAGAGACCCCTTGAACCTGATCTGGGTAATGCCAGCGGAGGAAAGGGTGGCCGGTGCGGTGTAGGCGCCGTATCCCTGAGGTTCTGACCCACAGGGATACGGCCTTTTTAATTGAGGGATAAAGGTTTAAATATGAGGTAAGAAGGAAGATGGTGCCTGATATCAAGATAGATTTGCACAGGCTCAGGGACATCCTCTCAAAGTCCCTTGAGCTTGAGACCCTCAGTATGAGGGATGTAACCACCCTTATTAATATAGACGATCCAGAGGTCTGGGAGGAGATATTCGAGACGGCACGGAGGGTGAAGGAGAGGGTGTACGGGAGGAGGATAGTCCTCTTCGCACCCCTTTATCTGTCTAACAGGTGTGTAAACAACTGCATATACTGTGGTTTCAGGAGTGGAAATGTCGGGGCGAAGAGAAAGGTCCTGAGTATCGAGGAGGCAGTGGAGGAGGCGTCCTTTCTCTCTTCAAGGGGATACAAGAGGCTCCTGCTCGTTACAGGTGAACACCCTTCTGTTTCAGGGGTGGATTATCTTGAGGGTGTCATCGATGCGATCTACAGGAGGACGGATATACGCATCCTTCATCTCAATGCACCACCCATGAGTGTTGATGACTTCAGGAGGCTGAAGGCAAGGGGTGTAGGTGTGTATCAGTGTTTTCAGGAGACCTACCATCTACCTACATACAGATACATGCATCCCTCAGGCCCCAAGGCCGATTATGAATGGAGGCTCAGCGTGATGGACAGGGCTATAGAGGCCGGATTTGAGGATATCGGTATGGGTGTGCTCCTTGGCCTCTATGACTGGCGATGGGATGTGTGTGCACTGATTGCCCATAGCAGGAGCTTGATCAAGAAATACGGTTTCGGGCCTCATACGATATCTGTCCCGAGGCTTCAGCCTGCCCAGGGTTCCATGCTGGATGCACCACCACATCCTGTCTCTGACGAGGATCTCAAGAGGATAGTCGCGATATACAGGCTTGCGCTGCCATATGTTGGTATCGTGGTATCAACCCGGGAGCCTGCATGGCTGAGGGATGAGCTTATCATGCTCGGTGCATCGCAGATCTCTGCTGGCTCAAGGACAAGCCCCCTTGGTTATGTGAATGGTGATGATACCGAACAATTTGAGGTGGGTGACAGGAGGAGCCTTGAGGAGGTCATTGACAGGATCGTATCAATGGGCCTTATCCCGAGCCTCTGCACGGCCTGTTACAGGGAGGGAAGGAGCGGCGAGAGGTTCAGAGAGCTATCAGAGAAGGGCCTTATAAAGAGGTTCTGCCACGAAAATGCATTGCTGACGCTCAAGGAATATACAGAGGACTATGCAGATGGGGATAGGAAGGGATATCTATCAAGGTTTCTTGTCGAGGAGGCGAGGAAGGCCCGCAATGGGCTTTTTGAGAGGTTCAGGGAAATAGAAGAGGGCAGGAGGGATATTCATATATAAATGAAGATAAGATTGAATGGAGATACAGCCGAGTTTAAAGAGGGGTTGACGGTCTCGGAATTGTTGAGGGAGTTGGAGATAGAGCCTCGTGGTGTGGCGGTTGAGGTGAACATGAAGATTGTGAAGAAGAAGGATTTTGAGGGCTTTAGATTAAAGGAGGGGGATTCTGTAGAGATCGTAAGCTTTGTGGGAGGTGGATAGAGTGGTGGATGATAAATTGATAATCAGGGGTATTGAATTCAAGTCCCGCCTGTGGGTTGGCACAGGTAAGTACAGGGATTTTGAAGAGACGGCAAGGGCGGTGGAGGCATCAGGCACCGATGTGGTGACAGTGGCTGTGAGGAGGGTGAACATATTCGACAGAAGGTCAGAGAACCTGCTTGATTATATCGACCCGAAGAAGTACAAGATACTCCCCAATACCGCAGGATGTTACACGGTGGAGGATGCCCTGAGGTATGCGAGGCTTGCAAGGGAGGCAGGCATCTCTGATATGGTGAAGCTGGAGGTGATCGGGGATGAGAAGACCCTCTTTCCCGATGTCTGCGGCCTTCTGAGGGCAACAGAGATACTGGCAAAGGAGGGCTTCATCGTGCTTCCATATACAAATGACGATCCTGTGATGGCAAAGAGGCTTGTCGATGCAGGTGCATCTGCGGTAATGCCACTTGCTGCCCCGATAGGTTCAGGTCTCGGGATAAGAAACCCTTATAACATAAAGATAATACTCGAGCAGGCCACGGTCCCTGTGATAGTTGATGCAGGGGTGGGCACTGCATCTGATGTGGCTGTTGCAATGGAGCTCGGCTGTGATGCCGTGTTGCTCAACACAGCTATAGCAGGTGCAAAGGACCCCATCGCCATGGCTACAGCCATGAAACACGCGGTGATTGCAGGCAGGCTTGCCTATCTTGCAGGCAGGATACCGAAGAAACTGTATGCAACAGCAAGCAGCCCTATAGAGGGGATGCTTTAAAGGCATAATGGGTGATGGAGAGGGATTGGGTTTCAGACTCTATTTAATAACAGATAGAAGATTGATCACGCATCACGCATCACTCATTACAGCGGTAAGGGAGGCGTTGAGGGGAGGGGTTAGGGCAATCCAGCTCAGGGAGAAGGATCTGGGCACAAGGGAGCTGCTCAGCCTCGCCTATAAGATGAGGAGGTTGACCGCGAAATATAGGGCGAGACTCTTTATTAACGACAGGCTTGATATAGCCCTTGCAGTTGGAGCTGATGGGGTGCACCTCACACAGCGGAGCGTGCCTGTTGATGCAGTGAGATCTGCTATTGGTGTATCACCCCTCCTGATCGGTGTCTCAACCCATTCCCTTAATGAGGCGATCAAGGCAGAGAGGGGAGGGGCCGATTTTATCACCCTTGGTCCTGTATACAGGACACCCTCCAAGTTGAGATACGGCCCTCCCATCGGCTTAGAGACCCTGAAGGAGGTCTGTGAGAGGGTGAGGATACCGGTCTTTGCGATAGGCGGGATAAAGGCCCGAAGGATAGGGCAGGTGATGAAGGCCGGTGCATATGGTGTTGCCATGATATCAGAGATATTTGGTGCAGATGATATAAAGGGTAAGTCAAAGGAGATAACAAATCTAATCTCTTAAAAGGAGAGATCATGAAGACAGAGACGAGAATAGAGATCGCAAAAAAGGGCGTGCTCACCGATGAGATCAGACAGGCAGCCCTTATGGAGGGTGTTGAACCCGAGGAGCTTTCAGCCCGTATTGCGAAGGGCACCGTGGTGATCACAAAGAACAGCCACCGCATGATAAGGCCACTTGCGATAGGAGAGGGTCTTAGGACAAAGATAAATGCAAACATAGGGACATCAAAGGACAGCGTCTCCATTGCTGGAGAGGCAGAGAAGCTGGATGTGCTCATCAGGTATGGCGCTGATGCAGTCATGGATCTCTCAACAGGCGGTCCTATTAAAGAAATCAGGCAGATGTTGCTGAGCAGATCGCCCCTGCCTGTTGGGACGGTCCCTGTTTATGAGGCTGTTGCTGCGGCATGTGAGCAGAAGGGCTCTATCGCAAAGATGACCGTTGATGACCTCTTCAGGACAATAGAGGAACACGCAATGGATGGTGTTGACTTTATTACAGTCCACTGTGGCCTTACAAGGAAGACCATAGAGGTATTAAAGGAGGATGGAAGGGTCCTTGACATAGTGAGCAGGGGAGGCGCCTTTCTGCTTGAGTGGATGATATACAACGACAGGGAGAACCCTCTTTATGAACACTTTGATAGGCTCCTTGAGATAGCGAAGAGATACGACCTTACACTGAGCCTCGGCGACGGTGCAAGGCCAGGGTGTCTTGCCGATGCCACTGACAGGACCCAGACTGAGGAGTTGATGACCCTCGGGAGGCTGAGGGATATAGCCGTGGCAGAAGGGGTGCAGGTGATCATAGAAGGGCCTGGCCATGTGCCCCTGAATCAGGTTGAGTTGAATGTGAGGCTCCAGAAGAGGCTCTGTAAGGGTGCACCGTTTTATGTCTTGGGGCCACTGGTAACAGATATAGCAATGGGGTATGACCATATCGCTGCTGCCATCGGAGGCGCTGTTGCAGGTGCGGCAGGTGCAGACTTTCTATGCTATGTCACCCCCTCTGAGCACATAAGACTGCCCGACCTTGAGGATGTGAAGGAGGGCGTGATAGCCTCCAGGATAGCCGCCCATGCTGCAGACATAGCAAAGGGTGTCAAGGGTGCCATGGATGTTGACACAGAGATGGCGAGGAAGAGGAAGGCGCTCGACTGGGAAGGCCAGATTGCGTTGAGCCTCGATCCCGAGAAGGTCAAGAGACTGCGCTCAGAGACACCGCCTGCTGAGTCCGAGGTGTGCAGCATGTGTGGAGAGTTCTGCGCCATAAAGACCGTTGAACACGCCCTCAAGAAACCCCCAAAAACCTGCACTTCGTAAGTGCAGGTTTTTGGGTTTTCAGATTAACGCAGGATCCAGGGAGGATATTTTTATTGAGTAAATGTAAGATTAGACATCGCCACTGGTTCTTCGAACAAGTCAATCGTGCATAATTCGTTTCCTGAAAGGGCTACAAGGGAGGCAATATATTCCTTGCCTGTCTGGAGCTGTCTTTCGGGCATGATCTCAAATACGCAGCCACTCACTGATAGGGAGCCTTCTCCATATGTGATAGATGTGCGGTTCGTGATTACCTGCCACATCATGCACTGTTCAAAACTGAGTTCCGTGCACATACATTCTTTGTCATAGACTATGAGGAGATACGCACCGGCATTCGGAACCTGATCCCAACTAAAGGTGTCATCTTGAATCGAGAATGCAAAGTCCTGTCTATCCTTACTATAGAGAGTCCATGATCCATATGCCGCCACATAGTACTGACAACCGTTTGCATTTATGAGTTGCTTGCCCCCTGAGTTAGTCCATGTGCCTGAATAGACGTCTCCACCTTCAGATGAGGCACCATCAAAACCACCTCCGATCGAGAACCCATCCACTGTGCCTGTCCAGCTCCCGCTCAGAGAGTCCTGGGTCTTTGTTCCGGTAACTGTCCCGACATCGATCCCATCAGAACAACCCACATAGGAAAAGAGGAACTGTCCACTAAAATTACCTTCAGACGGTAGACACAGAAAGAGGGCCCCTGCTGTTGGGTCTTCAGGATTGCTCTCGGAAGATTCGATGTAATACCCTGTGTATGTCTCAGGCGCTGTAGTGCTACCACCTGTGCCACCACCTGTCTCACCGCCACCTTCACCACCTGTGCCGCCGCCATTACCACCATTGCCTCCACCACCACAGGCAATGAGCAGGAGGAGGAATGATAAAGAGATGAATACTACCCAAAATTTTTTCATCTTACACCTCCTCTGGCAATCGATTAGCCTGAATCCTGCGTTGATAAACCATAACTTAATATGGTCACCATGTCAAGGGATGATTCAAAAACTTGCACTTACGAAGTGCAGGTTTTTTGGGGCTAAATTTAATTAATTATCCATTCGGCGGCCTCTTTTATGTGGTTTGTGATGAAGGTGGCCGATGTCCCTGGGATAGGGGTGTTTGGGGAGAGGAGGACGCCTTTTGCACCCACCTGTCTTGCAAGCATGGCATCTGACTCCTTATCACCTATCACGAATGACCCCTTCAGGTTTATCCTGTGCCTGAGCCTCGCCCTGAGTATCAACATCGGTTCAGGCTTTCTGCATGGGCAATGTTCGTCAGGATGGTGGGGGCAGTAATAAAAATCGTCTATACCAAGCTCCCTCATGAGATATTCATTTGATTCCTTGATGAATGATTCATCGACCATACCCCTTGCAATGCCTGACTGGTTCGTTACGCCTATAAGCATGTAGCCCCTCTCCTTCAGCCTTAACAGGGCCTCTTTGACCCCAGGGAGGATGTGGAGCCTGTCAAATGAATTGAGGTAGCCTTTATCCTCTATGAGTGTCCCATCTCTGTCAAGAAAGACGGCACGATTGACAGGCAACAGCCCTTTGAGGGCATTAAAGACATCATTAACGGTTATCTCGTCCATACACCTTAAGTGTCCCTCTGGGCACTCCCTCTCGAGGCAGGGAGAGCATGGGAGGTTCTTTGTTACGACCATATGGCCTTCGCCAAATGGGGATGTGGTTGCAGGGTCTGTTGAGCCGAATATCGCAACTGTGGGCACAAACAGTGCAGAGGCCATGTGCATCGGCCCTGAGTCATTCGTTACAAAGGCATCGCACTCCGAGATAAAGGCGGCAAGCTCCCTCAGGTCTGTCTCCCCTGCCATGTTTAATATGTGTGATGCGTGATGCGTGATGCGTGATGCGCTGGTGACGATCTCATTTGCAAGCTCAACCTCTGAAGGGCTGCCAAAGATTATGATCCTCCCGTTTAATTCATTGATAATCCTTGATATGAGTTCTGCAAACCTCTCAGCAGGCCATCTCTTTGCAGGCCCATAGGTCGCCCCTGGATTGATGCCTATAATCGGGGCCTTGTAATCATCACCAAATGCCCCTTTAAGGGTTTCTCTCGCCTTCTCCCTTTCTTCATAGAGGAGGTGCAGGTATGGCTGTGCATCCTCTGCCTTTATGCCGATATGCTCCAGGAGGTCAAGATAATAATAGACCTGGTGCCGCTTTTCTCTTGCCCTGCCTACAGATATCGCATCAGTAAGCAGCGGCCCTCTGAAGTCCCTCCTGTAGCCGATCCTCCTTGGGATGCGTGCAAGCCATGTGATGAGGGCCGCATCAAAGGCATTCTGAAGGAGTATGGCCACATCAAAACGCCTCTCTCTGAGGTCTTTTATGAGTTTCAGCCTGCCTGTGTCATACAGGATTATCTCATCGATATAGGGGTTCTCTTTGAAGAGGCTGGATACCCATGGTTTCACAAGGAGGCTTATCCTTGCATCTGGGAATGCCTTTCTTACAGCCCTTATGGCAGGGAGGGTGATTACCGCGTCACCTATCCAGTTGACGCCCCTTATCAGTATCTTCTCAGCCCTTTTTGTTCCCTTCACCCTCTGGTTCTTTCTTCTCCTTCAGGGCCTCAGAGAGTTCATCAAGCTTCTTGAGCACCAGGTGGTTGAATGTGCCCTCAGGGTATGTCCCGTCAGGCTGGAGTTCTCCTGGTGGCATGCCTGTCAGTATCTCTATACCGTCTTCGATATTGTCGATCGCATATATATGGAACCTGCCATTCACCACGTCCTCTATCACCTCTCTGCTCAGCATAAGGTGTATGAGGTTTCTGCTTGGGATGATCACACCCTGTTCACCTGTCAGCCCCTTTATCTTACAGACCTTGTAGAACCCCTCTATCTTCTCATTGACACCACCTATAGGCTGGACATCGCCATGCTGGTTCATCGAGCCTGTGATGGCTATGGACTGTTTCAGGGGCACACCTGTTATGCTGCTCAGTAGTGCGTAGACCTCTGCACAGGTTGCACTATCCCCCTCTATATAACCATACTGCTGCTCAAATGTGAGGGAGGCAGAGAGGGTGAGCGGTTTTTTTATTGCATACTTGCCACCAAGGTATGCGGTGAGTATAAACACGGCCTTTTCATGGATCTTGCCACTGAGCTTTGCCTCCCTCTCGATGTTTACGATACCTGCCTTCCCTGCGTATGTCTTGGCCGTGATCCTTGAGGGCATTCCAAAGCTGTAGTCCCCAAGGTCTATCACAGATAACCCGTTGACCTGTCCGACAACGGCACCCTCTGTGTCAACGAGGATGGTCCCGTCCTTTATTGATTCGAGTATCTTCTGCTCGACCTTGTTGACACGATGCCTCTTCTCCTCTATAGCCCTCTCTACGTCCTTAACGGTTACCACATCGTTATTGTTCATGCCCGCCCAGTAATCGGCCTCCTTTATCAGGTCAGATATCTCGCTGAACTTTGCGGATAACTTGTGCTGGTGTTCGGCAAGCCTTGAGCCATACTCAACCACCCTTGCCACTGCGTCACGGTCAAAGGGCTTGAGTCCCATCTCAACGCATTTGGTATGGATAAAGCCTGCATACTTCATGATGTTCTCTTCGTTTCTGTCCATGCGATTCTCAAAGTCCGCCTTTACCTTGAACAGCTCCCTGTACTCCTCATCGAGATTGTAGAGGAGGTAATAGAGCACAGGGTTCCCGACAAGGATGATCTTCACATTGAACGGGATGGCCTGTGGTCTGAGGGTTACGGTGGATATCAGCCTGTATTGTTCCCATACATCGTCTATCTTTATCTCCCTGTCCTTTATGGCCCTCTTCAGGGAATCATATGAGAAGATGTTCCTCAGGAGCTCAAGTGCATCGGTCACCAGGTATCCACCGTTTGCCCTCTGGAGGGAGCCTGCCTTGATCATGGTGAAGTCGGTCATCGCCATACCATACTGGAGCTTGTGCTCGATCCTCCCAAACAGGTTGTAATAGGTGGGGTTGCTTTCGACGACCACAGGTGCACCCTTGAGATCACGATTATTTACAAAGACGTTCACGGCATATCTTGTAAATGACGGTTCAGTCTTTGGGGGTTTCAGGAATGGCAGGACAGGAGATGACTCTTCCTGCTGCTTGAAGTCCTCCAGGTGGTCAAGGATGTCCTCCTTCACATCCTCAAGATACTCAATGACCTTCTTATGATCCCTGTATTTGACCTTCAGCTCCTCGATCCTGTGGCCAACCGACGAGAGGACCGCCTCACGCTCAAGCTCCCCAAGCCGTTCCTTGACCTTCTTCTCCTCCTCCCTTGCGATCCTTATCACATCGTCAAGCCTCTCCTGGAGCTGTTTGCCGATCTCCTCTATCCTCTTCTTCACCTCTGGCTCTAATCTCTCATACTCCTCCTCGCTCAGTGTCTCGCCTGTCTTCTTGACAGGCCCTATGACAAGGCCTGTGGCGGTCTTTCTGAGGGCGAAGTCCTTCTCCCGTGCCTCCTTCTCAAGTTCAGCAAAGTGCCTCTTCTGCTTCTCCTGGAACTCCTCGATGATCTTTGTCCTCTGCCTCTCGTACTCCTTTGACTCAAATATCTTTGGTATCTCCTGTCTGAGGGTGTTTATCAGCTCCTGCATATCCTTCTGGAACACAACCCCTGTGCCAGGTGGCAGTTCAAGGGCCTGTGGTTCATCAGGGTTCTTGAAGTTATACACATAGCACCAGTCGCTTGGTACAGGCTCTTCCTTTGCCTTCTTCTCAAGGATGGTCTTGATGGTGGTCATCTTACCTGTCCCGCTCTCACCAAGGATATAGATATTGAACCCTTTGCTCTCTATGCCGAGGCCGAAGTCGAGTGCCCTTAAGGCCCTCTCCTGGCCTATGGTCTCCTTGAGGATGGACAGCTCCTTTGTTGTCTTGAAGGGTAGTGTGGACGGGTCACAGCAGTGATACAGTTCGTCCTTTGTGATCCTCCTGATCATATGCATTCCTCCCTGTTATGCATGATGCATGATACAAGAAAAAGGGCAGAAGATTCAAGCTTTTCAGGTATTAGAGGGTCTGCTAAGGCACCATCAGTCGCTATCCATCTCAACCCCTTGGATGATACTCCCTGTGGATCTTCTTGAGCCTCTCCGGTGTCACCTTGGTGTATATCTGGGTAGTCGATATGTCAGCATGTCCGAGCATCTTCTGCAGGGCCCTCAGGTCTGCGCCACCATCAAGGAGGTGGCTGGCAAAGCAATGCCTCAATGTATGTGGCGATATGGTGATGGACAGGCCCTTTGAATACCTCTTTATCAGCTGCCAGACCCTCTGTCTTGTCATGGGTTTGCCACCCCTTGCAAGGAAGAGCACAGGACTGCTTCTCTTGCCCAGTATCTTGGGCCTCAACTCCTCTATATACCTCTTCACGGTCTGGAGCGTCCTCTCACTGACAGGCACAACCCTCTCCTTCGCCCCCTTTCCCCTCACCGTTATAAAGCCTGCATCAAAATTTATATCGGTCATCTCTATGCCTATCACCTCGCTCACCCTCAGGCCCGAGGAATAGATTATCTCAAGGAGTGCCCTGTCCCTCAATGAGAATCTCTCACCATGTATCCTGTCCAGTAGCTCCAATACCTCCTCGACCCCTATAACCCTGGGGACCCTCTTCCATCCCCTGGGGGTGGAGACGTTTTCAATGGGGTCTTCATCGATTATCCCATCAAGCAAGAGGAATCTACACAGGCCCCTGAGGCTTGAGATGTTCCTCGCGATGCTTGATGTCTGAATGCCTCTGTCCCTTAATTCATTGATATATGAGATCAGGTCATCCCTTTTGAACCTGGTTATGTCCCTGCCCCTCTTTCTCAGGTGTTCAATAAATTTATATATATCCCTCCTGTATGCCTCAATGGTGTTCATGGATAGCCCCTTTTCAACGCTCAGATAATCCAGAAACCTTTCGACCACCTCGACCATTATCTTCAGGATACAAGATATAGAGACAAGATTCAACCGGCATCTGTGTGTCAGGGTGTGGGATTTGATGGGCCCTGGGAGTTTGTCGGGCCTGGAGGGCGGCCTATAAATAGTATTTATAAGATTATGAACATACAATATATTGTGTATGTGGAGAAAAATCCAATTTTTTCCTTGACAAGTGTATCCAAAGGGTCTTATACTGGTGGGTATAAGTGGGAGAAAGTGGAGGGGATGTGCCTGGGTTCTCTGGAAAATACTATTACACCCTTGATCAAAAAGGCAGGGTAATCATCCCTGCCCCATTCCGTGAGATACTCGCCTCCAATTATACCTCAAAACTGATCTTTACAAATGATGTGTTCGATCGGTGTCTTAACGCCTATCCTGTGGATGAGTGGAATGCATTGATGGAGAAGGTGAAGGCCATGCCCCAGACGCTCGATGCAGTCAGGTATTTCATGAGGAGGGTGATCGGCTCGGCAATAGAGTGTGAGATAGATAAACAGGGCAGGGTGCTTATACCCTCTGCCCTGAGGATAGATGGGGGCCTTAACAGCGAGGTCGTCCTGTTGGGTCAGGGCAACAGGATAGACATATGGGACAGGGAGGAGCTGGAGAAGGTTGCTGATCCGAAGAAGATAGACAGGAAATCCTATATGGAGCAACTCTCTAACCTTGGATTGTAAGGATTCAGGGATAGTCCATATCCCTGTTATGTTAAAGGAGGTTGTCAAGGCCCTGAAGGTGAGGGAGAGAGGTGTCTATGTTGATGCAACGGTTGGGACGGGTGGCCATGCAGAGGGGATATTAAAGGGTGCAGAGGGGTGTGTCTTGATAGGGATTGACAGGGACGAGAGGGCGATAGAGGTGGCAAGGGAGAGGCTGTGTGGATACACTGTCCATCTCATCAGGGACAGATTCTCGAATATAAAGGATCTCGTCAGGTCGATCGGATATGATGAGGTTGATGGCATACTCCTTGACCTTGGGCTGTCGACACTCCAGCTCAGGGAGGAGGGGAGGGGTTTCAGTTTTTTGAAGGATGAACCCCTGGATATGAGGATGGACAGGAGACAGTCCCTTACGGCCTCGGATATAGTGAACGGGTATTCAGAGGAGGCTCTTGCTTCAATCATATACAGATATGGTGAGGAGAGGTTCAGCAGGCGGATAGCAAGGGCTATTGTGAGGGCGAGGCAGAAGGGCAGGATCGACTCCTGCAGGAGGCTCGCCGAGATAATCCAGAAGGCGGTGGGCCGCAGGGGCAGGATACACCCTGCAACAAGGACATTTCAGGCATTAAGGATAGAGGTGAACAGGGAACTTGATGAGCTCTCAACCGCCATTGATGAGGGTGCAGGGCTGTTGAGGAGTGGTGGCAGGTTCTGTGTGCTTTCGTATCATTCACTTGAGGACAGGATCGTGAAGAACGCATTCAAGAGGCTTGCACAGCAGGGGATGTTCAGGATCATCACCAAGAAACCATTGAGGCCTGGCACAGAGGAGAAGAGGGCAAACCCCTCTTCAAGGAGTGCAAGGCTTAGGGTGGCTGAGAGGATATGACGGCAAGGAGGATAAAGAGGTCGAAGAGCTGGCTTCTGCTGAAGTTGGGCCTGCTCTTGTATCTCGTGGTGGGTCTCTTTGTCCTTGTGTGGTTGAGGGCCAAGATCGTCAATATGGAGTATGAGCTGGCAGAACTCAATGCAGAGAAGCTTGCCCTCTTAAAGGAGGAGAGGTATTTACTGGCGGAGAGGGCGAGCCTGTATTCTGCAAAGAGGGTTGAGGATATAGCCACAAAGAGGCTGGGCATGGATCTGCCTGACAGGGAGAACATATTTTATGTGAAGAGGACAAGACAGGCAGGGGCCTATGTCGCCTCTATGCCTTTGTCAGAATCCACACGCAGGGAGGATTTGCTCTGGAGATAGGGGTTATGAGGATAATAATATTCTGGGATGAAGATACCGTGTAGGAGCCCGTTACATATCACGGGTTAGCATCGCAAATATTATGAGAGGCAGGGGGAGAGAGAGGATAAGGAAGCTCTGGGATGAGGACCTCACGAAGATACAGCTTAAGAAGAGCAGGAAGAGGGCTGTAATCATATCCACCATCCTGTATTTTGGCTTCCTCATAATCGTCCTGAGGCTTGCTGACCTCATGATCCTCGATCACAGGAACCTTGCAAGGAGGGCCTACACACAATATCTCACTGTCAGGACACTGCACCCGCAGAGGGGTTTTATATGGGACAGGAGGATGAGGGAGATGGCGGTCAATCTTGAGGTGGACTCCCTGTATGCCGTGCCCTCGAAGATCGAGGATGTCGATTACCTCTCACAGAGGCTCTCGCCGATCATAGAGATATCGGCAGATGCCATCAGGGACAGGCTCTTGAAGAAGAAGGAGAGGGACTTCATATGGCTGAAGAGGAAGATCGACCAGCAGACCTCTCATAAGCTGGTCAAGTTCAAGAAGATATATGGTATTGACTCCATAGGCCTTATAACAGAGACGAGGCGCTTCTATCCAAAGGGCCATACCGCATCCCATATCCTTGGCTTTACGGATATCGATGACAGGGGCCTGGAGGGGATTGAACTCCAGTATGACGAGTATCTAAGGGGGAAGGTCAGGAAGATCCTCAACAGCAGGGATGCCCGTGGCAGGAGCCTCTCCAGCGGGTTTGAGGAGGCGATAGCCGGAAACAACATAATCCTCACCATTGACGAGACCATCCAGTATATCGTTGAGAGGGAGATCGAGAGGGCTGTGGAGAAGTGGAGGGCAAAGGCAGCGACCGCCATAATGATGAACCCTGTCTCGGGGGAGATACTCGCGATGGCAAACACCCCGTTTTATGATCCAAACCATCCATCAAGGTATCCTGCAGATTACAGGAGGAACAGGGCGATCACAGACATATATGAACCTGGCTCGACCTTCAAGAGCATCCTTGCGTCAGCAGCACTTGAGGAGGGCCTCGTTGATGTTGACGAGGAGTTTGATGTCTCAAGGGGATACATAGTGGTTGGTGGCAAGGCGATCAGGGATGTCCACAGGCATGAGACACTCACATTCAGGGAGGTAATCCAGAAGTCATCGAATGTAGGGGCTGTCCAGATAGGCCTCAGGCTTGGTAAGGAGAGGTATTACGAATATATGAAGAGGTTTGGCTTTGGTGATAGGACAGGTATCGATCTGCCAGGTGAGGTGAGGGGGATATTGAGGAGGCCCGAGAGGTGGTCAGGCACATCCATTGCGGCCCTCTCCATAGGGCAGGAGATAGGGGTGACGCCACTGCAGATACTCACGGCCTATTGTGCCATAGCGAATGGTGGGCTCCTGATGAGGCCATATGTAGTATCCGAGATAATCTCCCCTCAGGGAGAGGTTATAAAGAGGTTCACCCCACAGGTCATCAGGAGGGTGATCTCTCCTGAGACTGCGGAGACCGTAAGGGATATATTAAAGACCGTGGTGGAGGAAGGTGGCACAGGCAGGAGGGCCTATATCAAGGGGAACCTTGTGGCAGGCAAGACCGGCACCGCACAGATGGTGGACCCTGAGACAGGCCGTTACTCAAGGGATAGATATGCAAGCTCGTTTGTGGGTTTTGTCCCGGCAGACGATCCTGTGATAGCCCTTATAGTGGTTATATATGAGCCTAAGGGTGCAAGGTATGGTGGGGTCGTTGCTGCACCTGTATTCAGGAGGATCGTTGAGCATACACTTACATACCTTGAGGTACCCATGGAGAGGAATGAGAACCATATACTCCTTGTCAGTAGATGACCCTGAGGGAGCTGTTAGAGGGGCTCGATATAGAGATACATCTGAGGAGCGGGACGGCTGATGTAGAGATAAGGGGGATTGCATATGACTCAAGGGTTGTCAGGGATGGATATCTATTTGTATCGATCAGGGGTTTTTCAAGAGACGGTCACAATTATATAAACGATGCGATAAGCAGGGGGGCTACCGCTGTGCTTACAGAGGATGCGGTAGAAAAGGGATTCTTAACAGGTCTTGCCGGTCATGAGAGGATCGCTCATATTGTTACCACTCATAGCAGGAAGGCCCTCGCCTATCTGTCAGCGGCATTCTATGGTGAGCCGTCCCGGGAACTGGACCTTATAGGCATCACGGGGACAAACGGCAAGACCACCACGAGTTATATAACCAAGAGTATCATTGAGAGATGGGGCAGGAAGGTTGGCCTTATAGGGACGATAAATTACATAATCGGTGACAGGACCATCAAGGCCCTACACACCACCCCTGAGTCCCTTGATCTACAGAGGTATCTGCGGGAGATGGTCAATAGCGGTGTAGAGTGCTCCATCCTTGAGGTCTCCTCTCATGCGCTTGCGCTTGAGAGGGTTGAGTGCTGTTCATTCAAGGTGGCTGCATTCACCAGTTTTTCTCAGGACCATCTCGATTTTCACGGGGATATGGATGAGTATTTCAATGCCAAGACGAGGCTCTTTGACTACCTGAGGAGGGATGGCCTTGCGGTGTTGAATTATGATGACCCGAGGATAAGGGGCCTCTATGGGAGGCTGGATTGCGATGTGATAACCTGCGGGCTCCAGGAGGGTGCGATGGTGAGGGCCATTAATATAAGGGGCAATGGTGGTGGACTCAGGTTTGATCTGCATACGCCTGACGGCGTCTTCGAGGTTGAAAGTCCGCTCTACGGGATGTTCAATGTCTATAACATACTCATATCTGCTGCGATTGCCCATGCACTCGGTATAAATAAAGAGGCCATCCAGAGTGGTATAAACAATACAGTGCCTGTGCCGGGCCGTTTTGAGGTGATCGATGAGGGACAGGATTTCCTCTGCGTCGTTGACTATGCCCATACAGAGGATGCCCTGAGGAACCTCCTGCAGGAGGCGAGGCGCCTCACAACAGGAGGAAGGGTGATCACCGTCTTTGGCTGTGGTGGCAACAGGGACAGGACAAAGAGGCCGTTGATGGGTGCTGTGGCCTCTGAGCTTAGCGATATGGTGATCGTGACATCTGACAACCCCAGGGATGAGGAGCCCATGGATATCATCAGGGATATCATGGAAGGCATGGGAGGGGACAACCACATTGTAGAGCCTGACAGGGCAGAGGCCATAAAAAAGGCGGTCTCAATGGCCAAGAAGGGTGATACACTGTTGATTGCAGGCAAGGGGCACGAAGACTACCAGGAGATAAAGGGGACGAGGGTCCATTTCGACGACCGAGAGGTCTTGAGGGAGGCCCTCAAGGAGAGGATCGGAGGGAGATGAAGGGTCTGAGTCTCGAGGAGATACTTGAGGCCACCTGTGGTGAGTTGTTATGCGGTGATGAGACAGGGTTTACAGGTGTCTCCATAGACTCTCGGACCATATCCGAGGGGGAACTGTTCTTTGCATTGAGGGGTGAGAGGTTCGATGGCCACCGGTTTGTTACAGAGGCCCTTAAAAAGGGCGGGGGTGCGGTGGTTGAGGAGGAGCCTGATGTGCTGCCTGAAGGCAGGGTAGTGATAAAGGTCAGGGATACACTCAGGGCATTACAGGATCTTGCACATTTCTATAGAAAGAGGCTCAGGGCAAGGGTGGTTGCAATAACAGGCAGCAATGGCAAGACGACCACAAAGGAGATGGCCTATACGATCCTGTCAAAGAGGTTCGTGTGTGAGAGGAACGAGGGTAATCTGAATAATCACATCGGCCTGCCATTGAGTATACTCAGGCTCTCTCCCGAGGTCGAGGTGGTCGTGCTTGAGATGGGGATGAACGCAAAGGGTGAGATAAGGCGGTTATGTGAGATAGGGATGCCAGAGTATGGAGTCGTGACAAATATAGGCCCTGCCCATATAGGCATGCTCGGGAGCATCGAGGCGATAAGGGATGCAAAACTGGAGATAATGGAGGGGCTCAGGGGCCTGATCGTTAATGCCGATGATGACCTCCTGATGGATGGGGTGAGGGGCTTTAAAGGCATGATGGTGACATTCTCCATAAAGAATGAGGGTGATGTCATGGCAGGGGATATAGTGAGGACCGACAGGGGGAGCAGGTTCAGGCTGAGATGGAGGGGTGAGGGGGTGGATGTGGATCTGCCGCTTCATGGTGTGTTCAATATCTACAATGCCCTTGCTGCCTCTGCTGTTGGCCTCTGCCTCGGTATGAAGATGGCAGAGGTGAGGGAAGGCCTTCAGTCCTATCATGCGTTCCCCATGAGGTTTGATGTGATAACAGAAGGGAGTCTGACGATCATAAACGATTCCTATAATGCCAATCCGGTCTCCATGCGTGAGGCATTGAATGGGCTTGTGGAGATGAAGGGGGACAGGAGGGCGGTGGCGATACTCGGGGACATGCATGAACTGGGTGATCTCGCAGAGGATGCCCACAGGGATATTGGAAGGATGATAGGCGATATCGGGATTGATGAGTTCATAGCGATTGGTGAGATGATGGCCCATGCCGCACAGGAGGCCTCAACAAACAGCGGTGTCAGGGTCCATAGCTTCAGGGATGTGGATGAGGCAGGGGCACATCTCAGACATATAATCAGGCCTGATGACATCATCCTCCTGAAGGGTTCACGCATCATGGGCATGGAGAGGCTCTTAGGGGTGATAAGGGATGCTGTATAAGTTACTCTATCCGCTGCATGAGATATTCTTTCCATTTAATGTCTTCAGGTATATAACCTTCAGGACGGCCCTTGCCGCCATGACGGCGATGGCCATCACCTTTATAATCGCACCAAGGGTGATAGAGATGCTGAGGAGGATGAGTTTTACGCAGTATGTGAGGGATGATGGCCCAAAGAGCCACTTTAACAAGGAGGGCACACCCACCATGGGAGGGGTCATGATCATCCTCTCTGTAGTCGTGAGTGTGATACTGTGGGGTGACCTCGCCAACAGATACATACTTGTTATGCTTGCAGCCATAATGGGCTTTGGCCTCATCGGCCTGGCCGATGACTACCTGAAGACGATGAGAAGGAGCCCGAAGGGCCTGAGGGCAAGGTATAAGTTTGGACTCCAGATCATCCTTGCACTCATCATCGGCCTTATCTTCTATCATAACCCTGCCGACCCCTATCCCTCCATGCTGAGCATCCCGTTCTTCAAGAAATGGCTGATAAACATGGGATGGTTCTATATACCCTTCGCCATACTCGTTATAGTTGGCGCATCCAATGCCGTTAACCTCACAGATGGTATAGACGGACTTGCCATAGGGCTTGTGGGTATCGCAACCCTTGCCAATGGTGCCCTTGTGTATATATCAGGCCATTCAGGCTTTGCCCGTTATCTCCATGTCCTCTATCTCCCTGGCACAGGTGAGCTTACGGTCTTCTGTGGTGCCATGTTCGGAGCAGCCCTTGGGTTCCTGTGGTATAACAGCTATCCTGCAGAGGTGTTTATGGGGGATGTTGGTTCACTCGGCCTCGGTGGTGCGCTGGGCACACTGGCCGTGATAACAAAGCATGAGCTTGTCCTTGCCGTTGTTGGCGGGATATTTGTCATAGAGACCTTCTCGGTGATCATCCAGGTCGTCTCATTCAAACTTACAGGGAGGAGGGTCTTTAAGATGGCACCCCTTCATCACCACTTTGAGGAGAAGGGGTGGCCAGAGCCTAAGGTGATAGTGAGGTTCTGGATAGTGGGTATCATACTGGCACTGTTAAGCCTGACAACATTGAAGATAAGGTGAGGGTATATGAATGCCCGGACAGGAATCTTGGATAATGAACGATCACTTAGATGGAGGGTATAAACACATTCAAAGACAAGAGGGTGCTTGTGGTGGGCCTTAAGAGGAGCGGCCTTGGTGCTGCGAATCTCCTTCATGGCCTGGGTGCGAGGGTCACGGTGAACGACAGGGACAGCCGTGAGGCCCTCTCAGGTTATATAGAGAGGCTCGACGATTCCATCGAGGTCATAACAGGTGAGCATCCCGATCATCTGTTCTATGAATCTGATATGATCGTGGTGAGTCCTGGTGTGCCCATGGACATGCCCCAGATATTGAGTGCGATGATCAGGGGTGTGCCTGTGATAGGGGAGCTTGAGCTTGCATATCAGGTGATAAAGGGTATGGGTGATGGACGGCAGAGGTTCATAGCAGTTACAGGGACGAATGGGAAGTCCACCACCACGACCCTTGTGCACCTGATGCTCAGGGAGGCAGGGCTGAAGAGCCTCTTCGGGGGTAACATCGGCAACGCACTGAGCGAGATGATCTTAGATCTCGAATCTCAAATCTCGGGTATCGAATTTATAGTGGCTGAGGTATCAAGCTTCCAGCTTGAGTCCATAAGCACGTTCAGGCCTTATATATCAGCGATCCTTAATATAACGCCTGATCACCTTGACAGATATGAGGATATGGATGAATACATAAATGCAAAGGCAAGGATATTCGAGAACCAGCAGGAGGGTGATTATCTCATAGTCAATGCAGACGATGTGGTGATAGAGGGGCTCATAGATAAGAGGCTGAAGGCAAGGGTTGACAGGCCAGGGCTCCTTTGTTTCAGTCTCAAGAAAGAGGTGGAAGGGATGCATTTTAGAGACGGCGTGATCTATGCCAGTCTCCCCTCCTTCCTTCCCCCTCCCTTCCACCTTATAAAAGAAGAGGAAATAGGGATCAGGGGTGTGCATAACCTTGAGAACGCCATGGCAGCATCCCTGATAGCACTCCTATGTGGTGTGCCTGTGGATGTGATAAGGAGGGTGCTTGGGAGGTTCAGGGGGCTTGAGCACAGGCTGGAGTATGTCGGTGAGATTGGTGGCGTGAGGTTCATAAATGATTCAAAGGGCACAAACACAGGCGCGGTGAGGAAGTCACTCGAGGGGCTTGACAGGGTCATCCTTATAATGGGTGGTATGGACAAGGGCGAGGACTTCTCTGTGCTCAAGGATGTCGTGAGGGATAGGGTGAGGACACTGATACTCCTTGGGCAGGCAAGGGAGAAGATTAAAGGGGTGCTTGGTGATGTGGTTGATACATTCATGGTTGATGATATGGATGAGGCCGTTAACCTCGCTTTCTCAATGGCGTCGGCAGGGGACACCGTCCTCCTCTCGCCAGGCTGTGCGAGCTTTGATATGTTCAGGGACTTTGAAGAAAGGGGCAGGAGGTTTAAGGAGGCCGTAAAGGGGTTGAGGTATGACTCTTAAGGGGACAAGGGGCATCATAATTCCGGTGTTTCTCCTGACAGGGATCGGGCTCCTGATGGTGTATAGTTCAACAGCCGTGTTGTCAACAAGACAGTATGGGAATAGCTTCCATTACCTGTTGAACCATCTCTTCACGGTCCTTATCGGGGTCTCGGCCATGTTCGGGGTCTCAAGGGTTGATCATCAGAGGCTCAGGGGTCTCGGGATACCCCTCCTCTGCTTCTCCCTGCTTCTGCTCCTCCTTGTCTTTGTCCCCCATGTCGGGCTGTCTGTTAATGGTGCGAGGAGGTGGATAAGGCTATGGCCAACCACCTTCCAGCCCTCAGAGCTTGCGAAGATATCGATGGTGATATTCCTTGCAGGCTATATGTCAGGGAACATCTACAGGATGAAGGAGCTCAGATACGGGATATTGATACCTGCAGGGGTGATGGTCCTCTTCCAGCTGGTCATACTCCTGCAACCTGACTTTGGTGGTGTCATGAATATAGGGCTACTCACCATAGCGCTCCTTTACCTTGGTGGCACAAGGCTGAGGTATCTCATCTCGATGGTCCTGGCGGCCCTTCCAGCCGTATACATACTCATAGTCTCCTCACCATACAGGTGGAAGAGGGTCATGGCCTTCTTAGACCCATGGGCCGATCCCTTTGGTAGCGGGTTCCAGCTTGTCCAGTCATTCATAGCCTTTGGAAGGGGTAGCATATTCGGCACAGGCATAGGCAACAGCAGGCAGAAGCTCTTCTTCCTTCCAGAGGCCCATACAGACTTCATCTTCTCCCTTGTTGGCGAGGAGATGGGACTGGTTGGGGCGATCATCGTTATCGGCCTGTTTGTATGGCTGATCGCAAAGGGCATGCATATAGCAGGGGGCACAGAGGATCACTTCAGCTACTATCTCTCAATGGGATTGACCATGATGATCGGGGTTCAGGCGATCATAAATATCGCGGTGGCAACAGGGCTCATGCCGACAAAGGGGTTACCATTGCCATTTATAAGTTACGGTGGCTCTTCACTGCTTGTCAATATGATAGCGGTGGGGATATTGATAAATATCTCCGAGCACAACAAGAGGAGGGCGTTGGTTATAGGGCATAAGAGACTGTGATGAATATCATAATAGCAGGTGGAGGTACAGGAGGGCATGTCTACCCTGGAATAGCCATTGCGAGGAGACTGAAGGAGCTCATCCCTGATGCACGGATCGTGTTTGTGGGCACGGCAGAGGGGATCGAGGCAAAGGTTGTCCCGAGAGAGGGCTTTGAATTGAGGTTTATAAGGGCAGAGGGGATGGTTGGATACGGCATATTGAGGAAGCTGAGGTCTTTGCTGAAGATACCGTTGTCCTTTGTGGACTCATTCAGCATACTCAGGCAGATAAGGCCTGATGTCGTCCTTGGCCTTGGTGGCTACAGTTCAGGTGCGATCCTGCTGAGCGCCTTCCTGAAGAGGATACCCACGATGATACACGAGCAGAACAGCATCCCCGGCACCACAAACAAGATACTGGGCAGATTCGTGAAGGCGATAGCCGTGACATATCACGAGAGCATGTCGTTCTTTCCTGCACACAAGACCCATCTCACCGGCAATCCAGTGCGTGAGGAGATAAGACACGGAGACAGGCAGAGGGGATACAGGGTATTCAACCTTGACAGTAGATACTTCACCATATTTGTATTTGGTGGTAGCAGGGGTGCAAGCCAGATCAACACAGCGGTAGTTGAGTCCCTCACATATCTGAGGGACTATAAAGATAAGATACAGTTTCTCCATCAGACAGGCGAACGTGATCTTGAGGCAGTCAGGCAGATGTATCATCGTTATGGCTTCAAGGGGACCATCATCCCCTTCATCCATGAGATGGCCGATGCATATGCGGTGGCAGACCTTGTTGTATCAAGGGCAGGGGCAACAACACTCGCAGAGCTTACCGCCTGTGGCAAGCCTGCGATACTCATACCCTATCCCTTTGCGGCCTCTGATCATCAGGTCTCAAATGCAAAGAAGCTCTGTGAGATGGGCGCAGCCCAGATGATACTGGATGACGAGCTCAATGGGAAGACACTCTCAGAGCATATAAGATATATACTCGAGGACCCTGATGTGCTTGAGGAGATGGAGAGGGTGAGCAGGTCACTGGGTGGGCATGACGCAACAAAGAAGGTGATAGATGTCATGATGGGGATAATAGATTCAAGGTTCAGGATACAGTATACAGGCTTGACGCCTTAGCTTTTGGTGGTTGGTTTATGTATAAGAAGTTTGAAAGGATACACCTGGTGGGCATCGGTGGTTCAGGCATGAGCGGGATTGCGGAGGTCCTCAAGAATATGGGCTATGTTGTTACAGGCTCTGACATAAAGGAGACAGAGACCACCATGAGGCTCAGGGACCTGGGGATTGAGATAACCATAGGGCATAGTGCTGACAATATCAGGGATGCCCATGTGGTGGTCGTCTCTTCAGCCATCCCGTCTGAGAATGTAGAGGTTTTGGAGGCGAAGAAGAGGGCGATCCCTGTGATACCAAGGGCGGAGATGCTCGCAGAACTTGGAAGGCTTAAATACGGGATACTCGTTGCAGGCTCACACGGCAAGACGACCACAACATCCCTTATCGCTGGCATCCTTGCAGATGGTGGTCTTGACCCAACCGTCATTATCGGAGGCAGGCTGAGGGGCACCGGCAGCAGTGCAAAGCTTGGGCAGGGTGAATTCCTTGTTGCAGAGGCTGACGAGAGTGATGGCTCGTTCCTGAGGCTTACACCCACGATCTCGGTGGTTACCAGTATAGACCGTGAACACATGGACTTCTTCAAGGACATGGGTGAATTAAAATCGGCATTCCTCGCATTCATAAACAAGGTGCCCTTTTATGGCCTCTCCATATTATGTGGTGATGACAGGCACGTACAGGGCCTCATCCCTGATGTCAGGAGGAGGCACATAACCTATGGGCTTACCGAAGGGCTGGATCTTGTTGCAAGGGGTATCGTGAGGGAAGGGATGAGGACACGCTTCGATGCCTTCCTTAATGGAGAACACCTCGGGCGCTTTGAGGTCCCTCTTATAGGCGAACACAATGTCCAGAACTGTCTTGCCTCCATCGCGGTCGCAAGGGAGCTGGGTATTGATATGGAGAGGGTCAGGAAGTCGCTCAGGGACTTCAGTGGGGTCCAGAGGAGGTTTGAGACAAAGGGCGTGGTTGATGGGATACGGGTGATTGACGACTATGGCCATCACCCCACAGAGATAAGGGCCACACTGAGGGCAGCAAGGGAGGCGATATCTCAAATAGCAGGCAATGGGAAGGGGGCAGAGGGTGCATCGGGGATCAGCAGGGGCAGGCTGGTTGTCCTGTTTCAGCCCCATAGATACACAAGGACGAGGGACCTGCTGGGTGAATTTTATGATGCCTTTGTGGACGCAGACAAGGTGATACTGATGGATATATATCCTGCAGGGGAGAGGCCGATAAATGGCATAGACTCGGGCCTCTTATACAGGGGGATAAAGGAGACCGGAAAGGACGTCGAGTATATAAGGAGGAGGGAGGATATCATTGATTATCTTATGAGCGACCTCCATAGTGGAGATGTCCTCCTCACCCTTGGTGCAGGGGATGTATGGAAGATAGGGGAGGAGTTTATAAGGCTGAAGGGATGAAGACGATAAATATAGAGCTGGAGATGGAAGACCTGAAGAGGAAGATCAAGGATGTATTTAAGGGAGAGGTGAGGTTTGGCGAGTTCATGTCGCTGCATACGACCCTGAAGATCGGGGGACCGGTCGACGTGATGGTCTTCCCTGAGAGCGTGGTAGCACTGAAGGAGCTCCTTCTCCTTACAAAGAGGGAACACATACAGAGCTTTGTCCTCGGTGGTGGCAGCAACCTCCTTGTTGGTGACAGGGGAATAAGGGGTATGGCTATATCATTGAGGTCCTTCAGGAATGTGGAGCTGCTCAAGGATACAGGCAACGGAGAGGTCATGCTGTCTGTTGAGGCAGGCATCCCCCTTGGAAGCCTTATAAATTATACAAGGAGGTATGGTTATTCAGGTATTGAACCGCTGGCAGGTATCCCTGGGACATTCGGTGGTGCGGTATGCTGCAATGCAGGTTCGTTCGGGACGGAGATCAAGGACGTGATCTCCTCGGTCGTGACCATGGATGGCGAGGGGAGGATAAGGGTCTTTAACATCCAGGAGATGGACTTCTCATACAGGAGCTCGAACCTCCCTGATGACCACATAATACTCAGCGCCAGCATCGTCCTCAGGAGGGATGACCCTGAGGCAGTCAAGATGCGGATAAAGGAGTTTCTCCACAAGAAGGCGATGACACAACCGCTCTCTGAGCCATCTGCAGGCTGTGTCTTTAAAAACCCTGAGGGAGACACGGCAGGCAGGCTCATTGATGAGGCAGGGTGTAAGGGGATGAGGGTTGGTGATATAGAGGTCAGCAGGATGCATGCAAACTACTTCATAAACAGGGGGAATGGCACATGCAGGGATTTTATAAGACTCATGGCACAGGTCAGGGAGAGGGTGAGGAGGCTCAGCGGAGTTGTGCTTGAGCCTGAAATAAGGATCATAGGAGAGATATAGGATGACAAAGAGACCTGTTACAACAAAGAAGATAGGGGTACTGATGGGAGGCCTCTCTGCCGAGAGGGATGTATCGATAAGGAGCGGTCTCGCCATATATCAGGCACTCCAGGAACTGGGTTATAACTGCTCACTCATAGACGTTGGCAGGGATGTGGTGAATGTCCTCAAGAAGGAGAAGGTGAGGTTTGCCTTCCTGGCACTCCATGGTGGCATGGGTGAGAATGGCGCTATACAGGGCCTGCTTGAGGTGCTTGGCATCCCTTACACAGGCTCGGGCATACTGGCCTCTGCTATTGCGATGGACAAGGAGGTCTCAAAGAAGCTCTTCAGGTATCATGGCCTGCCTGTGGCAGAGTTTGTGACCATTTATAAGAAAGACAAAAATGGTGTCACACAGGAGACCGCGGGCTTTCCACTGCCATGGGTTGTAAAGCCGGCAACAGAAGGCTCAAGCATAGGAGTCAATATCGTAAGGAATATAGAGTCCCTCAGGCCTGCACTTGATAAGGCATTCTCATACAGTGACAGGGTGCTTATAGAGAGGTTTATTGAAGGGAAGGAGATCCATATAGGGATACTTGGCGACAGGGTGCTTGGTGGTGTTGAGGTGAGGCCATCCCTTGAGTTCTACAATTACGAGGCCAAATACACATCAGGCCTTACTGAATACATACTTCCTCCTGAGCTGGATGCAGGTGTATACGAGAGGGCCAAGGAGGTTGCACTCAGTGCCCACAGGGCCATCGGCTGTTCAGGGGCGAGCAGGGTCGACCTGCGGATAGATGATGGGGGGACACCCTATGTGCTTGAGGTGAACACGATTCCTGGGATGACCACGACCAGCCTCCTCCCGAAGATAGCAAACTCTGCGGGCATGAGTTTTAATGACCTTATAGAGGAGATGATCAGGCTTGCGCTCAAGGGCTAAGAAGAAAAAGGCAGCTTATAGGGGCAGCGAGAGGGTGATAAGGTTCCTGAGATACGGGATCATCCTTGTCTCCATCGCTGGAGTCGTATTGTTAGGGATGTTCATATTCAGGGTCTCTGCAGGCCTGATGACACTCAGACAGATAGAGGTGACGGGCAATCATTATCTTGACAGGCAGGAGGTCCTTAAAGGTGCGGGCCTGTATGATGGGATGAACCTCCTCAAGCTCCACCTGGATGAGGTTGACAGGAGGCTCAGGCAGAACCCATGGATAAAGAGGGTCTCCCTCAAGAAACGGTTCCCCTATACCCTCATGATAAGGATTGAGGAGGCAAGGCCAGAGGCACTGTTGAGCCTCCATGGCAGGCTCTTCCTCATAGATGACGAGGGGAATATCCTGCAGGAGATAAGGGATGATGTCAACAGGTTTCTGCCTGTCATTAATATAGACCCTGAACGTAACCATAAGGGGTTTAAGGAGTCATTGAGGCTGATCGATGCCCTTGATGAGAGTGGACTCCTTGACAGGAGCAACTCCGTGGAGATAGGTCTTGAGCCCTATGGCCTGTTCTTGAAGGTTGACGGTGAGGCGATAAAGATAGGGTACGGAGGCTACAGGAAGAAGCTCCGGAGGTGGATGGAGCTTGAGCCAGAGCTGAGGCGCATGGGCATGGAGATCCAGTATGTTGACCTCAGGTTCAAGGATGTGGTGGTGAAGCCACTGAATATCGCAAAGAAATGAGTATGAGGAAGAGGGGAGAGTTAATAGTCAGTCTTGATGTGGGGACCACAAGGACTTGTGTGGTCGTGGCAGAGGCACATCACACAGGGGATGGTGATACCAGGACATACATGATCCAGAGCGGTGATATCGGTATCGATATCATAGGCTTCGGTCTTGTGCCTTCAAGGGGCACAAGGAAGGGTGTCGTTGTGAATATGGAGGAGGTGATCGGCTCTATCAGGGATGCGATCAGACAGGCAGAGGATAGCTCGGGTGTTGAGATAAAGGCCGTCTATGCAGGGCTGAAGGGCAGGCATATAGATTATATAAACAGTCATGGTGTCATAGCGATCAGCGGCGCAGAGGTCACCCAGGATGATGTTGACAGGGTGATCAATTCTGCAAGGGCGGTCGCCATCCCCTTTGACAGGAGCATACTCCATGTTGTGCCAACAGGCTTTACTATAAACGGTCAGAACGGCATCCATGATCCGCGGGGGATGGAGGGGGTGAGGCTCGAGACAGGCGTGAGGATAATCACGGCAGACGCCATGAGCGTGCATAACCTTAAGAAGGCATGCGAGAAGGCAGGGGTTGAGGTCATCGAGGTGGTATTTGAACCCATTGCAACGGCCATGGTGGTGCTTGATGAGGATGAGAAGGAGATGGGGGTTGCATTGGTTGATATAGGTGGCGGGACGACAGACATAGCCGTCTTCTTTGAGGGTAACCTGTGCCATACATCCATCCTTCCCGTGGGTGGCACCAACTTCACCAATGACATAGCCATAGGGCTGAGGACCACAACAAAGGATGCCGAGGAGATAAAGAAGAGATACGGCACATCGATGCTTTCGTTGGTTGGTGAGTCAGAGGAGATAGAGGTTGGTTATGCAGACAGCAGGCACCTGAGGATGCTGCCAAGGAGACACCTGATAGAGATTATACAGCCAAGGGCTGAGGAGCTCATGGGCCTTGTGATGGACGACCTGAATAAGAGCGGGTATTATGGGATGCTCGCATCCGGTGTGGTGCTGACCGGTGGGGGTGCCCTCCTTGGGGGTATGGATATAATGGCAGAGAATATGCTGGAACTTCCTGTAAGGACGGGCTCCTTGATTGCTGGCAGGGATATACCAGGGCCATTGGACAGCCCTGCCTTTACAAGCAGTATAGGTCTCGTCCTTTATGGTGCCAGGGAGATGCTGAAGGTGACCCAGGGTGGCAATGGTGGTTTCCTGAGGGGCGTGATATCAAGGCTCAGGGAATGGACAGGGGGGCTGCTTGGTGCCTGAGGAATCTGTCGGTTTTGAATTTTTAAAAGATCCAATCTTAATAAAGAAGGAGGTATGATATGAACATCTTTGACATGGAAGAGATAAGGGACAGGGGTGCAAGGATCAAGGTGGTAGGAGTTGGTGGAGGAGGTGGGAACGCTGTAAACAGCATGATAGTGTCGAGCCTGGAGGGTGTGGAGTTTGTTGTCATCAACACAGATGCCCAGGCCCTTGAATCCTCCCTTGCACACCAGAAGGTGCAGATAGGCAGTGCGTTGACAAAGGGGCTTGGTGCAGGTGCAGACCCAGAGATCGGCAGGCAGGCTGCCATCGATGACAGGGACCTCATCGAAGATGCCATAACAGGCGCCGATATGGTCTTCATAACGGCAGGCATGGGTGGTGGCACAGGCACAGGTGCGGCCCCAGTGGTTGCAGAGATAGCAAGGGAACATGACATCCTCACGACCGCGGTTGTTACGCGCCCATTCCTATTTGAGGGGAGCAAGAGGGCAAGGAATGCAGAACAGGGGATAAAGGAGTTGAAGAAGCATGTTGATGCAATAATAATCGTTCATAACAACAGGCTCCTCAATATCACGGACAGGAGCACCCCTTGGATTCAGGCATTAAACCTTGCCAATGATGTCCTGAAGCAGGCGGTAAAAGGGATCACCGATCTGATACTCGTGCCAGGCCTTATAAATCATGATTTCGCAGACATAAGGACCATCCTCAAGGGAAGCGGAAGGGCACTCATGGGAACAGGCACCGCGAGGGGTGGCAACAGGGCAGTGGATGCCGCGAGGATGGCAATCAATAGCCCCCTGCTGGAGGAGACCTCCATTGATGGTGCAAAGGGCGTGCTGATCAACATCACTGGAGGTCCCTCCCTCTCCTATCATGAGATCAATGATGCAGCCACCCTGATAAGGGACTGTGCGCATGAAGATGCAGAGATAATCTTTGGTTCTGTCATTGATAACGACCTTGATGAAGAGGTCGTTGTTACGGTCATAGCCACTGGCTTTGAGGACAAGCCAAGGCCTGTGATGCCGTCGTATGAGAAGTGGAGACCGTCAAGGGAGGTCAACACCCTGAAGGGTTCAAACAGGATACTCTCAAAGGATATGATAGATGACGAGAATGTCCTTGAGATACCTGCCTTTATGCGGAGGGCGAATGAGGAGCTGAGGGAGCAGGAGGTTTAATACATAAAGACAATTGTAAAGATAAGCCCAACAGGACAGGTCAGGATACCAAAGGAGATTATGGAGAGGTTAAATCTCTCGTCCGGGGATTATCTTGAATTTAAGATATCAAATCCCGGATATATGGATTTTTGAATCCTTCGATCTCTTTTGTTCTAAAGGAAGGATGGTGTATATTCTCTAAAAATAATGGCAGTTTTCTTTCAAAGAGTGCTACTGCCTCTTCGGGGAGTTTTGCAAAGGATTTTTCAAATTGCCTTGTAAATCTATATCTCTGCACTTTTAATGCTCCTGATCGATCTGATTAGCATTATTAGTGCTATCTGCTGTTTCTGGGATTAACTCTATCAAGGTTTTTAACGAGATTTATCCCTTCAAATTCATCAAACCAGGCACAGGGTTGGTGGGAACAACATCTCTAAAGAAGTCTTTTTGCCGTCTTAAGCACCTCGGTAATAAAGGGGTTTCCAGAATCCCTCAGATGGTTAAATTCTCCTACGGTATATACCAGCGGCTCTACTGGTAATTCAGTAAGGTCAAGGACCTTGCCTATCCTTTCAAAAAAGAACCCCTTAAAATCACCCACTATTATAAGATCTATATCACTGCCTTCATGAATCTCCCCCTTTGCAAAGGAGCCGTAAAGATACACCTCTCCAGTCTCCTGGCCTCAGTTGCCAGGCGAGCAAATTCATCTCTTTCAGTGAATGAGTCATTATTGAAGTATATCCCTTTTCGTAAAGAAAGGCCTTAAGGGCCTTTTCAGCGGCCTGCTGGGACTGGAAACAGCTCCATTCATATGTCCATCTTCAAGGCTGTCCTCTGCGGCCTTTAAGTCAGCCTCTGCCTGCTTGAGCCATTTCTCCGCACCCCTCCTCACCAGTCCATTATATCATGGTCCACTCTTAAGCCTTCAATCTCCTCAACCGCTACGCTGTCTGTCCACCACATAAGGGGCAGGCCTTACACCAATCATTCAAAGGTGGTTTTAAGGCCCGGCCGTTTTCATCCCAGTAGGGCTGCTGGTGTGCATGAAGAGTCCTTGTTATCGAAGTCCCCTTTGAACGACTCTTGAACCAGTAACGGACATCAATATTCCAGATCGAGGTTTATGTTCCCCTTACAGTCTATGCTCAGGAGTTTGCGGTAGTGTATGGAGTAGAGGTGTCTTGCCCTGTCAGGGTTTCCGTGGATGGCGACCACATCAGCGATATAGATCGTATGGTCTCCTGTATCGACCTGATTCACAATCTTGCATTCATATGCAACGGTCACACCATCGATAATCGGTGGTTTCACAACCTTTGAATTCACGGGTCTAAAAGAGGTCCTCTGAAACTTGTCCACATCCCTGCCAGATTTCGTCCCGCAGAACCATGCATCCTTCTCCTGCCCCTCTGATGGGAAACAGAGGACGAATTCCTTATGGTGTTCAAGACATTCATGGGAGTATCTCTTATGCCCCACGGATATGGCTATCATCAGGGGGTTCCACGATGTAAACATCCACCACGAAAGGCCTATGATGTTCGGTCTATCCCTTTTATCCAGTGTAACAGCGAGGACATAGGGGAAGGGTGAGGCAAGCTCAAATGCCTCGTGTCTGTCAAGCTCCTTCATGATACACCTCCTTATAAAATATCGTGATGCGTGATGGGTAAAGGGATTATCATCTTCTAATCCTTAAATATTTAAACCCGTTTCTATGCAAGCAGGACAGAGATGATACCCACTATGAATATGCCATCAAAGACACCGGCACCTCCGATGCTGAGGAATGATAAACCCACCCTCTTTACCTGGTTGATCCTCAGCAGGTCTGCCCCGATGAGGGTGCCCATCACACCTGAGATATATGCGACAGCAGGGGCATTCGCCCTGTCCGCCAGTATCAATGCAGCCGTGGCAGCGATTATGGGTGGTATAAATGCGGGGATGACTATGCCAACGCCCCTTACAGGTTTGCTCAGGAAATAGGAGAAGGTGGTCGTTATGATCGTTGCCATTATCACAGGTGCAGGGTTCACCTTTGTAAAGAGATATATTGATAGTAACCCAGGTAGTATCGCCCCTCCAAGATTGAGGGCTATGACCTTCTCATGCACGGGTGGTATCCTTATACCGAAGAACCTGTTGAAGACCTCTATAACCCTTTCATCCTCGTCATAATAATAATCAAGCTCTTTTCTGTATACAGGGATGTTTATCATGCTCCCCCAGAGGCAGAGGAAGAAGAAGAGGAAGCCTGCAAAGGGACTCAACCCCAATTTTGCAAAGGCAACGGCAGGAAGCATGAATATGAGGAATGGTATCAGGAGGAGGAAGAGCAGGAATATGGTAAGTGATATCGGAAGAAAATACATGATATTTATCCTCTGCACCGTATTATATCATATATGCCTGAGCGATGATCGAGGGTTGACTACATTTTAAAGTTATTTTATGCTTACTCCATGAAGAAGCCATGGGCAGGAAGGTTTAAGGGCAAGACCTCAAAGGCCGTTGAAGGATTCACCTCCTCTGTCTCATTTGATGCACGCCTCTGGAGATACGATATAGAGGGCAGTATTGCCCATGCAAAGATGCTCGGAAGACAGGGGATAATCCCTCAAAGGGATGCAACCCTTATAATAAAGGCGCTGGAGGAGATAAAGGAGGAGATCGAGGCTGGTAAGTTCCGGTTCCTTGAGGGTCTTGAGGATGTGCATATGAATATCGAACATGCACTTATCAGGAAGGTCGGCCCGATCGGCGGGATGCTGCATACCGCACGGAGCAGGAATGATCAGATAGCCCTTGACCTGAGACTCTACCTGAGGGATGAGATTAAGGGGATAGTCAGACTGCTCAGGTCACTGCAAAGGGTTATCGTCCATATGGCTGAGGAGAATATTGATACCATCATGCCAGGGTATACGCACCTGCAGAGGGCACAGCCTGTATTGCTCTCCCATCACCTGCTCGCCTATTACGAGATGTTTGAGAGGGATGTGGAGAGGCTCGGTGATTGCCTTAAAAGGGTGAATGTATTGCCCCTTGGCTCTGCTGCACTTGCAGGCACATCGCTTCCTGTTGACAGGGGGTATGTGGCAGAACTGCTGGGTTTCTCTGCTGTCTCTGAAAACAGTATAGACGCGGTCTCTGACAGGGACTTTGTGATCGAGTTCCTCTCGGCCTCCTCAGTACTGATGGTCCACCTGTCAAGGCTTTCAGAGGAGTTTATCCTGTGGAACAGTGCAGAGTTTGGCTTTATTGAGTTGCCTGATGCATTCTCAACAGGTTCAAGCATAATGCCACAGAAGAAGAACCCCGATGTGTTTGAGTTGATAAGGGGCAAGGCAGGCAGGGTCTTTGGTTCACTTATGACGCTCCTGAGCATGATGAAGGCACTACCTCTGGCCTATAACAGGGACATGCAGGAGGATAAGGAGCCACTGTTTGATGCCGTTGATACCATAAGGTCGTGCCTCTCGGTCCTTAATGAGGTGATGCCAGCGGTCAGGTTTAAGAAGGAGGCCATGAGGAGAGCGGCAGAGGATGGGTTCTCAACCGCTACAGACCTCGCTGAGTATCTGGTCAGAAAGGGTATGCCGTTCAGGGATGCACACAGGCTGGTGGGCAGGGTTGTAAGATACTGTATAGACAGGGGCAGGTCGCTACCTGATTTAGGTATTAGAGAGCTGAGGAGATTCTCGGGGCTGTTCGATGAGGATGTGTTCCATCTCCTCTCTGCAGAGGGCTCTGTCAATTCAAGGTCTTCAAAGGGCGGGACATCCAGGGCAGAGGTGCTCAAGAGGATAAAGACGCTCAAGACAAGGTTGAAGAGGATCTGATATAAAAGGATGATCAAGACTCTTATATCCCTTACCATCCTATCCCTTCTGTTTCTCTGCCTCATCGGCTGTGGCAGGAGGGGTGAGCCTGTCCCCGTGATGGGTGCAGGAGGGTCCCCTATTAAGAGGCCAGTAGAGGGTGTGGTAAAAGGGCCTGAAGGGCCTGCCGAGCAGGGTGTTGAGGGCACTGCACCAGGCCCGCCAGCAGGTCTTGCAGGTGTTTATACCGGCAGGGGTGTTGTGCTTACGTGGGATGAGGTTGCTGGCCAGGAGATAAGGGCCTACAGGGTGTATCGATCATCTGATGGTGAGTTCGAGCTCATAGGAAGGTCCATCACGCCTGCGTTTATAGACAGGGATGTGAAGCCCGACAGGAGATACCTCTACAGGGTGACCGCAGTTACTGAGACAGAAGGCCCACCCTCAAAGGAGATAGAGGTGATCACACGATCGAGATAAATTGACAACCCCTGTGGGTATCTAATAGTATAATATAACCAACGAGGGATCCCACATCAATAATGGGCCTATTCACTGTTATACTTGCCGCAGGTCGAGGAGAAAGGATGTCCTCCTCCATCCCAAAGGTGTTACACCATGTCCTTGGCAGACCCATGATCCATTATGTTGTGGATGCTGTAAGGGGTTTGAGGCCTGACAGCATCATAGTGGTTGTGGGCAATGGTGCCGAGGCGGTGAAGGAGAGCCTTTCTGGCACAGGTGTGGATTTTGTCTTACAGAAGAGGTTGCTGGGCACAGCCCATGCCCTTGAGACCGTAAGGAGGTCGATCCCACTTAATGCAACCACACTGCTCGTCCTGAATGGTGATTGCCCCCTTATAACCACTGCCACGCTCAAGGGGTTCTTCAGGATGCACAGATCCAGCAGGAATGCACTCTCACTGGTCTCCTTTACAAACGACTCACTCTCAGGATATGGAAGGATAGTGAGGGATGGTGACGGCAGGATCACGGGCATAATCGAGGACAAACATACAACCCCAGAAGAGAAGGAGCGGTTCAAGGAGCTTAACGGAGGGGTCTATCTCATCGAGCATGATGTGCTTGGCTATCTAAAGAGGATCAGAAAGAACAGGGTCTCAGGCGAGTATTATCTCACAGACATCGTGCGGATAATCTCAAGGAATGGTCTGAAGATAGGGGCATATCCACTGTCTTATGAAGAGGTCATGGGCGTCAACACAAGGGAGGAGCTCTATGCTGTCTCGGAGATAATGAGGAGGCGGATAATATCAGGATGGATGAAGAAAGGGGTTACATTTATCGACCCCGAGACAACGATCCTTCATCCCACTGTCAAGATAGGGATGGACACGATCATCTACCCGAATACCTATCTTGAGGGGAGGACATCAATAGGCGAGAGATGCATTATATATCCTGGCACAAGGATATATGACAGTGTTATCGGAGACAATGTGGTCATCAAGGACAATACCCTTATAGAGGAGAGCAGGATCTCCGATGGTGCCACCATCGGCCCATTTGCACACCTGAGGCCCGAGAGTATTATAGGACGGAATGTGAAGATAGGCAACTTTGTTGAGGTCAAGAAGTCCATGATAAGGGACGGGACAAAGGCCCAGCACCTGAGCTATATAGGTGATTCCATCATCGGCAGGGATGTGAATGTTGGTGCCGGCACCATCACCTGTAATTATGACGGTGTGAAGAAGCACAGGACGGTAATAGACGATGGTGTATTTATAGGGAGTGACTCACAGCTTGTTGCACCTGTCCGTATCGGCAGGGGTGCATATGTTGCAGCAGGTTCAACGATTACAAGGGATGTCCCGCCCGAGGCCCTTGCGATAACCAGGGCCAGGCAGAGGAATATAGAGGGATGGGCAGAAAAGAGGAAGAAAAGGCTGAAGAGGCAGTGACGGAGATCAATCCATGTGCGGGATAATCGGCTACATAGGCAGAAGGAACGCCGTTCCCATACTGATAAGCTCCCTTAAAAGGCTTGAATACAGGGGTTATGACTCTGCCGGCATAGCCTTCTTCATGAACGGCAGGATAGAGATGAGGCGGTGTGCCGGAAAGATCAAGGATCTTGAATCCTCCATAAAGGGTCAGAGGCTCAGGGGGCCACTTGGGATAGGACACACCAGATGGGCAACACATGGAAGGCCAACAGAGGAGAATGCCCATCCACACAGGGCAGGTGGTGTGGTTGTCGTGCATAACGGGATCATCGAGAACTATCTTGAACTGAAGGAGTCCCTTATAAAGAGGGGGCATCGTTTTCGTTCAGAGACAGACACAGAGGTTGCGTGTCACCTTATAAGCAGTTGCCTGCAGAAGGGTCTCAATCTGGAGGAGGCAACAAGGGAGGCACTGAGGCATATAAGGGGTGCCTATGCCCTCGCCATTATCAGCGAATCCGAGCCTGATAAGATTATCGCCGTGAAGAAGGACAGTCCCCTTGTGATAGGGCTTGGCAGGGATGAGTTCTTTGTCGCCTCGGATATACCTGCATTTCTGAATCATACCAGGGATGTGGTGATCCCTGACAATGGTGAGATAGCGGTCGTCACAGGTCAAGGGGTGAGATTCACAGATATGGATGGCAGGCCCCTCAAGAAGAAGACATTGAGGATCACATGGAGCCCGAGGATGGCTGAGAAGGGTGGATACAGGCACTTCATGCTCAAGGAGATATTTGAACAGCCAAGGGCGATCGCCGATACCATAAGGGGTAGGGTCTTCCCTGAGAAGGGAGAGGTGAACCTCAAGGAGTTCTCACTCGACAGCAGGATGCTGAGGGGGTTCAAGAAGATATTCCTGGTTGCCTGTGGCACATCATGGCATGCTGCACTTGTGGGAAAGTATATGATAGAGGGTATGGCACGGGTGCCATGTGAGGTGGATATAGCCTCAGAGTTCCGATACAGGAGGCCCATAATACCCGAGGATTGCCTTGTCATCGTTATCACCCAGTCAGGTGAGACGGCGGATACCCTCGCCGCCCAGAGGGAGGCGAGGCGTCAGGGTGCAATGGTGTTGAGCATATGCAATGTGGTGGGGAGTACATCATCAAGGGAGGCAGATGCGGTCTTCTATACCCATTCAGGCCCTGAGATAGGGGTTGCATCGACAAAGGCGTTCACCTCACAGCTTGTGGCCCTGTATATATTATCGATCGCCCTCGCAAGGGCGAGGGGGGTGCTGGATGCAGCTGAGGCGGTGGAGCTATTCAACGAGCTCCTCTCACTGCCAGAGAAGGTGGAAAAGGCCCTTGGACTGAACGACTATATCAAGAAGATAGCAAGGAGGTTCTATAAGGTCAGGGACTTCCTCTACCTCGGCAGGGGGATAAACTATCCCATCGCCCTTGAGGGTGCACTGAAGCTGAAGGAGATATCCTATATCCATGCAGAGGGCTATCCTGCAGGCGAGATGAAACACGGCCCCATCGCCCTTATAGACGATAATGTCCCTGTGCTCACCATCGTGCCGAATGACGAGCTCTACGAGAAGATGCTCTCCAATATCGAGGAGGTGAGGAGCAGGGGTGGAAGGGTGATAGCGGTGACCACAGGCGATAACAAGAGGATATCGGATGTCGCCTCATGGACGATCTTCCTGCCTGAGAGCAACTACTACCTGATGCCTGTCATATTCTCCATCCCGATGCACCTCCTTGCCTATCATATAGCAGTGCTCAGGAAATGTAATGTTGACCAGCCAAGAAACCTCGCCAAGAGTGTGACGGTAGAGTAACTATAAGTTTTCCTTTTAACGTTATAAAAGGCTTATTTTTTACAAAAAAACTGTTATAATAGATTAATAGCCTTTAAGTAAGTGGTCTTGTTTCTCTTTAACCGAGAGGGGTTTATTACAGAATGTGTAATGAGGCGTGTAGACCCTTTTGTCTTTACCCAGGTCTGTTATGTCCCGACATGATATGCTAAAAGATCTCAACCCCCAGCAGAGGGAGGCGGTCCTCCACTCAGAGGGGCCACTCCTTGTGCTGGCAGGTGCAGGCAGTGGTAAGACAAGGGTCATAACCCACAGGTTTGCCTACCTGAGCACGGTCAAGAAGGTCCCGCCCACATCCATACTCACGATGACCTTCACCAACAAGGCCGCTGATGAGATGAAGGAGAGGATAGAGGGCCTCCTTGGCAGGTCTATAAAGGGTTTATGGATAGGGACGTTTCATTCCCTGTGCTGCAGGATCCTCAGGAGGGAGATCGAGAGGTTTGGCTTTAAGAGAGACTTCTGTATATATGATGAGCATGACACCTATGACCTGATCCGTTCGATCCTCAAGGCGTTCAATATGCATGAGGCACTTTATAAGGGTATATCATCAAGGCTGTCCACACTCAAGGCCTCACTTATCGGTCCTGAGGATCTACTGAAGAATGAAGACAGCTATGACTTTGATGAGAAGTTTGCAAGGGTATATGTCAGATATCAGGAGGAGCTCAGGAGGAACAATGCCCTTGACTTCGATGATCTTATAATGTATACCGTCAGGCTCTTTGAAGAGTATCCAAAGGTACTGAGGAAGTATCAGGACGAGTTCCCCTACATAATGATAGACGAGTTTCAGGATACCAATATCTCCCAGTACAGGCTCTCCAAACTCCTTGCCTCAAGGGATAAGAACATATGTGTTGTCGGTGATGATGATCAGAGCATCTACAGGTTCAGGGGCGCAAATGTGAAGAACATCCTTGCCTTTAAGAATGACTTTTCAAAGGCAAAGGTCATAAGGCTTGAGCAGAACTACAGATCCACGAAGCATATATTGGATGCCGCAGGCGGTGTCATCTCCTGCAACTCCATGAGGATGCCAAAGAGGCTGTGGACCGACAGGACGGACGGGGAGAAGGTCCTCTACTGTATAACCAACACAGAGAGGGATGAGGCAGGGTATATAGCCAGGACGATAAAGGAGCTTTATCTCAAGGGCAGATACTCTTATAAGGACTTTGCCGTCCTCTACAGGGTCAACCAGCAGGCGAGGGTTATAGAGGACGCGATGAGGGACAGTGGCATCCCCTATAAGGTGATAGGTAGCCTCAGTTTTTATCAGAGGAAGGAGATAAAGGATATCATCTCATATCTCAAGGTGATCGTTAATCCCGATGATTCTGTAAACCTCAGGAGGATCATCAACTCTCCTCCAAGGGGGATCGGTGCCGCCACACTCGGAAGGATCGAGAACGAGGCGAGGAAGAAGGACAAGGGGCTCTTCGAGATGATGAAGATAATCATAAGCAGTAATGGATATTCTGCCTCGCTCAAGGAGAAGATCAGGGATTTTGTTGAGCTGATAGAAGACCTGAACAGCCAGAAGGATGGAGAGCTATCAAGGCTACTGGAGCTGATATACGAGAGGACGGGATACCTTGAGTGGGTAGGGGAGGAGAGGGCCGAGAACCTTACAGAACTCCTCCACTCGGTGGAGGGCAAGGACATAAAGGGCTTCATAGACACTGCATCGTTATACACACCCATTGACGAATCCCAGGATGGTGATGCCGTCTCCCTGATGACCCTGCACTGTGCAAAGGGGCTGGAGTTTCCGGTGGTATTCATAGCAGGTGCAGAGGATGGCCTTGTCCCATACTTCCATGCGATAAAGAGGCAGGAGGAGCTTGAGGAGGAGAGGAGGCTCCTGTATGTCGGGATCACAAGGGCAAAGGACAGGCTCTTTATCACAAGGGCAAAGAGGAGGAAGTTCTACACCTCGGTCAAGGAGCTCAAGCCATCGCGGTTCCTTGACGAGATCCCGACAGGGTGTTATCAGTGTTATGAGAAGAGGCACGGCAGGGGTTCCATTGCTATAGAGACAAAGGTGCATCTTGAGCCTGTGGCGAGCACACCCTTTGTTGCAGGGGTGAGGGTGAGGCATCCAAAGTGGGGGATAGGGGTTGTAAGGGAGAGTTATGGTGATGACGACGATATGAAGGTCATGGTGAACTTCCCGTCTGTGGGGGTGAAGAGGCTCTCGCTCAGATTCGCTCATCTTGAAAGGATATGATGGAGATCGAATATATCGCCTTGCTCGCAAGGTTGAGGCTCACAGAAGAGGAGAAGGAGCTCTTCAGCAGGCAACTGGGCAGTATCATCGACTATATCAATAAACTGAATCGGCTGGACACATCAGATGTCGAACCCACCTCCCATGTCCTGCCCATAAAGAATGTCTTCAGGGAGGACAGACAGGGGGTATCATCTGAGAGGGATGAGATCCTCAGGAACGCCCCTTCTAAAAAAGGGGGGTTCTACAAGGTTCCAAAGATCATAGAGTAGGTGGTTGCCGTTATGCTGAGGTGTATGCTCAAATCCAAGATTCACAGGGCAACGGTTACAGAGTCAAATATAGCATATGAGGGTAGCCTCACCATCGATGAAGAGATCATCGAGGCTGCCGGTATAATGCCATACGAGCAGGTCCTGGTGAGCAATCTGAATAATGGAGAGAGGTTCGAGACGTATGTCATACCTGGCGAGAGGGGCTCCGGGATAGTCTGCCTGAATGGCCCGACTGCAAGGAAAGGGGTTGTCGGTGACGAGATCATAATATTCTGCTATTGCTACTACACAGAGGAGGAGCTGAAGGACTTCTCCACCAAGATCGTCAGGCTCGATAAGAATAACAGGATTATAGGCTCTTAAGAACACCTTATCTCGCCCTGTTTGTCTCCGTCCCTGTGTTAAGCTGCTTGCCTAAATGGGGATCAAAAGGTTATATTATTCATCAAACAATCATTCTCCGCCACAGGCGGGTTTCAGATAGAGGTGAAGGGGGGAGGTGAGTCAGGATGCCTGTTGTGAGGGTGGGTGAGAATGAGTCTTTTGAGAATGCGCTGAAGAAGTTCAAGAAGCAGTGCGAGAGGGAGGGTATACTCTCGGAGATAAAGAAGCGGGAGCATTACGATAAACCCAGTGTGAAGAGGAAGAAGAAATTGATGGCAGCAAGGAAGAAGGCACTCAAGAGGATGAAGCTCTATTCATCGAGGTAAAAGGTGTCACTGTTTGAGAGGCTTGAGAACGATTTCAAAGAGGCACTCAAGGCAAGGGACGACAGGAGGGTCTCCATCCTCAGGATGCTGAAGGCGGCGATCAAGAACCGTGAGATAGAGAAGGGGGCGTCCCTGAGCGATGAGGAGATCTATGGTGTGTTGAGCTCCTTTGTGAAACGGGCGAGGGAGTCGATAGATCAGTTTTCAAAGGGGGGCAGGACAGACCTTGCAGAGAAGGAGAGGGAGGAGCTCAGGATAATACAGGCTTATCTGCCAGAGCAGTTATCAGAGGAGGAGCTGAAGGGGATGGTCAGGGAGGTGATCGAGGAGGTCGGTGCAAGCGGCATGGGAGACCTCGGAAGGGTTATGAAGGTGATCATGCCAAGGGTGAAGGGCAGGGCAGATGGAAGGATGGTCAATACCATTGTGAAGGAGGTGCTTCAGGGAGGATGAGGCTGAGGCAGATATATGAGACCATAGTTGAGAAGGGCATCGAGACAGACCCAAGGGGGAAGAAGGGCGTAAGGCTGTTCCTGGATCGCCGTAAAAAGGCGTATGAGGAGATGAAGAAGGAGGAGAGGGAGTTCTATGACACGGAGAGGCTCACCAACCCCTATGATGATACACGCATACTCCATGGAGATGGCAGCGAGGAGATAAAGACCGCACTTGTCGGGATAGACCTTGAGGTCCAGGAGGTCCTCCTTGCCGATAGGCTCTCATCAAGGGGCAAGAGGGTTGATCTGCTCATATCACATCATCCCGAGGGAAGGGCATATGCGAATTTCTATGAGGTCATGCATATGCAGGCCGATATATTGAATAAGTTTGGTGTCCCGATAAATGTCGCTGAAGACCTCCTTGAAGGGAGGATAAAGGAGGTTGCAAGGAGGGTCTCGCCTGTAAACCATACCAGGGCAGTGGATGCCGCAAGGCTGCTGGACATCCCCTTTATCTGTGCCCATACGCCCGCAGACAACATGGTAACAAGCTATCTACAGAGGCTCTTTGACAGGAGGGCACCTGAGACACTGGGCGATATAATAAAGATCCTCAGGGAGATACCAGAATACCAGGAGGCGTCAAGGAACAATGCCGGGCCAAGGATACTCATCGGCAGTAGCGAGAGGAGGGCCGGAAAGATATTTGTTGATATGACAGGGGGCACCGAAGGTGCAAAGAACATCTTTGAGAGCCTTGCAAATTCAGGTGTTGGGACGATTGTTGGTATGCACCTGAGCGAGGATCACAGGAAAGAGGCAGAGAAGCACCACATAAACGTGGTCATAGCAGGACACATATCCAGTGACAACCTGGGCATGAACCTCCTGCTTGACGAGATACAGAAGAAGGGAGACCTGGAGGTTATCCCCTGTTCTGGTTTCAGGAGATTCAGGAGACCTAAGGGCCGTGGCCGGCAGTGAAGGTCCTGATCTATCATGTCATCGTATGATAGCCTCTTAGAGGAGATAAAGAGCAGGATTGATATTGTTGATCTCATCTCCCAGTATGTTAACCTCAAGAGGGCAGGGCAGAACTTTAAGGCACTCTGCCCGTTCCACTCCGAGAAGACCCCGTCCTTTGTAGTCAGCCCTGCAAAACAGATATTCCACTGCTTTGGATGTGGTGAGGGTGGTGATATATTCACCTTCCTCATAAAGCATGAGGGCCTGACATACAGGGAGGCCGTGAAGGAGCTCGCCAGCAGGGCAGGGGTTGAGCTGAAGGGGTTTAAGGGAGAGGCAGGCAGGGATGAAAAGGCCCTCCTCCTTAAGCTCAACAGGGATGCCCTCACCTTCTTCCAGGAGTCCCTTATGAAGGATCAGAGGGCGAGGGGGTATCTTGAGGAGAGGGGGATAGGCAGGGATGCCCAGAGGATGTTCTCTATAGGCTTTGCCCCTGCGTCATGGGATGCATTGAGGTCCTATCTGGAGGGCAGGGGTTACAGAACCGAGTTACTCATAAAGGCGGGTTTCATCGCAAAGGGGACGAAGGGGTATTATGATGTATTCCGTAACAGGCTCATCTTTCCCATATATAGCCTCAGGGGGGATGTGGTTGCCTTTGGAGGGAGGGCGCTGGATGATTCAATGCCCAAGTATCTGAACTCCCCTGAGACCGTCCTCTTCAATAAAGGCAGGGTCCTTTACGGGCTCAATCTGGCAAGGGACTCTATAAGAAGGACAGGTTATGCACTCCTCATGGAGGGCTACATCGATGTGATCATATCCCATCTTTATGGTTTTACAAATGCGGTTGCCCCCCTTGGCACCGCCATCACCGAGGATCACGGGAGGCTGATAAAGAGGTTCACGGACAGGGTGGTCCTGGTGTTTGATGGTGATCAGGCAGGTATAATGGCGGCGAAGAGGGCCACATCGCTCCTCCTCCTTGCCGGTGTTGATGTGAGGCTCCTCTGTCTTCCAGAGGGTGATGATCCTGATAGCTTTCTGAGGAGGGATGGTGCCGATGCCTTCAGAGACCTGCTTGAGAGGCCCCTGTCCATAGTCGATTTCCTCATGAGGTATGGAAAGGACAGACTGACGATCGCACGGGATGCCATCGAGATGCTCTCAAAGATACCGGATGCCCTCATCCAGGGTTCGTATATAAAGATGCTTTCAGAGAGGCTTGGTATAAACGAGTTCTTCATCATAGAGGAGCTCAAGAAGGTGAGGGGGAGGGTCAGGAGGGGAGAGGCTGCGGAGGGGCCTGTTGACTCTCACGGTAAGAGGCCCCTTGATGAGATATACATTATCAGATTGTTACTCCAGATGCCTGAGAGGGTTGCCGATGTCTTTGAGACCATCTCCCCCGAGGATTTCAGCGACGATCTGTTAAGATCCATATTTAACAGGATGAGGCGTGGTGTGCCAGATCCAGACAGGCTGTTGCTTGAGTGTCACGAGGAGGAGAAGAGGGTCCTTTCAGAGGTGATGTTGATGGATGACTTTGAAGAGCCTGACAAGGTGCTGAGGGATTGCCTCAACAGGATGGTGATCAAGAGGCAGAGGGCGATGCTTGAGGACCTGCAATCCCAGATAAGGGAGGCAGAACAGAAGGGCGATAGTGATAGATTATTGAGGCTCCTGCAGTTGAAACAGGAGGCCATCTTAAAGGGCAGGAGGGCATGAGGAATGGAGGGATATCCCGAGGACCTTCCGATTGAGGAGGCGGATACCACAGAGTCACCGGAGACCGAACCAGACAGGAGGTCTGAGGACGAGGGCATACATGATGACTCGATATCCCTGTATCTCAGGCAGATGGGTGCGTTCTCGCTCCTGACAAAGGAAGAAGAGATCAATGTTGCAAGGAGGATACAGGAGGGCAAGAGGAAGATACAGGGTTTGATCTTTAATATGCCCTTTGCCATCAAGAAGGTCATCGGCTTCAGGGACATGCTCAGGGAGGGCAGGCTCGGGATGTCAGACCTGATATCCGAATGGGAGGATATGACAGAGGAGGAGAGGGAAGAGGCACGCGCAGGGCTTATCAGGAATACCGAGGCCGTAAAGGCCCTGTATGATGAGAGGCTCCTGCTGTTGAGGAGGCTCAGGAGGAGGAACCTCAAGTCATCAACAAGGAAGGAATCGCTTGACAGACTCAATAGAAACAGGGAGGAGCTGTTCGAGGCCGTATCAAGGATTGGCCTTAAGGAGGATGTGGTCGAGGCATTTATAGAACAGCTCAGGATAATGGCCTCAAAGATGGATGGCCTCTACAGGAGGTTCCTGAATCTTAAGAAGAGGAGGCTGGAGGGCCGAGAGGATGCCAACAGGCTCAAAGAGCTCAGGAGGCTTGAGAGGGAGATAAAGGGCATCGAGACAACCATTGGCCTGGAGAGGCTGGAGATAAAAAAGTCCCTGAGGCTCCTTGGCTATTATGAAAAGAAGGTCTTTGAGGCGAAGAGGAGGCTCATAGAGTCCAATCTCAGGCTCGTGATAAGCATAGCAAAGAGGTGCCTCGGGAGGGGCCTGAGCCTGTCCGATCTGATACAGGAGGGCAATATCGGCCTCATGAAGGCGGTGGACAGGTTTGAATACAGCAGGGGATACAAGTTCAGCACCTATGCAACATGGTGGATAAGGCAGGCCATTACCCGTTCGCTCGCAGATCAGTCAAGGACCGTGAGACTGCCTGTCCATATGGTGGATACCATAGGTGCGGTGATGAGGGTCTCAAGGAGGCTTGTCCAGGAATATGGCAGGGAACCGACTATTGAGGAGGTGGCAGAGGAGTCAGGCATCCCTGTGCACAGGGTGAGGCTGGCGATGGGGATAGACAGGGAGCCCCTCTCCCTTGAAGACCCTGTTGGCGATGACGCAGACAATATACTGAGGGACCTCATAGAGGACACGACCGTGAGGTCTCCGCTTGACATAGCCATAGAGCACGATCTAAAGGAACAGCTGGAGAAGGTGATCAGCACCCTTCCCTATAAAGAGGCCGATATCATCAGGATGCGCTACGGTATAGGCAACAACAGGCCGTTCACCCTTGAGGAGGTGGGTAAGGAGTTCAACATCACAAGGGAGAGGGTGAGGCAGATAGAGGCCAACATCCTGAGAAAGCTGAGGCATCCTGCAAGGAGCAAACGGCTGAAGATATTTATCGAGTAGGCTTCCTCCCCACGCAGGAATACACAAAGCCCATCTCCACCATCTTATCAGGCTCATATATGTTTCTCAGGTCAAAGAAGAAGTTGCCCTTCAGATTCCTCTTGATCTTTCTTAAATCAAGGTTCCTGAACTGGTTCCATTCGGTCACTATTACGAGTGCGTCCGCACCCTTTGCCGCATCATAGGCATCCTTGCAGAGGGTTATCCTTCTTGAGAATATCCTCCTCGCCTCTCCCATCGCAGCAGGGTCATAGGCCCTTATCTTTGCACCTGACTTCAGGAGTTCATTGATTATATACACTGATGGTGCCTCCCTCATGTCGTTGGTGTTTGGTTTGAAGGAGAGGCCCAGTATACAGATGGTTTTGCCCCTGAGCCTGCCCATGGCCTCCCTTATCTTCCTCACACACCTCTGCCTCTGGTGCTCATTCGCCTTTACAACCGCTTCCACTATACCCAGATTCACCTCGTTTTCCCTTGCGATCTGCAGGAGTGCACGCGTGTCCTTCGGGAAGCACGAGCCTCCATAGCCAGGGCCTGGATGGAGGAACTTCGGTCCTATCCTCTGGTCAAGCCCCATCGCCTTTGCAACGGTCTTGACATCAGCACCGACATCCTCACAGAGGTTTGCTATCTCGTTGATGAAGGATATCTTTGTGGCAAGGAATGCATTGGAGGCATACTTTATGAGTTCAGCGGTCTTTATGTCAGTGATGACGAAGGGCGTCTCTATGAGATAAAGTGGCCTGTAAAGGTCCTTCATGATCGCTATCGCCTGTGCGCTCGATGCGCCGATCACCACCCTGTTGGGCCTCATGAAGTCCTCGATACCTGCCCCTTCCCTGAGGAACTCGGGGTTTGAGACGATATCGAAGTCGACATTCTCCTTGAGGTGTGCGGATATTATCTTGCGGAGCCTCTCTCCTGTGCCAACAGGGACCGTGCTCTTTGTTACTATCACCTTATAGCTCTTTATATGGCGGGCTATCTCGATGGCCACCTCCTCCACATACTTCATATCAGCAGAGCCATCACCCCTTGGAGGTGTGCCGACCGCTATGAATATGACAAGGGAGGAGTCAACCGCATCCCCGATGTTCGTTGTGAAGTGTATCCTGCCTGCCTTGAGGTTCCTCTGGAGGAGCTCCTCGACACCTGGCTCATAAAACGGCACAACACCCCTCCTCAACTGCGTTATCTTCTTCCTGTCCTTATCAACACAGGTGACATTGAGCCCGAACTCGGCAAAGCACACCCCTGTAACAAGGCCAACATACCCTGTCCCTATAACAGATATATGCATCGTTCATACCTCCAATAGCCCTCAATCCTTTTGAGCCTTATTCATCCCCCTGAGCTTCGAATATTTTTTGTATGTATAGACAGAATACAACCAGGCTAATATTATGCCATAGATGCCGTCAAGGATGCCCATCCGAAGGATCAGCATCCTCAGGAATGTGGCAGGCGGTCTCAGGAGGAGGTCCATCACGGTTGCCCGACGGTTATTCTTATAGAGTTCCTTTGCAGCAAGGCCTGAATACAGCTCCATCCTCTTCAGGAAGTCGCTGACATCCCTGTATGTGTAGTGTTCAAGCGGGCTCTTGAGATAACCCACCTCGCCATCAACCCTTATGGCCTCATGCACCTCCCTCTCCTCGATCCTCCCTTTGTTGCGCCTGAAGAGCCTCAGTGTATAATCAGGCCACCATCCACCGTGTCTTATCCATCTGTTTGAGAAGAAGTTCTTCCTCGGGATGTAATACCCTGCCATGGTGGGCTCATCCCTTAAAAGGGTGGTTATCTCATCCCTCAGTGGTCCTGTGACCCGCTCATCCGCATCGAGCACAAGGATCCATGGCATGGTGGTCAGTGAGATGGCCTTGTTCTTCTGGTGCGAGAACCCTGACCACTCCATGGAGAAGACCTTATCAGTATATTCCCTGCATATCTCCACCGTCCTGTCCTTACTGAATGAGTCAACAACCACTATCTCATCTGCCCATTTAACACTCTCAAGGGCATCCCTTATGTTGTCCTCTTCGTTGTATGTGATGATGGCAACAGAGAGCATTAAATGAGGCCCTCCACCTCCTTGACGACCATGTCCACGCCTATGCCGGTCATGCAGAGTGGTTCCTTACACCTCTTCTTGAGGCACGGGCTGCATGGTGCGCCTGAGCTTATAACCCTTATATTATCCTTCCACTGCCATCCATAGGGGCCTGTCCTTACAGGGTCTGTTGGACCGTATAGCGCAACAACAGGCACACCAAGGGCCACTGCTATATGCATGGGTCCTGTGTCAGGGCTCACGACGACCCTTGCACCTGAGATCAGGGCAGAGAGCTCCTTCAGACTGGTCTCTCCACATATGTTGATGGGTCTTCCCCTGGACAGGCGTGAGATCCTCTGTGCAATGTGCCTGTCCTGTCCACCACCGGCAATGACACACGGCAGTGAAACGCGCTCTATGAGCCTGGCAAACCCCTCCTCAGGCCACCTCTTTGTAGGCCATCTTGCAGACGGGATGATCACGATATACTCCTCAATCCCGTTGAGCAGGCGTCTGATACTCTCTCTTGCCTTATGATCGATGAAGAGCGGGAACTTAACGGCCCTTATCCTTGCACCTATTGCCCTTGCGACCGCAAGGTTTTTATCCACAGCATGGGCTATCCCGTTGACAGAGACCCTCCTGTCATATAGATACCTGCTCCCCTCCCTCGCATCGGCAAAACCTATCTTCAGAGAAGATGTGGCAAACCGTGAGATGACCCCGCTCCTGAGAAGCCCCTGGAGGTCTATTACGAGGTCATATCCCCTGCTGCTCAGTCTCCTTCTGAGGTTGATCAGCTCTCTTGATGTCCTTCTGATATTTTTGGGCCTCTTCCAGGAATCCTTGTTGATAACGATGAGCTCGTTGATCAGCGGGTTGCCCTCAAGCAGACCCTCAAGCCCGCTGCTTATTATCCAGTCGATGGTCGACTCAGGGAAGGTATCCTTTACTGCCTTGAGGAAGGGTAACGCATGGATTACATCACCGAGTGAACTGGGCTTTATTATGAGTATTTTCACAAGGATATTTTATCATAAACAGGGGGCACGAAAGGTCCCTTTTCAGAAACCCTGAATACCTCTTAATCAGTTAATCCGCGAGAAAAATATTATGACACTATCCTGTCAAACTCCTCCACGGTCACGGCAGGGGATGTGGTGAAGGCGATTCCGGTCAACTTTGTGATGGCAACAGACGCCTTTATGGCCTCCTCGTTACCGGGGAAATCAACGATGAATACCAGGTCCTTCTCTCCAAGCAGTGCATGCATTGATCTTACCTCTCCACCGGCCTTCTTGATGATCCTGATTATCTTCTTCGTCCGTGCTGCGCTCATCCCCTTGATGCCCTCAAGTGTGTATTTCCCGAACATAAAGAATGTTGCCATGACGTCCTCCTCTGTTTTTTAGAAATTATAAATTCTCGCCTCCGAGGTTTGCAAGGGCCTGATAATATAACTTTTATGTTATAATGTGGCGGTCAGCTTGTTTTCTCCATCGCAATAGGTGAGATCGTTGAGAACCTGAAAGGTGAAGTTGTTGCTTTACAGAGAGAGAAGAAATACCATGTTACAGTAAGAGGGAAGAGATATCCTGTAGTCCTTCATATAGATACCGAGGATGGTGGTTTCTGGGTTGAGTGCCCTTCATTGCCAGGGTGTGCCTCTCAGGGTGATACAGTGGAGGAGGCACTTGAGATGATAAAGGATGCAATAGAAGGACATCTGGAAGTTGTAAAGGAGAAGAGAAAGGTTAAGAACGCTGTATGAGCGGCCTGCATAATCTTAGGCCTGAGAGGGTTGTGAGGGCCTTTGAGAGGGCAGGATGGAGGAATGAAGAAGAAGCTGTCGCTCATTGATCTAAGCTGAAGACATAAAGGGCACCCCAAAGGTGACAGAAAGTCAAATACAAATGGTAGGCGATGGTGGTTTCGAACCACCGACCTCTGCCGTGTGAAGGCAGCGCTCTCCCCCTGAGCTAATCGCCCGATATCTGATTATAACGGTGAACAGTTAAACCGTCCACAGTAGTATAATAAGAAAATACCATTATCAAAATCAATCACCTCCTATCTTCCATCTTCCATTTTCCATCTTCCATCAAATAAGGATGCCTGCCCGTTAGGAGGGTTTTATGCAACTGCAAGGTTTACTGTGATATAATTGACACCATGCGTGTGATTATCGTTGGTGCTGGGGAGGTTGGATTCCAGATAGCAAGGTTCCTTTCTGCAGAGGGTGTGGATGTGGTGGTTGTTGACAGGGACAGGCAGAAGATAAGGAGGATCTCTGAAGAGCTCGATGTTGCGGTGGTTGAGGGGGAGGGTGGCTCACCCTCTGTCCTGAAGGAGGCAGGGGCAGATGAGGCAGACATACTCCTTGCCGTGACGGATATAGACGAGACCAACATGATATCCTGCCTCGTTGCCAAGGTGATGTTCCAGTTGCCAAGGAGTGTTGCCAGGATAAGGAACCTGGAGTATATAGGGAATGAGGAACTCCTGAGGAGCCTCAGCATCAACCCTGCCATAAGCCCCGAGGTCGAGGCAGCCAAGGCCATTATCCGTCTCCTTGAGGTGCCCTTTGCGGCAGATGTCGAGGACTTTGAGGATGGGAGGGTGAAGGTCATAGGCTTCAGGGTCCCACCTGACTCTGATCTCCTTGGACGAACACTGAGGGAGCTCAACCTCTCGGATCCAAAGGTCATCATAGGTGCCATAAGGAGGGGTGACAGGATAATAATCCCCTCAGGCAGGGATATCATAAAGAAGGACGACACCATCTTCCTTGCCATCAGGGCAGAGGACATAGAGGCGGTGTCAAGGAGGATAGGGGGCCTGTTTGAGCCTGTCAAGAGGATCATGCTATCAGGCGGGGGCAGGATAGGTTATTATGTGGCAAAGACGATGGAGTCAAGGAATGTGAGCGTGAAGGTGATAGAGAAGAGCGCAGAGAGGTGCAAGTTCCTCCTCAACTCCCTTAAAAAGAGTATCATCCTCCATGGGGATGGTTCTGACCAGAGCCTGCTTGAGGAGGAGAACATAAAGGATATGGATGTCTTTGTTGCCATATCCAACAACGAGGAGGTCAATATAATGTCCTCTCTGCTTGCAAAGAGGCTTGGTGTGAAGAAGGTCATAACCATCGTCAACAGGACAGACTACCTTCCACTTGCCGATAGCCTGGGAATAGATGCCGTCCTGAGCCCGAGGCTCATCACCGCAAGCACCATCCTCAGGTATGTGAGGGCAGGCGGTATCATATCGCTCACGACCATCTCAGAGGGCAAGGCAGAGATAATGGAGGCAGAGGCGAGGAGGGGGTCTGTGCTTATAGGGAAGACACTCCGTGAAGTTGAGCTTCCGAAAAGGACGCTCATAGGAGCCATTATAAGGGGCAAGGATGTAATCATACCTTCAGGGGATGACCGTATCTCTGTTAATGATAAATTGATTATCTTCACCCTGAAGGAATCGGTAAAACAGGTGGAAAAGCTCCTCAGATGAACCCCGGTCTGATCTTTAATCTCACAGGGATTGTCCTTGTATTTGTCTCGGCATTTATGCTCGTGCCCCTCATAACCTCCCTGCTTTATAATGATGGTGCATCATCTGCAATCGGCATCTCACTCATCCTGACATTCGCCTCAGGAGTGGTGCTCTATCTGTTGACGGGCAGGCACAGGAAGGGTGAGCTCAGACACAGGGATGGCTTTGCGGTTGTGACCATAAGCTGGCTGGTCATGTCCCTTTATGGTTCCCTTCCGTATATCCTCTCAGGAGTTACCCCTTCGTTTACCGACGCCTATTTTGAGTCCATGGCAGGTTTCACCACCACAGGGGCGTCGATTCTCAGCAACCTTGAGACCCTTCCCAGGGGGATACTCATCTGGAGGAGTCTGACCCAGTGGATAGGCGGTATGGGGATAATCGTGCTCTCCATTGCCATACTCCCGATGCTCGGTGTTGGAGGAATGCAGCTCTTCAAGGCAGAGGTCCCTGAGATAGGGATCGAGAAGATAAGGCCAAGGATACTCGATGTGGCAAAGTCCCTCTGGTATGTATATGCAGGGATCACGGGTGTGCTTGCAATCCTGTTGATGCTGTGCGGTATGAGCCTGTTCGATGCGCTCTGCCATTCATTCACAACAATGGCAACAGGTGGGTTCTCAACAAAGAGTGCGAGCATATCATATTTCCAGAGCGGTTATATAGATGTGATCATCACCTTCTTCATGTTTCTGGCAGGCATAAACTTCTCACTCCATTACTATGCGATCAGGGGTCAGCTGTGGAGGTTTGCAAGGAGCACGGAGTTCAGGTTTTACTGTTCTGTAATACTCATCTCGATCGTCATCGTCTCGTTGAATACCATCTTCTCCCATGGATACTCACCCCTTGAGGCCCTCAGGTATTCATCATTCCAGGTTGTCTCCATAATGACCACCACAGGTTATGTAACCACTGACTATGAGAGGTGGCCGGTCCTCTCACAGATGCTCCTGCTGTGCCTCATGTTCTTTGGGGGTATGGTTGGCTCAACCGGCGGAGGGATGAAGCAGGTCAGGGTCCTGCTCATGTTCAAGCAGGCATATCGTGAGCTCTATCACCTGATCCATCCCCACGCAGTGAGTGTGCTCAAGCTGGATGGCAAGGGCATCTCCAAGGAGACACTGGGAGGCATATGGGGCTTCCTCTTCCTCTTCCTCCTGATAACCATCTTTGCCGCCCTGTTGATGACAGCACTGGGTGTGGACCTCATTACCTCGGCAAGCACGGTGATCTCCTCTATGTCGAATGTTGGCCCTGCCCTTGGTGAGGCAGGTCCCACTGACAACTACTCCTCGATCCCCCTTCCCGGAAAGTGGATACTCATCCTGTGTATGCTCATTGGAAGGCTTGAGATATACACTGTGATAGTGCTGTTTATACCCCACTTCTGGAGTAAGTAGTGTGATCTAAATCACATATTTAAGATATCTTATAAACTAACTTATGGGTATGAAAAATTCCTGATTAAGGGGTGTTGGGAAGGAAAGATTAATTTTTTACTTGACAATATTTATTTTTTTTGATTTTATTATCTTAATGGTTTTTAAAAGGAAAGGCATAATAGGGCTGGATATCGGCTCAAGGAATATCAAGGTTGTCCAGCTCAAGGATGTCAGCGGTGGATATCAATTAGAACATCTGGGTGTTGCCCCCCTCCAGCCCGAATTGATAGTTGAAGGCTCCATCCTCGATGCCCCCAGGGTCGTTGACACTATCAAGTCGTTGATCTCCAGCTCCCATATCAAGGCAAAGGATGTGACCATAGGTGTCTCAGGCCATTCATCCGTGATCACAAAGAGGATACCACTGCCGCAGATGACCGAAGAGGAACTGAGTGAGTCCATAAGGTTCGAGGCAGAGCAATACATACCGTTTGATATCAATGATGTCAATCTCGACTTCCAGATAGTTGGCTTCAAGGAAGAGGGCAACCAGATGGATGTGCTCCTTGTGGCGGTGAAGAAGGATAAGGTGAACGAGTATGTCTCGGTGGTGAAGGATGCAGGGCTCAACCCCGTGATCGTTGATGTCGATGCCTTTGCCCTTGAGAACATGTATGAGATCAATTACGAGCTGAAGGCGGACGAGAATATAGCGCTCGTCAATGTTGGTGCAAGCATGATCACCCTCAATGTCCTCAAGGGTGGATACTCCATGTTCACGCGGGACAGCTCTGTTGGATGCAACATCATCACAGAGGCATTGCAGAGGGAGTTCACCCTCTCATATGAGGATGCAGAGAGGCTGAAACAGGGTGAGACCATAGAGGGTGTGTCTCAGGAAGATGTCTCCTCTGCGATGATGTCGGCCTCTGAGGAGATAGTGACAGAGATATCCCGTTCACTTGAGTATTTCAGGAGTTCCTTCGGTCATGAGGAGATAAAGGAGATCGTCCTGAGCGGCGGTGGTGCACTTATCAAGGACTTCCCTGCACTCCTCTCGGAGAGGGTGGGTGTGGATGTGAGGATCGTTGATCCATTCACGAACATACAGATACCTGACAGCTTTGATAAGGGCTATCTGAAGAAGATAGGCCCTGTGGTGGCGATCGCCGTTGGGCTGGCCTTAAGGAGGGTTGGGGATAGATGATCAGGATAAACCTGCTCAAAGAGAGAAAGGTTAAGAAGGCCATGCCACTTCAGGCGGTTATTATCCCTGCCGTGGCCCTCACGGTGATAACCCTCGTTGTCCTTGGTATCTATACATTCAGTCTGAACAGCAACATCACCACCCTTAAGGCCGAGAAGGCGGAGAAGGAGAAGAGGCTCAATGAGATAAAGGATGCCATCAAACAGGTCGAGAGCTTTGAGCGGGATAACGAACTTTACAGGCAGATGGCAAGGACGATAGAGGATCTCAAGAGCAGGCAGGTATTGCCCCTCAGACTTCTGGATGAAGTGAGTGCCAGACTGCCACAGGGTGTGTGGCTCCAGAGCCTGAGTGACAATGGAGGAACCATAAATATCCAGGGCACTGCATTTACAAACCCGAATATCGTGGATTATGTCCAGAATCTCAAAAATTCCAAGTATTTTACGGATGTTACATTGCTTGAGTCGAGGATGAAGACCTTCGAGGGTTATACACTATATGAGTTTCGGATTTCCTTCAGGATGAGGTGATAAAATGGCACTGAAGATAAACATAAAGGAGCTACCACCTTATGTAAAGGCAATTATTATAATCCTGCCTTCCATCCTGCTGGTTGTCTTATTTATATTCCTCGTATATTCACCCAAGAAGAAAGAGATAGATAACCTGACTGCAAGTATATCCAAGCTTGATAATGAGATAGCCACAGGAGAGGTGAAGATAAGGAAACTCGAACAGCTCAAGGCCGAGAACAAGATTCTCAAGGCAAAGCTCGCAAAGCTTCAGGAGCAATTGCCACAGGAGCAGGAGGTCTCTCCTCTCTTAAAGCAGATCTCTGACCTTGGCATTGAGTCAGGACTTGAGATACTCCTGTGGAAACCCGGCCAAAGGAGGGTTGGTCCTAACAATCTCTATTATGAGATACCTGTTAGTATTGAGGTAACCACAGGCTATCATAACCTTGGCACCTTCTTCAGCCATATAAGCAGGCTTTCTCGGATAGTAAATATAAAGGATATTAACCTTACAAGTAAAATGGGGGGCGAGGGTGGTCTTATCAAGGCGAGGTTTACTGCCCTTACCTTTGCTGCCATCCCTCAGCAGGAGAAGGCCAAATTAGAGGCCAAGAAGGGAGGAACAAGATAGGTATAATGGGGAGATACTTAATCTTTATTTTCATAATAGTGGCGCTTGGCCTTCCCTTTTCAGGGTGTAGTAAGAAGAAGCCTCCTCCACCAAAGAAGAAGGCCGAGGTTAAGAAGGAGATAGAGATTAAGCCCGAGGAACTGAAGCCCCTGACAGAGGAGCCGGTTAAAAAGAGTGAGGGTTATGTATATAATCCTGCAGGCAGGAGAGACCCGTTTGCACCCCTTATCGTATTGCGAAGGGAAGCCAAGGGTGCTGAGGAGGCGAAAAGGCCCCCTGGAACCCTTGAGAGTTATGATATAGGGGATTTCTCACTGCTTGCGATCGTGAAGAAGAGGGACAGGTATTACGCCCTGCTCCTTGCACCTGACAATAAGTCCTTTACCGTCAATGAGGGAGACACGATAGGTCTCCATAATGGCAAGGTTAAAGAGATTTCAAGGGATAGGGTTGTAATTGTAGAATATACCATTGATTACAAAGGAAATAAAAAACCCAGAGAGGTGGTTTTAGAGCTCCATAAGGAGGGTTAAGATAATGATTAAAAGAAAGAACCTTTTATTGTCTTTAGCATTTATCCTACTGTCAGGATTGATTACATCTGCATTTGCAGTCTCGGAGATCACGAATATCGAGGTCAGAGATGTTGATGGCTCAACAGAGATAAGTATCAATAGCACGGCTCCTCTCAACTACACGATCTACAAGCCTTCAGACCCCTATCTGGTTGTGGTGGAGCTTCGGGATGTAACACTTGGCAGGTTTACGGATAAGATGGTGATAGACAGGGCAGGTGTCAGGGAGATAACACCCTCAAAGGTTGAGGGTATGGAGGACATGGTGAGGCTCGAGATAGCCCTCTCTGTGCCTGCTGATGTTAAGCCCCTTCAGAAGGACAATGCCCTTGTGTTAACTTTTGTTAACCCTGAGGAGGAGATAACTGCTGCAGAGGCAGAAGGTGCCACAAGGATAGAGGCAATCGACTTCTCCAGGACAGAGGATAGCCTCCTTGTGACGATCAAGGCTGACGGCATGATGTCACCAGAGGTCTCACAGCCTGTGACGAACAAGGTTGTTATTGACATACCTGATGTTACCACATCTGTGGAGGCACCAAAGGTCTATGAGCCCCCTATGGGTGGCATGAGGATAGCTACATACCCTGATAAGACGAGGATAGTCTTTGACCTCCTTGAGCCTGTGGAATACGATGTCTCCTCAGGGGATGATCAGATAGTGGTCTCATTCAGGCTTCCATCCGCACCTGTAGCCGGTGGTGAAGAGGTAGCCCCTGGTGGAGAGATGGCTGAAGAAGAGCCCTCTGTCTCGTCTGAGTGTGGCAGGATCGCTGCCTCAAAGGAATATGAGGGCGAGAAGATAAACATCGATTTTCAGGATGCAGAGCTCGTCCATATATTCAGGCTCTTTTCGGATATAAGTGGATGCAACATCGTTGTGAGTCCTTCAGTGCTTAGAAGGGCAGAGAAGTTTACGATGAGGCTCAGGGATGTGCCGTGGGATCAGGCGCTTGATGTTATTCTCAGGAACTATGGACTTTCAAAGAAGGTCGAGGGGAATATCATCCGCATAGCACCTACTGCCGAGGTTGTGAAGGAGGAGGAGGAGATTGCAAGGAGGAAGGAGGCAGAGCTCCAGGCAGGCGACCTCATAACAAAACACTATCCACTAAACTTTGCCGATGCTGATGAAGTAAAGGGTATTATTGAGGAGATATCCAAGAAGAAGGGCGTGCCCACAAGGACAACCATCAGCATAGATAAGAGGACCAACACCCTTATTATAAGGGATGTTGAGAAGATGCACGAGGAGTATGCAAGGGTCATCAGGAGGCTCGACAGACCCACTCCACAGGTGATGATAGAGGCAAGGGTTGTTGAGGTAACCTCTGACTTTGCCAAGGGCCTTGGTATCCAGTGGGGTGCAGAGACGAGACTCAGCCCCCACATGAAGATAGGAGGCATAGAGGAGCTCAGTGGTGGAACAGGTATGTCAGGCAGTCCGTTCCTTGTGAACCTGCCTGCAGCGGTTGGCAGTGGTACAGGTGGATCAATAGGGTTTGGCTACATAGGAGCTGGTGCCCTGAGGTCACTTGACCTTCAGCTCTCTGCTATGGAGACCACGGGTGAGGGAAAGATCATATCAAACCCGAAGATCATCACCACGGACAATCAGGAGGCGACCATCAAGCAGGGCAGGAAGATACCCTACGCATCTGCTGCTCCGGAGGGAGGAACACAGATACAGTTCATTGATGCCAGCCTCGAACTAACGGTGACCCCTCATATAACCCCTTCAAAGATGATCCAGATGGACATCAAGATAAAGAAGAACGAGCAGGGGCCTGAGACAGCAGCGGGCTTTATCATCGAGCAGAAGGAGATAGAGACAAAGGTCCTTGTGAACAACAACGATACCCTTGTTATAGGTGGTATATACAAGACGAACATTCAGAAGGGTGACTCGTATGTGCCACTGCTTGGGAAGATTCCGGTGCTTGGCTGGCTTTTCAAGAAGAGGTCGATCCAGGAGAGCAAGACAGAGCTCCTGATATTTATAACACCAAAGGTTATAGAACAGTCTGCACAGATTGCAGGTGTAGAGAGTTAAAGATGGACATAAAAAGATCAAAAGATCATAAGAAGGCAGTGATAAACGATCTCCTTTTAAGGGTGGAACGGGTCTTGAGGCAAGGGTGGATTAAGATTTATAAATAAACATTATGGAGGAAGTATGAAGAGATATATCTTGATATTGGCTATCCTAACCATCCCTATTCTGATACTTGGCTGTGGTGCCATGGGGGGTGCCCCTGGTTCAGACAGTGGAAATACAGGGATAAGGATCACCTATGTTACCCTCGTCGGAGAGGACAGTGGCACCAGTTCAGACGATGAGGTGGATGTTGCAATCCATCTGTGCCCTCCTGACTATACAGATTACGAGGATGGTCTATTTGAACACGATGCCATCCTCACCATAGGGGCCGTTGCCACTGGTTTTCCTGATGTATTCCCTGCAACCATCGATGAATGCAAGGTTACATATCTGAAAGGCACAGAAAATCCTGATGCCCCTATAATAGAGGGCAAGACCGTTTATCCAAACTGTCCGATAGAGGATGGCGATAATGAGTGCAGAATATCTGCAGGCATCATGGATATAGACCGGAAGGTGCAATACTGGAACGATCTTCTTGGCCTGAACCTTGATCCAGCATATCCAACCCATTATGTAGTGAAGTATGAATGCACATACATAAATCAGTATGGTGAAGAAGGGACATTTGAGGCAGAATATTCCATATATCTTGCAGATTGGGATAATTGTTAAGAGGAGGAAATAAATGAAAAAGGGCATATTATTGATAACATTGATAATCCTTACAGCATTTCTTGCAGGCTGTGGAGGTGGCACGAGTTCCTCAAGTGCACCTCCTGGTGTCAACACAGGGATAGCGTCCATTGTCAGACTGCTGCCCCTCCAGTATGTTGCACAGACGAACTCCTCCCTCTATTTCAAGGCAAGGGTTCTTGACGGCAACGGCAGCCCGGTTTCGGGTGTGCCTGTTGTCTTTACGAACCTCTCTCAGAAGGGCACGATAACCGCTCAGGGCGGGGTCTCTGTCAGGTCGAGCTCCACCGTTGCATACACCGATGGATATGGTTATGCGACGATGAGGCTCTTCTCTTCCGAGCCTGGTTTCATCACCATCCTTGCCGAGGTGGATTCAGGCACAGGAAAGGTGAGGGACAGGAAGACCGTTTACTTCACCTCAAGCGATACGGATATATATCTATTGCCATATTTGACCCTTGATGTCGATAGCCTCCCTGGAAATGGGATTTATAATGAGGAGTCCGATTTTTACCTCTTTGAGAACCCGTATGACGATAGTGCAGAGATACTCGCCACGGTCTACAACAGGTGGGGCACCCCGGCAGCAGGAGAGCCCATACTCTGGCAGGTTGACCAGTTTGAGATATCAGCCGACTGGAGCGGTAATATCACCACCAACACCGATGGCCAGGCAAAGATACTCATAAAGGCCATACCCCTCTCACTGAGGGAGACCGTTACCTTCTTTAATATATATGCCTCTGCACCGTATGTTGATGGGGTTGGTGCTGCAAACATGATCTCACTCTTCCTCAATCCTGTCGAGATAAGCACCACCCTCTCACACCTTACAGCAAGCCCCTCTGTGGTGGCCCCGGGGGGCGAATCCACCATTACCGCGATCATATTTCTGAATACAGGTGAGCCGGTGTTTGATGGCCTCACCGTCAACTTCTCCGTCTCACCCGCGACCGATACCGATCCTGATCCCTGTGGCTATGTCACACCCTTTGCACAGACAACAGGCGGTGTTGCACAGGCAACATTCACAGCACCACAGGTGCCAGGCGTATGTACCATAACCGCCACGGTGCGGGGTGAGGTTATCGGCACGGTTGATGTGACAGTGAGCCCAGACCTCATGGTCTTCCCAGAAAGCCAGACCATCAACGGCGTAACAGGTGGGACAGCCACATATACCATATACGGAGGCATACCACCCTACACCATATTCTCTGATGATCCTCAGTTCCCGCCAAATCCATCGAGTGTCACCGAGAGTGGCGGGACATTCACGGTTACGGTTGACCCTGCAACGCCTGATACCACCGTGACCTACACGATAGTAGATTCTGCAATGACCTCTGTTACCGCCACCCTGAATATCGTTACACAGGTCGAGGAGCTGAAGATAATACCTGAGTCCCAGACCATCTCAAACCCGCAGGTTGGCGATACGGCAACCTACACCATACTCGGTGGTGTCGAGCCCTATGCAGCATACAGCGACAACCCATCACTGGTGAGTGTGAATGTCTCGGGCTCAACACTGACTGCCACAGTTGAGGCCGTCCCGACCAAAAACACCACCGTAACAATAACGGTATATGATGCCTTTGGTTCATCAGCTACAGCAACCCTTGTTCTGAAGGTTGAAACCACGATAGAGGTGATACCGTCACAGGTGAGTGTGGTCGGTATAAAGAACCCTGATACAGATCCAACAGACGATATCCTGTTCACCATATATGGTGGCACGGCACCGTATGAGGTGATATCAGACTATCAGAACATCATACCGAACCAGACCGTAAGCGGTAACACATTCACGATCGATCCTGACTCAGTGGCCACGGCAACGACCGTGCTCCTCACCGTGGTCGATGCATTCGGCAACAGCACCACCGTCACGGTGATAGTGAATCCGACAGACTTCTTCATAATGCCGCAGAATGTGACGATAAATGTGGGTGACAGCGTGACATTCACTGTATTCGGTGGTAACCCACCGTTCCAGATATTCGTTGATCTACCGTCTGCAGTGCAGATCACCTACACGGGCGGAAGCTCATTCACCGCAGAGGGTCTTGCCACCGGCACCGTTACCATAACGGTGCTTGATACAACAGACTGGAGGCAGACAACTGCAACACTCAATATACAATAAGACCTCTCCTATCAGGGATCGCCTGGCCCTTCTTTCAGGGAAGGGCCAGGGACTGCCCTGGCAGATGAGGATGTGTATTAAAGGCATGATGCCTTTAGAAAGGTGAGGGAGGAAGATGATGAAGAGAAATCTAATGATACTATCACTGGCATTATCCATTATAGCCATACTATTACCCCTTTATGCCCATGCAGGCTATGTTGGCGACAACATACCCATCTCAATAGTCTCCTATGACCAGCAGAACCCACAGGTCATCTACCTCCCTGATAAGAACCTCTACTTCGTTGTGTGGGAGGACTGGAGGGATACGGCCACAACAGGGGCTGACATAAGGGCAAGGTTCATGAATGGAGACGGCACATTCTGCGGGGACGAGATTATAATAACCAATGCCACAGGCAATCAGACAGCACCGACCGCTGCCTACAGGAACGGGGAGCTTTTCAGTCCCACCGAGGATAGCAAGATCCTCATAGTCTGGCAGGATACAAGGGGTAATGCCACAGGGGGATATGTCTATTATAGAGACATAGATGTAACCACCCTGGATGGCACCTGTAGTGCAGGAAGCTACACTGTAGGCCCCGAGACCCCTGTGGGGTATAATCAGATCGAGAAGTATGGGTATTCAACCACATCTGTTGGAACGATATCTGTGACAGGAGAGTCTATAGGGACAGGGAATGGGACTCAGCGTGCTTTTTCAGGGATACTCGCAAATCAAGATATTGTCCCAGGCTCTGTTACCATAACCGACGGCACACAGACCCTCACGGACGATGGAAACAGCGGTTTTACAGGCAATGGCTCGGGGATAATAGGTTATTCAACAGGCATTTTCAACATCACCTTTGATTCAGCCCCTCCAAATGGTGCTAATATCACGGCAGATTATTCCTACTATGAAGAGACGATAGGGACAGGTAATGGTAGCACAAAGGCTTTCAGTGGTGTCCTTTCGAATAGACCACTTGTCCCTGGCACCGTCGTAGTTACTGACGGGACACAGACCCTTATAGATGATGGAAATGGCGGTTTTACAGGTGATGGGTCAGGAGATATCTACTATGAAAGCGGGTTTGTTGGAGTGAGCTTTGATAATCCTCCTGATGATGACGATCCTATCGGGGTGTATTATTCATATTATAATCCCTGGCCTCCAACAACCGGATCGGTTGGTGACGAGCTCCGTTCAAGGAGAAGGCCAAGGGTCTCCTATGACCCTGTAAACGACAGGTTCTGGATCGTATGGATAGAGTCAAGAGACATCCTCAACAGGATCTCCGAGCTCTGCTTTGGCTTTATGCCTGTCTCCTGGTCGTTCGGAGACCGCTCATTCCCCGGCTATGTGATGCTCGATGGCGACACCCTTGCAGATGTTACGAATGACCTTGGCGTAACAGGTGCTGACATCATAAGGAACGGCCTGACCCGCACAAACAGGCTCATATCCTCCAGTAGCACAGGCCTTGTTGAGAAATACACATACGAATACTTCACAAACATCAACAACATAACCGTTGCCTCTGACACCACATCACCTGCCACACTTATGGCCTGGGAGGGAAGGCGCGGAAAGGGCGTGCTCACATGTAGCTGTGAGGATAGCAATAATAACGATGTCTGCGATCTCGGCGAAACTGTGACGAGCACATTCACCACCTCGGACTACGACGACGGGCTCACCCACATATACGGGCTGTTTAATGATGATATATATGTGGGTGTTATAAACTCCACGATGATAGATAGCACGAACCCCTTAAACGGCTATTATCCATCGATAGGCTTTGATCCCATAACAGACAGGTTCCTGGTTGCGTGGGAGGACATGAGGGATGGCCCGAACACGAAGATATACGGCCAGATACTCTATTCAGGTGGCGGACTATACAACGATAACTTCATAATCTCCTATCAGGACACGGACGGAGACGGCCAGCAGGACGACAATGTTGCCAGCTCAAAACAGACAAAGCCCTTCGTCTCCTACGACAACGCAGAGCAGAGGTTCTTTGTGGTGTGGCAGGACGGCCGAAACAGCACCCTCTCACTTGAAAACCTTGACATATTCGGCCAGAAGGTGGATGCAGAGGGCTCGCTGAGGGGTAACAACTATGCGGTGTTCACCCTCCCATCCAACCAGTATTATCCGGCCATTGCATACGATGACAATCTACAGCAGTTCCTTGCCGTGTGGAAGGACGCAAGGAATGCCGACGACTCCACATGCAGTGCAACAGATGGCCCTGGAACAGGCTCCGACCCGTGTGGCTCTGATGTCTATGGCCAGCTATTCACGCTACAGCAACCATCCCTCACGCTCCTCAACATGGATGACACCCCGCTCACACCACCACTGCTTGATGACTTTGAGAATCCACCAGGAAGTGGCAGTGTGGCGGTTGGTGACTATGCAACCCAGTCCTTCAAGATCCGCAGCACAGGCGATACGACCCTGATGATCTCCGAGATTGACATGACGTGTGGTGGCACGCAGACAGACCTCTCGCCGTTCTCCTTTGATGGCCTCCCGTCAGAGCTCTCAGATGGTGACCCAAACACGACCATAGACCTCGTCCCAGGGGCAGAGCTCACCCTTACAGTGAGGTTCACACCCCTAGCAGGTGGCACATATAACAAGTGCTTCATAATAGAGTCGAACAGTGGGAACCCGCAGGTCAACCTCTCTGCCCTTGCAATAGAGGCCGATATCGCCATTGATCCAACCACATGGGACTTTGGCAATGTCTATGTTGGTAGCTATGGGGAGAAGACCTTTACTGTCCAGAACCTGGGGCTCGCAACACTCAGGATAAGCTCCATCGACAGCCCCAGCAGTCCATTCTCCATATACTCTGATGGATGCTCTGGCCAGGACGTCGCGGCAGGCTCAACGTGCGACATAGTGGTCCGTTTCACACCGCTGTCAGCAGGAACATTCAACTCACAGTTTACCATCCATTCCAATGATCCAGATACACCTGACCTTGATGTCCCACTTGCTGGAACAGGCCTTGGCGCCCAGGACATCACGGTAACCCCATCGTCAGTGGACTTTGGAGATGTCTCAGTGGGTGATAGTAGCCAGCAGACGATCACAGTGAGCAACGATGGGACCGCTGACCTGACCATCAATTCCATCACACCACCTGTTGCACCATTCAGCATTGTGAGCAACAATTGTCCGCTCGCACCATCTGTTCTTGGTGTGGGTAGTAGCTGTCAGATCGTGGTAGAGTTTGCTCCAACATCCGAGGGCACCACATCATCAAACATAGTGATAAACTCCGATGACCCTGATGAACCAACTGTAACCGTTAACCTGACAGGTAATGGTGTCCTCTTCCCTGATATAGATGTAACCCCTACAACTATTGACTTCGGCACGGTTGATCTTTATACAACCAATTATGAGATCCTTACGATTACAAATGCAGGCGGTGACGTCCTGACCATAACCTCTATAGACAACCCTGGCTTCCCGTTCGGTATATCAGAGGACAACTGTACAGGCAACTCACTTTCTGGAGGTTCTTCCTGCACCGTGACGGTCTACTTCAACCCGACATATGAGGGTGTCTTTGATCCATACTTCCTGTATATAAACTCAAATGACCCTGACGAGCCTGTCTTCGAGGTCATACTGAAGGGCACGAGTGTAGCACCGCAGTATACCCTTACGGTGAATCTGACAGGTGGAGGCACCGGAACGGTCACGAGCAATGACGGAGGCATTGACTGTGGTGCTGATTGCAGTGAATCCTATCCACTTAATACAGATGTGACCCTCACAGCCAACCCTGACGCAGGCTCAACATTCGCAGGATGGGGCGGGGACTGTGCTCCATGTGGTACGAATACGACCTGTAATGTGACCATGAGCACAGACCTGACCTGCACGGCCCAGTTTGACCCGCTTGACCCTGCTCCTGACATAAAGGCGAATAACTCAGACGGCCCTGTGACACTCAACCCCGGAGACCCGCTGGTGGTGACCGTCAGCCTTGATCCTGGAAGCAAGGCTGGTGACCCTGCAGACTGGTGGATGCTGGTGAGCACACCAATGGGCTGGTATTACTATGATCCGGTCACCGATTTATGGCTGCCAGGGATGATATGTTCACACCAGGCCCCGCTCTTCAGTGTGAGTGACTTTGTTGTCCTCAACACAACAGCAGCCCCAGAGCCCCAGCTACCGCTTGGACCTGTTATGCCGTCAGGGACATACATCTTCTACTTCGGCGTGGACATGAACATGAACTGCATACTGAATCTCGGTCAGGGATACTATGACAGCGTTGAGGTTACTGTAAATCCCTGATCCCGTATCCCCTTCAGGCCACCCTTCTCCAACGGAAGGGTGGCCTTCTGTTTTAGGGAGGGGGTATCCCTGTCTTTACCACAGTGTCTTAACATGCGGATAATTCAGCATCCTGACATCCTCCTCAATATCCTGCCTCCACCTTTATCCTGCCCATGGGCAGATTACCATGGTCATATTTTTTGTCAAGCCCAAAAAGTTGCACATCGAGGGTGATCTCCGTCTGGGTTGACTTGTGGTGCCCTGTCGGATTATATTAGTCAATCAAACGTTTGTTTAAATTCAGGGTGTGAAGACCGCAAGGCAGAGGATACTGGATACCGCCGAGAGGCTCTTTGCAGAGAAGGGCTTTGAGGGTGTGAGCGTGCGTGAGATAACAGGGAAGGCAGGCTGTAATGTTGCCTCGATCAATTACTATTTCGGCAGCAAAAAGGGGCTCTATCTTGCCGTCTTCAGGGAGAAGATGGTGGGCAGGGTGAGGAAGGTCCAGGAGGCCTTCTGGAGGGAGCTTGAGGGCGAAAGGAGGCCTGATGCCAGGAGGGTGATCAGGGCCCTTGCAAGGGCGTTTCTTAAAAGCCCGTTCTCTGAGAGGGAGAGGCTCCTGCATCATAAACTGATGGCAAGGGAGGCCAGCAGGCCCACCGAGGCATTCGAGATATTCCACTCCGAGGTGGTGATGCCGTTCTTCAATGCCCTTATCGGGCTCCTCAGGCCGTACATGCCTGAGGGCACACAGAGGGATGAGCAGATGCTTTATGTCCTCAGCATCATCGCACAGGTCATGCACTTCAATCTCTCAAGGAATATGATAAGCAGGGTGACAGGCAGGAGGTTTGACGAGGGTTTTATTGATACCCTCATAGAGCACATCGTCAGTTTTTCACTATTCGGTCTTATGGGTGAGGAGAGATGAGATACCTGTCGGTCTTATTGATACTGGTGATCATCGGGTGTGCCCATGTTGTGAGGGAGGAGGCAGGGGTTGATGTCCCAGGGGCATTTAAGAATGCACCATCAGGCACGGCGCCTGAGCTGAGCAGGTGGTGGCAGGACTTCAACGACCCTGTGCTGGATGGGCTGGTTGAGGAGGCCCTGCAGAGCAACCATGACATCCGTCTTGCCACCGAGAGGGTGATCGAGGCAAGGGCAGGTCTTGGTATAAGCAGGGCTGACCTATTCCCAACCGTCAATCTCCAGGCAGACCTGAGCAGGCAGAGGCAGTCTCTCTCCATGCCTCAGGGTGGTTCATACATCTTCGATGCATTCAGCCTCACCCCTGTTGCCTCGTATGAGCTTGACATCTGGGGGAGGCTCTCTTCTGCCGAAAGGGCATCCCGTGAGAGGCTGGTCTCCTCGATGGAGGCAGGGAGGACGGTCATCCACACGGTGATTGCAGACCTTGTGGGCCTCTATTTCCAGAGGATCGGCCTTGAGAGGAAGATCGAGCTTGCACACCTGAGGGTCCAGAATCTTAAGAGGACGCTCAGGATTATCAAGGGCCGATACAGGAGGGGCCTTGCGTCCTATCTGGATCTGCTCCAGGCAGAGACCCAGTTGTCAGAGGCAGAGGTGGCGGTCCCTGCGCTCAGGAGACAGGCGATGGAGCTATCGCAGAGGATATCCATCATAGCAGGCAGGTATCCTGATGAGATAGAGCTGGGGGATATAGATGCCGATTATATTGGCAGACTGGAGCCGATCGGTGCAGGGCTTCCATCAGACCTCCTGCTCAGGAGGCCTGATCTGAGGGAGGAGAGGGCACGGATGGAGGCTGTCTTTGAGGAGCTCAAGGTGGCGAGGGCAAAGAGGTTTCCACAGATAACCCTTACGGGTAGATACGGCTGGTCAAGCGATGCACTTCACAGCCTCTTCAGGCCCGAGAGCGTGATATGGCAGGTTTCGGCAGGGATACTCACCCCCCTGTTCGATGCAGGCAGGCTCAGGGCCTCGGAGGAGGCGGCACTATCAAGGTATCGTCAGGCGATCATCTCTTATGCAAAGACGGTGCTTCAGGCGTTCTACGAGGTGGAGAATGCTTTGATGAAGAGGCAGAGGCTTTATGAGGAGAGGGATCGCCTCATGGGGTTACTTAAACAGGTCAAGAAGACATATGATGTCTCCATGTCGAGGTATCAGAGGGGGCTCGTTGACCTGCTGAGGGTGCTTGAGCTTGAGAGGAGGCTGTTCCAGACCAGGGAGAGGCTTATTGACGTCGAGACAGGGATATTGACAAACAGGGTATTCCTCTACAGGGCCCTCGGTGGCACATGGACGGATAAGGAGGGTTTGTATGAAGGGATGGGGTAAGGGATTAATACAGTTTGTTCTTGTTGTTGTCATAGTCTCGACAGGATTGCTCATAGCCAGGGGACTTATCGCCACAAAGCCAAGGATAGAGAGGGTGGAGGCCCGTGAGGTGGCACCACTGGTGAGGGTCGAGACGGTCAGGACAGGGCCTGTAAGGGTGTTTGTGGATGCCGATGGGACGGTGGAGCCATCAAGGAGGATAGAGCTCGTCCCGGAGGTCTCCGGGAAGGCCCTGTATGTCTCTGAGAACCTGGTCAGGGGCGGTAGGTTCAGGAAGGGCGAGCTACTCATAAAGATCGATGACTCGGATTACATCGCTGCACTGAAGGCCGCAGAGGCAGAGCTGAAGAGGCAGGAGGCGAGGCTCCATCAGTTACAGGAGGAGTCAAAGGAGGCAGAGGAGGAGTGGAGGGAGGTGGACCCTGGTGCCGATCCCCCTCCACTCCTCCTCAGGATACCTGACATAGAGGCGACAGAGGCTGCCATTGAGGCGGCAAGGGCGTCCCTTCAGAGGGCGAGGCTTGATCTTCAGAGGACGGAGATAAGGGCACCCTTCAGTGGTGTGGTGATCTCGGAGAACCTTGACGCAGGCCAGTATCTGAGGGCAGGGCAGTCAGTGGCCGAGGTCTTCTCTGATGAGAGGGTTGAGATCAGGGTGAGCCTCAATGAAAGGGATACGCGCTATATAGAGATACCTGGCTTTAACACAGAGGGTGGCAGGGGTTCGGATGCAGAGGTTGAGGCAAGGTTTGGTGGCAGGCCCTATGAGTGGGAGGGATGGATCGAGAGGGCGGAGATCATCGACAGGAGGACAAGGACCATACCTGTTGTTGTGGTGGTGAGGAATCCCTATGCCACCATGCCACCCCTGTCTGTCGGGGCATTTGTGAGGGTGAGGATAAAGGGGAGGGTCGTCAATGGTGCGGTGCTCCTTGACAGGGCGGCGGTTCAGTGGACAGGCGATGGCAGACCGTTTGTATGGCTGGTGGATGATGAGGCAGGCCTGAGGAGGAGGATGGTCGAGATCGCTGGTTCAAGGGACGGTGGATACATCATAAAGGGTGGTCTTGAAGATGGTGATAGGGTGGTCCTCACACCCCCTCCGATGGCATCAGAGGGGATGAAGGTCAGGACGGAAGAGGGCAGGTGATGAGGCAACTGATCTCGTGGTTTACAGAGAATCATGTGGCAGCGAACCTCCTCATGGCCTTTGTCCTGCTTGTGGGCCTGCTCATGGCCATAAACGCAAAGGTCGAGATATTCCCCGAGACCGCAGCAGACAAGGTGACGGTTACGGTCCTGTATCCTGGGGCCTCTCCTGGAGAGGTTGAGGAGGGGGTGGTGAAGAAGGTCGAGGACGCCGTCTCAGGGCTTGATGGGGTGAAGGAGGTCAATGCATACGCATCAGAGGGTGTGGCCATAATAGAGGTTGTGGCAGTAAAGGGCTGGGATGTTGATAAATTGTTTGATGATATAAAGTCAGAGATAAACCGTTTAACCACACTGCCCGAGAATGCCGAGAGGCCCGTGATAAAGAAGTTCGTCTTCAAGGCGCCTGTGCTGAATGTGGCTGTTTATGGTGATGCGCCGATTCACATCCTCAAGGAATACGCCGAGAGGATAAGGGATGATATAGCAGGACTGCCACATGTTACACAGGCAGAGCTCTTCGGGGTGACCGGTCCGGAGATATCTATAGAGATACCAGAGGAGAACCTCCGCAAGTATAATCTGACGCTTAATGAGGTTGCACAGGCCGTCAGGAGGTGGAGTATTGATCTTGGTGGTGGTGAGATAAAGGAGGGTGCAGGATACATCCTGCTGAGGGCAAAGGGGAAGAGGTATCGTGCATCTGAGTACAGGGACATCGTCATTCTCAGCAGGCCTGATGGTGCAGAGGTCAGGCTCTCGGACATAGCCACAATAAAGGACACCTTTGAGGAGCACGAGAGGGGCTCAAGGTTTAACGGCCTTCCATCTGTTGGCATACTGGTCTACAGGATAGGGCAGGAGAATGCCCTGACCGTGGCATCAGAGGTTAAGGAGTATATAGCCAAATTACGCCCAACGCTACCTCCAAGTATCCATGTCGATACATTCGGCGATCGTTCGGAGATACTCAAGGCAAGGCTCTCGCTACTTCTCAAGAACATGTCCTATGGTATGGTGCTCGTAATACTCGTCCTCGGCCTATTCCTCAACAGGAGGCTCTCCTTCTGGATCACCCTTGGCATCCCCATAGCATTTGCCTTCGGGCTCGCCATACTGCCCTTTTATGATGTATCAATCAACATGATAAGCCTGTTTGCCTTTATCATGGTGCTCGGCATAGTGGTGGATGATGCGATAGTGGTGGGAGAGAGTGTCTTCAGGAAGCGTGAGGAGGGCATGCCTGCATTCCGTGCAGCAGTGGAGGGGACGATGGAGGTTGCGGTGCCCGTGGTGTTCTCTGTGCTGACCACGATCGCTGCGTTCTGGCCGCTACTGCTTGGCAGTGGTGTGATGGGAAAGGTCATAAAGAACATCCCCATAGTGGTGATCGCCGTGCTCTCAGGCTCACTGATCGAGGCGTTGCTCGTGCTACCTGCCCATCTTGCAAGGACAAGGGTTCCTCCCACGAAGGGCAGGAAGGAGAGGTTTGTGTCAGACTGTATCAGGGGTTTTGTTGAGGGACCGTTCAGAAAGGGCCTCAGGCTTGCCCTTGAATGGAGATACCTGACCATTGCAACAGGGCTCTCTATCCTTATCCTGTCACTGGGGCTGTGGTTCGGGGGAAGGATAAAGTTTACCTTCTTCCCAAAGGTTGAGAGCGATCGCATGATATGTGAGGTGACCATGCCACCAGGCACACCATACAGCAAGACCCTGAGGGTGATCGAGAGGGTGGAGCGTGCAGCCATCGAGGCAGCCAAAGAGGCTGAGAGGATGAGGAACGATCACTCGGAGCCACTCATCAGATACACCTACTCCATCCTCGGTTCCCAGATACCCATGGGTCATCGGAGTAGCACGAGCCCCTCACCCAGCGGGAGCCATGTGGGGCAGGTGATCGTCCAGTTGATCGGTTCTGAGAAACGCAGGGAACTGAGCACATCAATGGTTACAAAGATGTGGAGGGAGAAGGTGGGAGAGGTTCACGGTGCGGAGAGTGTTCGTTTTTACAGTGAGCTATTCAGTGCAGGGAAGGCCGTCTCCTTTGACCTCACCATGCATGATGAGGAGGCCCTGCACAGGGCCGTGGAGGATCTGAAGGCAGAGCTCAAGAGGTATCCCGGTGTATATGATATAGAGGACAGTTACATCCCTGGTAAGGAGGAGATCCGTCTTTCGCTCAGGCCCTCTGCCAGGAGCCTTGGCATAACCCTCTCTGAGCTTGCCCAGCAGGTAAGGGCGGCCTTTTATGGTGTTGAGGCACTGAGGATACAGAGGGGGCTGGATGAGGTCAAGGTGCTTGTGAGGTATCCTGAGGAGGAGAGGAGGCACCTTGAGAGCCTCCTGAGGATGTATATCCGAACACCTGACGGCAGGGAGGTGCCATTCTCAGAGGTTGCGGTTCTAAAGAAGTCTCGCAGTTATGTTACCATCACGAGACGCGACCGCAAGAGGATAGTGACGGTGAGTGCAGAGGTGGATGAGAATGTTATGAATGCAAACGAGCTGAGGAAGGAGATAGAGGAGAACATCCTTCCACGGTTGAAAGACCGTTATCCTGGCCTCAGGTATACCATTGCAGGTGAGGGCAAGGAACAGAGGGAGTCGATGGCAGATGTGATGAGGGGGTTTGTCATAGCACTCATCCTTATATACACACTGATCGCTATACCCCTGAGGAGCTTTGGACAGCCTGTGGTGATAATGTCTGCCATACCTTTCGGGATAATAGGTGCCATCTTTGGTCATATGGTGATGGGCATGAACCTCAGTATAATGAGCCTCTTTGGTGTGGTGGGCCTGTCGGGTGTTGTGGTGAATGACTCCCTCATACTGTTTGCCGAGATAAACAGGTTGAGAAGGGAGGGCCTTGAGACATTTGATGCGATAATCAGGGGCACCTCTGTGAGGTTCAGGCCGGTTATACTCACAACCCTCACGACCTTTGCAGGCCTCATACCCATCATCACGGAGAGGAGTGTCCAGGCAAGGTTTTTGATTCCGATGGCGCTGACCCTTGCGTCAGGTGTACTCTTTGCCACCCTGATAACCCTTGTGCTGGTGCCGTGTGGCTACAGGATAATGGAGGATATAAAGGGCCTGTTTACGAGATGAGCAGGAGCATGGTGAATACGATGTTTGCCGTGAAGTGGAAGATGACAGAGGGGAGGATGTTTGAGGTCTTCATATAGAGATAGCCCATGACGAGTGAGGGGAAGAATGTGAGGGCCGAGGATAAGTCACCGTCAAATATGAGTTTGGGCAGGTGGATGATGGAGAAGAGGACGCTCACCATAACGACCCCTTTTATGTTGTTGCCGATGACCTCCTGAAGAAACCCCCTGAAGTATATCTCCTCCGGTATCGAGACGATAAAGAGGTGGAAGAGGATGACCTCCATAGAGGGCAGGGTGATATCACCGCTGTGGGATATCAGATACACCAGAGATGGTAGGAGTATGATGAACGAGACCAGCAGGCCGATCAGGGTATCCCTCTGATTCACCCTTATATTTACCCTTTTCTGGATCAGATAGGGGGTGACTGCGAGGAACAGGGGGATGAGGTATTTAAAAAGGCCACGGGAGAAGGCATAGTGGATGATTACCAGGATCAGAAGGATGGCGTATGTATATAATGCCTTCTCCCGTGCCGTCTTCAGCTTCGATTATCTTCCCTTTCTCCGCAGCGCGATAAGTATGGTCAGGGCTGGTATCAGGAGTATTGCTATATCGACAGGCTGATCAGATGGGCCTGTCACAAGCGAGCATCCTCCGCCTCCGCCCCTCTTTGGCTCTGTCTCAGGGGTTGTGACAGATACCTCGTTTGAATAGAATGACTCAGAGATATTGTTGTATACCTTTATCCTGTAGATATAGGTGGTTAGTGGGTAGAGGTCTGTGTCAGTATATGTGGTGGTGTCAGGCGGTAGATCTGCGATCACAGAGAAGTTCCCGTCGGTGGTCCTTCTTTCCAGGATGTATCCGTCCTCTCCGGTAGCGTTGTCCGTCCATGAGAGGGTTACCTCTGTTGGTGACTGGGCTATGGCCGTGAGGTCTGTGGGTATGAGCAGTGAGGCGACAGCAAGATGGGCGTTCACCCTTCCGCCTGTCTTTATCCACCCCTGCAGTGAGGGGAGGATATCCACATATCTCAGGATCGTATCCCTGACCTGTGTATAGGTGAAGGCGGTATTATGGACGCCATCATAATGGCTATAGATGAGTCCTGCAATGCCTGCCACATGGGGCGCTGCCATGGAGGTGCCTGAGAACCTCTCCACCTCTCCATAGCCTGGATAGCCACTCCACCATATCGGGACAGTACTGAATATGTATACACCAGGTGCAGCAACATCAACAGAACTCAGGCCATAATTGCTGAAGTGTGCCCTCATGTCGTTCTGGTCGGTTGCTGCAACGGCTATTATATTCGGCAGGTTATAGCTTGCAGGATACAATGGGCTCTCTGCATCATTGTTGTTCTCCTCGTTGCCAGCAGCGGCTATGAAGAGGACCCCTGCACTGTTGGCAGTGCTTATGGCTTCATATAGCGAATAGGAATAATCATAGCTCCCCCAGCTTGCATTTATGATCCTTGCGCCGTTTGATACCGCATACTCTATGGCATTCACAGCACCCTCGATGTCTCCAACGCCCTGTGCATTCAGAAAGCTCAGCGCCATCAGTCTCACATTCCACATCACGCCTGCTATGCCCTCCGCGTTGTTCCCCTTTGCCCCTATGATCCCTGCTACATGTGTGCCATGCCCGTGTTCATCCATGGGGTCACTGTCCGGGTCTTTGGCCTCATCACAGATCCATTCCATATTCTCTTCGTCATAGACATATCTCTCACAGGTTGTAAAGTCCCATCCCACACAGTCATTCACATATCCATTCATGTCATCGTCATCCTCGGCGCCTGCCTCTTCATTACAGTCCTCATCCTCATTTATCCATATATTCCCGACAAGGTCAGGGTGGTTGTAATCCACGCCCGTGTCAGTAATGGCAATGATTATATTACTGCTCCCTGTGGTTGTATCCCATGCCTCCGGGGCATCTATATCAGCGTCAGGTGTGCCACCTGCATAGGAGCCTGTGTTGTGCAGGGCCCACTGATTCGGCTGGAAGTATGTGTCATTTGGCATGGTGAATGTACGAATGATATAGTTTGGTTCTGCATATTCGACATTTGGATCAGACATATATTGAATTATTGCATCCTCTACAGAAACGCCCTCAGGAAGCCTGACACGCTCAAGGTTTGGCACCGTGCCAACCACTTTCCTTGAGGCCACACCAACTCTCTGATGCAGATCGGATATAACGCCTGAGGGTGCGTCAGGTTTGAACTTCACAAGCACCTCACCCTTGACATACTCTCCCCTTGCCATATTTGAGAGGATCGACTGAACGGTGATCCGGGGTCTCTCAACCGTGCCACTCTGTCCGGTGGCACTGACCGTTCCTGTGTCCTGGTTGGTGGATGTGGTCATGTTGCTCCCACATGATATGAGTAAGAGTATCATGAGAAGATAGCCTATTTTCCTCATCCTTTTCCCCTTTCTCTTTAAGATTTAAAGATTTAATTACACCTTTAAAATTGAATCATATTTAAGAGTTATTGTCAAGAAAAATATGAAAAAATTAATGTGATTCAGATCACACTCATCCATTCTGCACCATTAACCCGCAGGGATCTTTGTTATATTCACCTTATCTTATTGACCTTACGATATACTATAATTAATTTAAAATGGGGGAGGAAGTTCAAGATATTGGTATTCTGGCTAATCCATCCTTGAAGAAGGAGGGATATCATGAAGAGATTATTCTTTGTTCTATGTTGTTTGGCTTTTGTTTTTACCGGCTATTCAGAGGGGGCGATCTTTAATGTTTCAAATCCGGTGGAGTTTCAGAACGCGCTGACAACTGCACAATCAAATGGTGAGGATGATGTCATCAATGTTGCACCTGGAACTTATAATCTTACCGCCACACTCACCTATGAAACAAGTGATGGTGATGGCTCCTTAACTATTCAAGCCGAGGTTCCATCAAATTTACCCATCCTTGATGGAGGAGACACGGTGCGAGTAATGTTTATTGATAATGACCTTGACTCGGATAACGAGGGAGACGCTGGCCAGGTTATTACAATTAGAAATATCATCTTTCAAAGGGGCTATGCCACGGTAATCGGAGGGGTTTATCTTGAGATGGGAGAGGGTGACATAGTTATTGAAAATAGCCAATTTTTAAATAATAAAAGCTCTGATGGTCCAAGCGGTTGCTGTAGTGTTGTATCAACCTCAGGGAGGGTTACTATTAAGAACAGTATATTTAAAGGCAACGAATTGGGTGAGTATGGCTATGGTAGTGGTGGATTATCTGTAGGTTCAAGAAATTCGATTTTTATTATGAATAATACCTTTGAAGATAATACAGGTACTATGGAGGGAGGAGGATTATTTGTTCATGGAGGGGAATGCATTCTTGTAAATAACCTGTTTAAAGATAATTATCTTAAAGGGTCTTTTGACGGTGATGGTGATAGCTTTGGTGGAGGAGTGAGTATTTCTGTGAATGGTTATCCAGATGGCAAGGATATAATTTTAAGAGATAACTTTTTTACATCTAACAAGCCAGCTATTGGTGGTGGTGCATGGATTCGAGCAATGTATGCCAATATCTTTATTGAAAACAACAGGTTTGTTAGGAATGGTGTGGAGGGTCTTGGTATGGATATAGGGCCATACGGGGAAGTATTTTTGGTGAATAATATATTCAGCCAGAACGGATATGGCAGATATTACTTGGGCATCCTGATTAATGGGAATGAATCTACAATAAATATAATAAACAACATAATATGGGGTCACCATAGAAGACAGGGATGCGCAGGGTTATATGCCTCTCTTTATGGAGGAATTGATCTGAATTTATACAATAATATATTCTGGGATAACAGCTCGGACGATGGAGCAAACGATGTGGCGGTTTATACATATCATGATCATATAAATATTTATAATAATATCTTCAGTTGTGATGATTTTTCAGGGAGTAGCAATTGTCTCATGATAGAGGACATCAGCTTCTACTCGTATGGCGATAACATTTCGGCTGATCCTCTGTTGGTTGATCCCTCCAATGGAGACTTCCACCTTCAGGCAGGCTCACCAGCCATAGACGCAGGATACAATGATGCCCCTGGTCTTCCATCTACGGACTTTGAGGGAGACCCCAGAATTATCAACGGTACGGTTGATATTGGAGCGGATGAGTATAGTGACCTTGTCATAGACATAAAGGCTAATGGTTCAGATGGGCCTGTTAATCTTCAGCATGGAGAGGTGCTTTCAGTGACTGTCTCCCTTGCACCAGGGGATATGGCAGGGCAGGGTGCAGACTGGTGGGTGATTGCAAGGGATCCATCATTTAGATACTACTTTTATGATTCTGATACAGGGGGGTGGGTCCTTAAGTGTTTCTCCTGTATGCCCATAGTTTCCTACCAGGGTGGGCTTATTGAGATGGGTCCCTATGAGGTTCTGAACACCACTGCTGGGCCACAGATGCTTGGTGTCAACACGGCTGATTTACCCACAGGGACATACACCTTCTATTTTGGGGTTGATCTGGACATGGACGGGAGGATAGACATGAATCAGATGTATTATGACAGCGTGGAGGTTAGCGTAGTGCCATAACTATGTGAAATAAGGAGCAAAACAAGGGTATAATTAAGTGGGATTTTTAAGTTGAGAAGGCAGGAAATTTGTGATATATTTGTTTTATGTAAAGGGGTCTTAAACCCGATAAGTTAATCTTCTCTGAAAGGGGGGATTTTGATGAATAAGGCATTAATGGTGGTATTTTTAATATTGATTTTTGTGATGCCGTGCATTGCAGTGGCTGGAGGGGCAAAGAGTCTGGATTTGAGCAAGGCAGAGAGTTCAAGGATAACAGAGGGATACGGGAAGCTACCCCTTTATTTCATTCCCAACATGGGGCAGGTGGATGGGAGGGCGAGGTATTATGAGAGAGGCTCAGGGCATTCCACATATTTCACGGAAGATGGAGTGTATATTGTATTGAGCAGGGCGGAGGAGAGAGAGACCAAAGGGGTAAAGAAGACAGAGGTAGAGGCGATCAAGCTCACATTCCTTAATTCAAAGAAGGCAGTAGAGGTAGTGGCTGAAGAGAGGCAAGAGGGCAGGGTGAACTATTTTATAGGGAATGACCCCAAGAAGTGGAGGACAGAGATACCAACATACAGGAGGGTGAGGTATAAAGGGGTATATAGAGGCATAGACATAGTGTTTTATGGTGACAACAGGGGGCTTGAGTATGATGTGGTGGTAGGGGCAGGGGCTGATCCATCGGATGTTAATCTTGGCTACGAAGGGATAAAGGAATTGAGGGTTAAAGATGATGGAGACCTTGAGGTAGTTCTGTTAGACGGGGGTAAGATAATTCAGAGGAGGCCCCGTGTTTATCAGGAGATAGGTGGCAGGAGAGTAGAGCGTGAGGGGAGGTTTGTGATAAAGGGAGTGGAGGATGGGAGGTATGTGTATTCCTTCAATATAGGGGAGTATGACAGGAATTATCCTCTCATAATAGATCCTGTGCTTATCTATTCCACCTATCTTGGCGGAAGTAATGATGATCATGGGTATGATATAGCAGTAGATCATAATGGTAATATCTATGTGACAGGATATACATGGTCAACGGACTTTCCCACTCTGAACCCTATTCAGGGTTCAAATGCAGGCGGTTATGATATTTTTGTCACGAAGCTAAATCCCACAGGCAGTGCCATCGTCTATTCCACCTACCTTGGTGGAAGCGATTGGGAGTATATCAGTGACATAGCGGTAGATACCTTTCAGAATGCCTATGTGGCAGGATATACGTTATCAACGGACTTTCCCACTCTGAACCCTATTCAGGGTTCAAATGCAGGCGGTTGTGATATTTTTATCACGAAGCTAAATCCCACAGGCAGTGCCCTTGTCTATTCCACCTACCTTGGTGGAA
>MTOQ01000012.1 GCA_002011735.1 Nitrospirae bacterium JdFR-81 | reverse complement strand
ATGGCTTGAACCTCCTGTCATTATTGATTGTACAGGTGATATTCTATCACCTTTGACAGAGGTTTCAAGCCTTATGATAATTTTTTAGCGGACACTACTGTCCTTTTATATAAAACAATGATTACCTCAACAGGTGCAATTACATATGGTGCTGATGCGCTCAACCATGATCCCCACGCAGTCCTCCTGGAGATATTCCCTTCGTTCCATATGATTGTAGAGTGATACTTAAACCCTATGCCTTTGGCGATTGTTGTAAGGTCTGCCCCTACACTCTGCTGTCCTCCCTTATTTTTATCAAGTGGAATATTCAGGCAGAGTCTTCCATCCTCCTTTAGCCAGTGATAACACCGTGTTAGCCATTTTCTGCTAAATTCAAGATAGTCTCTATATGAGAGTTTGTCGTTGTGGGAGTTATACTTGATGTCAACATTGTATGGAGGAGAGGTAACTATTAAATCAATACTGTGGTCTTCGATCTCTTCTGTCTTGAGCACGTCATCGTTGATTATCTTTAGCCATTCATTTTCGAAAAAAATATGAGCTTTCATACAAGTTCCTTGCTGATCTCTGGATTAAGGATATTATATCAGAAAGGGATATGTTGTGGAGATGGGGTTATTGGTGGTAAGATTCGACATTTTTATGTTTTGTTTGGAAACAGATGTATTTTTATGTATAATCTTTTTGCATGGAGAGAGTAGAAAAAGCGCAGTTTCCTTTCCTTCTTCGTATCCTGACAGGTCAGGTGATAATCCCTGAAGCAGTTGATGGATGAAGATGAATGAAAGTGAGTTGAGACAGAGGCCAGACGAGACCCTTGACAGTATCAGGGATGTGAGGCTCTTTCAGGCAAAGAGGGGCTACAGATTCAGTGTCGATGCCCTCCTGCTTGAGGACTTTATACCTTCGGCAAAGTTCAGAAGGGCCATTGAGCTCGGCACAGGCTCAGGGATTATCTCTATACTCCTTTCGAAGAGGCTCAGGGACATAAAGATTACAGCTGTTGAGATACAGCCGTCACTTGCAGAGAGGGCCGAGAGGAATGTGAGACTGAACGGCCTTGATGACAGGATAGAGATACTGAATAGGGACATAAAAGAATTAAAGGGCATATTCCCTCCCAACAGGTTTGACCTTGCGTTCAGCAACCCTCCCTTCAGGAAGGTGAAGACAGGACTTCTCAGTATCGATGACGAGAGGAAGATAGCGAGGCACGAGATAAAGATGGGCCTATATGAGCTCATCGACATCGCATCATATCTCCTCAAGAATGGTGGCAGGTTCTTTCTCATCTATCATCCGTTCAGGCTTGCGGAGCTTATAAGCATCCTGAGAGAACGGAGGCTTGAGCCAAAGAGGATGAGGTTCATCCACTCAAGGGAGGGTGAAGAGGCGAAGATGGTGGTGATTGAGGCATCAAAGGGTGCGGGTATATGGCTGAGGATCGAACCGCCCCTTTATATTTATAAAGGGGATAAGGAATATACTGACGAGATGAAGAGGATATACGGTCATCTATAGGCTGACTTATCACCTATATCATAGTGGATCGGCATAAAGACCTTCCTGAATGTGAAGAGTGTATAGATCGTGGTGAGAAACAGGAGGCTGTATCTTATCCACTCAATCGATACACCACCTGCGGAAAGGACCAGCAGATACAGGGGCATTATTATAGCGATGAGATAACCCTCAAGCAGTCCAAAGCAGAAGGCCTCCTTTGCCGTGACAAAGCCAAGGCACCCTGCAAGGGGCAGGAGCAGCAGCGGCCCGTAGGTTCTGGAGAGCACGATGCCTGCCGCGTCGCCCTTTCCAAGGTAGAGCAGCACCAGCAGGCACAGGATAGAGAGGTAGTACAGCCTCTTTAACAGCCTGTGTAGCTTGCTCATGTAAAGGTGCATAAAGAATACACTGAGGCCTGTGGCAATGTAAAGGAGCAGGAGCAGGAGGTTCAGTCTTGGTGTATATCCTCTATAATAAAAGGAGGCGATCGTCATGGCGATTATGATCAGCATTGACATGGCGATGCCTATCCTGTAGAGGATCACGGTGATACGATCCGTCATTGTAAGTGGCTGGAACTCTATCCTCTCGCCCATCTCTATATATAATATCCTCCTTAAATTTTATCCTCAAGTTATGTTAAAATTATGCTTGACGGGGCTGTAGCTCAGTTGGGAGAGCGCGTGAATGGCATTCACGAGGTCGGGGGTTCGATCCCCCTCAGCTCCACCAGATTTCCCTCCCTTCTATTCATAGCAACACTTACAGATTTCCCTGAGGAATAATCTGGTATAATTAAAATAAAAAAGGGGAGGGTAGTATCTATCGCCACGATTTACGGTAATACATCAGGCCTTAAGAAGAGCGAACTCAAAGCGATAGAGAGGATCTATCGCAGGCGTATCCCGAAGGACAGGGCGATCACACATGAGCTGGCAAGGTATGTGGCGGAGTGTTCTGCATCCATAGGCCGTCAGATAGGCGTGCTTGTGGATCGGGGTGGCAATGTCAGCCATGTGATCGTTGGTGATGCAAAGGGCATATTCATCCCCGAACTGAGTGATTATCCACTTGGGCGGAGGGTGCTCAGGGGACTGAGGCTCATCCATACACACCTCAAGGACGAGAAGGTGAGTCAGGACGATATCACAGACCTTTCACTCCTGAGGCTGGATGCCCTTATAACCATAATGATGAAGGATGGCCAGCCCAGGAGTATCTCGATGGCACACCTTGGTGCCTCTGATTCCAAGAATTACGAACTCCTCGGCCCTTACCCCTTCCATACGATTGACAGTGTGTTCGGTGGCTTTGATGCGCTCGTCTCCATGGTTGAGGAGGCGTTGAGGGCACGCAGGGGTGGTATCGATGTGAGTGACACAAGGGAGAGGGCTATACTCGTGAGTGTGTCCACAGGGCCAAGGCATGAGCAGGAGGATTCCATGGAGGAGCTGAAGGAGCTTGCAAGGTCGAGCAATGTGGTGGTCCTGGATACAGTTCTACAGAGGCCAAAGCAGATCAACCCAAAATACCTGATGGGAGAGGGGAAGCTGAAGGAGCTCATCATCAATGCCATGAACAAAGGGGCGACACTCCTGATATTCGATCAGGATCTGAACCCCTCCCAGATGAAGGCGATAAGTGATGTTACAGAGCTTAAGGTTATAGACCGCACCCAGCTCATCCTTGATATCTTTGCCCGAAGGGCCCACAGCCGTGATGGTAAGGTTCAGGTGGAGCTTGCACAGCTCAAGTACAGATTGCCGAGGCTCACCGGCAAAGGTACGGCCATGTCACGATTGATGGGGGGGATAGGCGGAAGGGGCCCTGGAGAGATGAAGCTCGAGGTGGACAGGAGGAGGGTCAGAGAGAGGATAGCTATGCTGGAGAGGGAGTTGAAGGTCCTGAGCCGTGCGAGGCAACAGAGGAAGCAGCGGAGGGTCAAGAAGGGTATACCAATTATCTCCATCATAGGATACACCAATGCAGGCAAATCCACCCTGCTCAACAACCTTACAAATAGCAATACATTCGTAGAGGATAAGATGTTTGCAACACTTGATACAACGAGCAGGAGGTTGAGGTTCCCAAGGGAGAGGGAGGTTATAATCACAGATACCGTGGGGTTCATACGCGATCTTCCCAGGGACCTCCTTGCCGCATTCAAGGCCACCCTTGAGGAGCTCGAGGATGCAGACCTCCTGATACACCTCGTTGACATATCAAATCCAAGGTTTGAACAGCATATGAGGTCGGTCGATAAGATCCTCTCCGAGCTCGGCCTTTCCAATAAGCCGACCCTCCTTGTCTTTAATAAAGAGGACCTCATTGATAGTGAAGAGGCAGAGGCCATATGCGAAAGGTATAACGGGATATCGATATCCGCACTCAAACCCAACACATTTTACAGATTACTCGATGCCATAGAGAGGGTATTGTGGCCTGTAGATAGGGCAGTGGATGAACGAGAATATAGAGAGGCTTATACAGTTTATCAGCAGGGTCATTAAGGGCAAGGAGGATGTGATAAGATATGCGGTGGTCACCCTCCTTGCAAGGGGTCATCTCCTTATAGAGGATGTCCCTGGGGTGGGGAAGACAACCCTTGCCTTCAGCCTTGCTAAGGCGATCGACTGCGAGTTCCAGAGGATACAGTGCACCTCTGACCTCCTGCCAAGCGATATCATCGGGGTGAATGTCTATAACCCCGAGACAAGGGAGTTTGAGTTCAAACAGGGCCCTTTGTTTGCAAATATAGTCCTTGTTGATGAGATCAACAGGACCTCACCCAAGACCCAGTCAGCACTGCTTGAGGCCATGAATGAGAGGAGGGTCTCGGTCGAGAGGAGGACCTTTCAACTCCCTCAACCATTCATGGTTATTGCCACACAGAATCCGGTCGAATACTACGGGACCTTCCCGTTGCCTGAAAGCCAGTTAGACAGGTTCATGATGCATGTAAAGATTGGCTATCCTGAGTATGAGTTCGAGGTGGACGCCCTGAGGGAGATGAGGGAGCTTGATGAGATCGAGGGGTTTGGACATGTGCTTAAGAAGGAGGATGTCCTCCTGATGCAGGAGGAGGTGAAGGCCGTTAATGTGGATAGAGACATTATTGACTATATACTCCGTATCGTTGACAGGACCCGTAATCACAACAACATAAGGCTCGGCATAAGCACAAGGGGTGCGCAGTTTCTGTTGAAGTCGTCACAGGCCCTTGCATATGTGAAGGGCAGGGACTATGTAATCCCTGATGATGTTAAGGAGCTCTCACCGATGGTCTTTGGTCACAGGATAATCCTTAAGACCAGGACCTATATATCGGATGCCGATGAACTCATCAGGGAGATAGTTGGTGGGATAAGGGTCCCTGTATAAGATGGCCAGTATACGCCTCAAGAAGGAGGGCAAGAGGTTCCTGATAGCAGTTGTCCTCATCGGTTTTGCATCCTTCAATACCGGTAACAACCTCATCTACCTCATATTCTCACTGATGCTCTCCATAACCCTCATATCGTTCGTGCTTGCCGTGGTCAATCTGAGGGGGCTCAGGGTGCAGCTTTCGTTTAAGGAGCCTATATACGCAGAGACACCTTATAGCCTGGAGGTGGAGGTCGAGAATTCAAAGGCCATCCCCTCTTATTCGGTCTCTATCATCCTGCCCTTTGAGGGGCAGAGACTGTATCTCCCTTCTATCAAAAGGGGGGTGAGTAGAAGGGGCTTTGAGGGGATCATCATCAGGAAGAGGGGGAGATACCGTGTCAAGGAGCTCCGTTTAATGACAGGTTTTCCTTTCATCTTTATGTATCTCTATAAGAGCCTGGAGTGGGACGCAGAGGTGATCGTTTATCCACAGATCATGGATATAAGGCCGTTGCTTGTGGATATGGTGCCGCTTCCTGCTGAGACAGGCAGGCCGAGGATAACACACGACGGAGAGTTTATATTTGCAAGGGAGTATGTATATGGTGAGGAGAGCAGACGGATCGACTGGAAGGCGACCGCAAGGACACAGAAGACCATGATGAAGGTCTTCTCAAAGGGTGATGAGAGGCTCGCCACGATTATACTTGACGATGCAGGAGGGGGCATGGAGGATGACTTCGAGAAGGCCGTCTCTGTCTGTGCATCCCTCTGCTCCGAACTCATCCAGATGGGTTATTATGTAAGGCTCATAACATGCAGGAAGGTGGTCCCTTTTGGCAGGGGCAGGGTGCATCTGTTCAAGATACTCGACATCCTTGCCGGTATAAGACAGGTGGATGCCGGCAGATGTCCTGTGGAGGAGTTATCCGAGGGGTTGAGTATAGCGGTTTTATGCTCTGATTCACCAGGGATTTCAGGGATTGCCTCACAGTGTTCAGGTGTGATAGATGCCAGGTATATATAAACTCTTCACAGCGATAGTCGCCATCATCGGGAGTGTAAGCCTTGTATCAACAGGAGAGATAAACCCTGGATTCTCCATTATCGGGTCAATCCTTCTATACGGTTATTACAGGTCACTGAGGGGATATAGACAGCTCCCAAGAGAGGCGGTGGGCGCCCTCTCATTCACCACATTCATTGTCTTCCTGGTCAATTTCTATATCAACAAGGATGTGTTCATCTCCGTTGCACAGATGACCCTGATCTTTCAGGCTATAAAATCCTTTGATATAAAGGAGCCGTGGGATCCCCTGCAGGTCTTCTTCATGTCCCTGCTTCAGCTCCTCATGGCCTCGGAGCTTACAAACTCCATCTATTTCGGAATCATTTTCGTCTTATTTGTCATCTTTATAGTGATTTCCATCCTCGTTGGCCATTTTGTGATTGAGGGGCAGAGGGATTTCGGCCCATTCCTCAGGCCGATGGCATTCATTACCATTGTCACCCTTGTGCTCACGGCAATGTTCTTCGTAACCATCCCGAGGCTCAGGAGCGGTTTCTGGGGAGGCAGTCTCTCAAGGGGTATCAAGACAACAGGCTTCTCTGAGAAGGTCGATTTTGGGTCTTTCGGCAGGGTGAAGCAGGATGAGACCATAGTGATGAGGATGGTCGTAAGGCCTGATAAAGGTGGGCCATATTACCTCAGGGGTATGACATTCGACTATTTCGACGGGATGGCGTGGTATGACACACATAAGGACTCAGTGAGGGTATACAAAACACCGGATGAATTCCACACCGATGTCCCTCTAAACGCAGAGAGGTATGAGGCAGAGGTATATCTTGAACCCTTGGACTCAGAGGTCATCTTTACCTTCAAGAGGCCATACAGGATGGAGTCCGAGGGCTTCTTCCTCAGAGAGGATAATGCAGGTGCCCTTTATATGAGACAGAAGGTCTCCAAGAGGTTTTTTTATAAGCTCTTCAGTGTGGATGGTTTCTATGCCGATAAGGAGTATCTCGCCTCCTATCTCCAGATTCCCCCTGATATTGAGGGCATAAAGAGACTTGCCGAGGAGGTTACCGCTGGTGCGAAGACCCTGACTGCAAAGGCAGAGGCCATAAGGGGTTTCTTGTTGAAGAATTACGAATACTCACTCTTCACAAGGGAGCCACCTGAGGGGGTCACACCCCTTGAGGATTTCCTCTTCTACACAAAGAGGGGATACTGTGAACACTTCGCAACCGCCATGGTCCTCATGCTCCGCTCTATCGGCATCCCTGCAAGGCTTGTGACAGGCTTCCTCACTGGTGAGAAGAACGAGATGGGCGATTATTACCTGATAAGGCAGTCAGATGCCCATTCATGGGTTGAGGCATTCATTGACGGGAGGTGGCTCATCTTTGATCCCACCCCACCGGTATTCGTGCCTCATAAGAGGGGCCTACTGCTCTTTGTTGACGTGATAAAGATGAAGTGGAGCAGGTATGTCGTGGGCTTCTCCTCTTATGATCAGGTGCGCATGGCTACATATGTCTTTAATTATCCAGTGATAAGGCTGGGGATGTTCCGATCTTTATTATCATGGATCATACTCATTATCATCACCCTCATCATCATCTCCATCCTAATAGGCGGTCTCAGGATGAGGCCCTTCCCCTATGTCAGATACAGGGGTGTCTCTGCAGAATATATGAGATTCGTGAAGAGGGTCAGGAGGAATGGGGGGAGGCTCTCTCCTGCCTCGGATACAGAGGAGGTGTTGACAGAGGCGATAAGGACAGGGAGGTTTGACCGTGATGCCGTCAGGAGGTTTATAGAGGCATACAGGTTTCTGAGGTTTTCAGGCAGGCAGGATGAGGCCATGCTCAGGGAGTTCTATGAACAGGCAAGGAGGTTGAGGAGGGACCACGGTTGAGAAGGGTCTTTAAGGAGATAATGGTCCGCCAGGTGCTTACAGACACAGGCATCCCTGGTGAGAGGTACTGTATAAACCCCTATGTGGGCTGTGCACATGCATGCAGATACTGCTATGCAACATTCATGAAGAGGTTCACAGGCCATACAGAACCCTGGGGTTCATTCGTGGATATCAAGATCAATGCACCTGAGGTATTGAGGAGGCAGTTAAGAAGGGCCAAAGGAGGCGGTATAATCATGAGTTCGGTGACAGACCCTTACCAGCCTGTTGAATCAAGATATTTGATTACAAGGAGGTGTCTCGAGGTCATGACGCTCTATAGATTCCCGCTTAATATACTCACAAAGTCTCCCCTCATCCTGAGGGATATTGATCTTATACAGAGGCTTGAGGATGTGGAGGTTGGTCTGACCATAACCACTGAGGATGAAGGGGTCAGGAGGCTGTTTGAGCCCCATGCACCACCCATTGAGAGGAGGATTGATGCCCTCAGGAGACTTCATAGGGCCGGTATCAGGACCTATGCATTCATAGGCCCTGTGCTGCCGATGAATCCTGAATCCCTTGCCAGGAGGCTGGTGCCGTATGTCAACAGCATACTCATAGACAGGATGAATTATACCGAGAGGGTAAGGTGGATTTACAGGAGATACGGGATCGAGAGGTGGCTTGATGGCGAATTTGTTGACAGGATCATAAACAGGCTCCGATGCGTCTTTGGCGAGAAAGAGGTGGATGTCTGTTAAGAAAAACACTTGACATTCCTTTCTTATTTGTTAATATACTTATAAATTCTTGATTCGAGAGGTAGTGATGTAAGGGTGGAAGAGGATGAGGTAGATCGGTCAGGGAAGGACAGGGAGATCATGGACATTGATAAGATATTAGAGAGCATAAGGGATCCTTTTTGTATCATTGACAGGAATTACATTATAGTAAAGACGAATGATGCGTATCTTGAGGCAAAGGGCAGGGCAGGCAAGGATCTGCTTGGTAAGAAGTGTTATGAGGTGCTTTATGGCATGAAGGGTGTATGCGAGGGTTGCGTTGTTGAGAAGGCATTTATATCAGGTGACCCCTGTGCGAAGGAGAAGCATGTGCTTTTGCCTGATGGGTCCGAGCAGTGGCAGGAGATTTACACATATCCAATAATCTCCGAGGAAGGAACGGTCTCCCATGTGATCGAGTATGTCAGGGATATAACCGATCGTAAGAAGACCGAGAAGAGGCTTGAACAGCTCGTTAAGGAGGTTGAGAGTATCAATCAGGAGCTGAGAGACTTTGCTTATATCGTATCCCATGACCTTAAGGCACCGCTTAGGGCCATCTCCTCTCTGGCGACATGGCTTGCCACTGATTATGGTGACAAACTTGATGAGGAGGGTAAGGAGCACCTGAACCTCCTCCTTAACAGGGTGAGGAGGATGAACAGCCTCATAGATGGCATCCTCCAGTACTCAAGGGCAGGCCACAGCAGGGAGGAGAAGGTGGAGGTGGATCTGAACGAGCTTGTTGCAGAGGTGATCGACACACTCTCACCTCCTGAGAATATCGAGATAAGGGTTGAAAATAAGTTGCCTTTAATGTATGCTGAACAGACACGCATCAGACAGGTATTTCAAAATCTCCTCAGCAATGCTATAAAATATATGGACAAGCCGAAGGGCCTCATAAGGATTGGCTGTGTGCGGGAGGGCGACTACTGGAGGTTCAGTGTGTCGGATAATGGACCAGGGATTGAGGAGAAGTATTTCAACAAGATATTCCAGCTCTTCCAGACCCTTGAGAGTCGGGATCAGACAGAGGCCACCGGTATAGGGCTCGCCCTTGTAAAGAGGATCATAGATATCTATGGAGGCAGTATATGGGTGGAGTCCAAAGTGGGAAAGGGAAGCACATTCTTCTTTACACTGCCTGTCAGCACTACCGAAGACAAATCTAATAGATAAGGAGGAGTTTAATGCGACACAACAAGCCAATTATGCTCGTTGAGGATGATGAGGTGGATGTGATGACAATTCAACGAGCACTCAAGGAGATCAAGGTTACAAACCCACTCTATGTGGCAGGAAATGGCGAAGAGGCGCTCGAGATGTTGAGAAATGGTGACCATAAGTTGCCTGGTTTGATACTCCTTGATATCGAGATGCCACGCATGAATGGTATCGAGTTTCTCAGGGTCATAAGGCACGACAACGAACTCAGAAAGATACCTGTTGTGATCCTGACGTCCTCAAAGGAGGAAGAGCACAAGATGGAGAGCTTTGATCTTGGCATCTCGGGCTATATGATAAAGCCTGTTGACTATATAAAGTTTGTAGAGGTCGTAAAGACCATAGACCTCTACTGGACGTTGAGTGAACTGCCTGACGTCGATGAATGAAAAGATAGACATACTCGTAATCGAGGATGACAGGGTTGACCAGATGGTCCTCAAGCGATTCATCAAGGAGACCAACCTTCCGTATAACTGCACATTTGTCGGAACGATCGCAGAGGCCAGAGAGGCTCTGAAATCAAAGAAGTTTGATCTCATCCTCTCGGACTACTCTGTTGGTAGTGGCACCGCCTTTGATATCATGGATGTGAAGGAGGACACCCCGCTTGTGATGGTGACAGGCACAGGGAACGAGGAGGTTGCCGTCCAGGCGTTGAAGAAGGGGGTGTCTGACTACATAATAAAGGACCTGGATTGTAATTATCTAAAGGTCCTGGCACCAACGGTTGAGAGGACCATCAAGAGGACACAGGAGGCAAAGGCCCTCAGGATGCTCTCCCATGCTATCAGGAATGTTGACGACAGCGTCTTCATCACGGACATGAACAACAAGGTAATATTTGTGAATGAGGCCTTCTGCAGGACATATGGCTACACAGAAGAGGAGATCATGGGCAAGGATGGAAGGGTAATCGGAGAGATAGCGAGGGATGGAGAGTTCTATCACAAGAGGAAGGATGGATGCGAGTTTCCTGTTGATCTCACGGTTTCGGTCTTGAAGGATGAGAAGGGTCAGAATATGGCGATTGTGAGGATAGCACACAACATCACAGAGCGGAAGAGGCTTGAGGAGGAACTGAGACGGCTTGCAACCACCGATCCCCTCACCATGGCGTATAACAGGACAAAGTTCAATGAGATAATAAACAGGGAGATCGAGAGGGTGAAGAGGTACGGACAGAGGCTATCCATGATAATCTTTGATATCGACCACTTCAAGAGGGTGAATGACACCCATGGACATACAGTGGGAGATCAGGTCCTGAGGACGATGGCAGAGCTTGTCAGAAATAATATAAGGAAGATCGAATACCTCATAAGGTGGGGTGGAGAGGAGTTTATGATACTGGCCTCGGAGATAGCCCTTGACGAGGCGGTATTGCTTGCCGAGAGGATAAAGAATATCATAGAGGATCACAGGTTCGATAAGGTTGGCAAGGTGACCATAAGCTGTGGTGTTACAGAATTTAAAGAGGGTGATACGGTTGACTCATTCATAAAGAGGGCGGATGATGCCCTTTATATGGCGAAGAAAAAAGGCAAGAACAGGGTGGAGGTAATTGCCTGACCTCAGCGGACTCGTCTTCCTTGTCCTTGATACCGACACGGCATCCCTGAACTCCATCGGGAGGCTACTCAGATCAAGGCACGCCAGGGTTCACCTTACAAACGATGTCTCCAGGGCGGTTGAGCTTCTATCATCAGCTCGGCACCTGGATGCAATCCTGGCATCCATAGACCTGATAGATGAGAGGCTGATAGAGGCCGTCAGTGAGCTGAAGGGCCGTTATCCCCGGGCAGGCTTTTATGTCCTTACAGAGGAGGATTATCGTTCTGTTGATACATCACATGAGCCTGCAAGATTGATCGTTGATGGGTATATCAAGAAGCCCGTTGATGCAGAGTGTATCGCAGAGCTGATCCATTCAGGCAGGCGGGGAGAGTGCACCTCGCTCACCGTTGTTGATCCCCTTGTAGAGAAGTTCAAGCCATATATCCTCTTCCGCTCCCCGGTGATGAGGCGCAGCCTTGCCCATCTCCCACAGATAGCACGGTCTGATGAGACGGTGCTTATCACAGGGGAGACAGGCACAGGCAAGGAGATAGTGGCAAGGGCCATCCATGTGATGAGCAGACGGGCGGCCGGCCCATTCGTCCCTATTAACTGTGGTGCAATACCCGAGGGGCTTATCGAGGGAGAGCTGTTTGGGCACGAAAAGGGCGCCTTTACAGGCGCGACGAAGACGAGGAGGGGGAGGTTTGAGGCAGCTGACCACGGGACTTTGTTCCTTGATGAGATAGGAGAGATGCCGCTTAATTTGCAGGTTCGGCTGTTGAGGGTGCTTGAGGACCGTAGGCTCTATCGCGTTGGAGGAGAGATCCCTGTCTCTGTGGACGTTAGGGTGATTGCTGCGTCCAATGTTGACCTGAACAAGGCGGTTGAGGACAGGCTCTTCCGCAGGGACCTTTATTATAGACTGAATATCCTCAGGATACACCTGCCACCACTCCGTGAGAGGAGGGAGGATATATCCCTGCTGGCAGTCCACTTCCTTGAGAGGACTTTCAGCGAGATGAGGTGGCCAAGACCATTTCCCACCCTCTCACCCGAGAGTATACGGCTCCTTGAGTCCCATCCCTGGAGGGGTAATGTCCGTGAGCTGAGGAATGTGATGACAAGGGTGGCGGTGCTTCTACCAAAGGGGACAGAGGTCATCCAGCCATCTCATATCCTGCCCCATCTTGAACCAGTAGAGGCAGAGGCTCCCCTGCCACATAAGGGGTCTGAGGGTGTGTTTATTCCACTGGGGACAAGCCTCAGGGAGGTCGAGGAGATACTTATAAAGGAGACCCTCAGGCATACAAACGGCAATAAGTCAAAGGCATCCTCTATGCTTGGTATAAGCACAAGGACGCTGAGGAGAAAACTGAAAAACAGGACATTTTGACCTGTAGGACAAATTGTCCTATAGCAGGATGGGACAGATTGTCCCATTTGCCCTCCTCCTTATCCCTTCAAGATCCTAATCCATTGAGATTACAGCAAAATTTAATCTGGCACGGTTTTTGTTATATTCAAGGTGAATTCTCAAGGAGGAGGTGATCAGGATGTTGTGGAGGGATTTTGATGATCTCAATGGCTTCTGGGACCCATGGAGGGAGTTTGAATGGATGAGGAGGAGGCTTTCGAGGCTTATATCTGAGCCGACATATGACTTCCCTCCTGTAAACATCTGGGTCTCTGATGATGACACGGTGGTTACGACAGAGATACCTGGTATTGATCCCAGGGATGTGGATATCTCTGTGACGGGCAGGACGCTCACGATCAGGGGTTCAAGGAAGTCTGAGGAGCTGAAGGAGGAGGATTCATACCACAGGAGGGAGCGCTGGAGTGGCAGGTTCTCAAAGGCGATCGAGCTCCCATTCAATATTGAGGCCGACAAGGTGAGTGCGAGGTTCACAAAGGGAATCCTCTATATAACCCTTCCAAAGGCTGAGGCAGAGAGGCCCAGGAAGATAGAGATAAAGTCTGAATAAGGAGGTGATGAGGATGAAGGCCGGGACAAAGGAGCTTCAGAAGAAAGAGGCAAGGGTGAAGGGTGATGTGGAGAGGACAAAGGAGAAGAGGCTGTACTGTCCTGCAGTGGATATCATAGAGAGGAGGGATGACATCGTCCTTATAGCGGATATGCCGGGTGTGGATGAGAAGTCTGTTGAGGTGACCCTTGAGAAGGATGTCCTGACCATCTACGGCGAGGTGGAGCCCGAGATCCCTGAGAATCACAGGCTCGTCTCCTCAGAGTACGGGGTTGGCGATTATCAGAGGTCATTCACCCTCTCTGACGAGATCGACAGGAACAAGATAAAGGCCACGGTGAAGAACGGTGTTCTCAGGGTTGTGCTTCCCAAGGTCGAGGCGGTCAGGACAAGGAAGATACCTGTCAAGGCAGCATAATAAAAGGGAAAGGAGGTGTTATCCATGACATTAAAGAGTATCATCCCCTTTGGTAAGAGGAGTGTGCCGATTAAGCGTGAACTTGAGAGTCCCTTTGCCCTGTTGAGAAAGGAGATAGATGAGCTTTTCGATAACTTCTTCAGGGACTTTGAGCTCGAGCCCTATCTTGGTCGCTGGCGTGACAGGTTCACACCCAATGTCGATGTGGTGGAGGATGACAAGGAGGTCAGGGTCTCTGCAGAACTGCCAGGGATGGATGAGAAGGATATAGAGGTGACCCTTAACAGGGACTCCCTGACCATAAAGGGTGAGAAGAAAGAGGAGAAGGAGGACAGGGGCAAGGATTACTACCACATGGAACGCTCATATGGCTCATTCACACGCACCATAACACTGCCTGTGGATGTGGATACAGACAGGGCAGAGGCGACCTTCAAGAAGGGTGTGCTTACTGTAAGGATCCCAAAGACCAGGGAGGCCATCGAGGAGAAGAAGAGGATAACCGTGAAGGTTGAATAAGCCCCTCGATATATTATAATCTAATTAATTAAAGGCACAGAGGGTCTCCTCCCTGTGCCTTCTGTTTCCCTTCAATCTTATTATTCATTAAGATTCCATAAAATGGAGGTGTATACCAAGGGATGAGGATTGCACAGGTCTCTCCGCTCTATGAGAGCGTCCCACCCCGTCTGTATGGTGGGACAGAGAGGATCGTGCATTACCTGACCGAGGAGCTTGTTAAAAAGGGGCATGAGGTGACCCTTTTTGCCTCAGGTGACTCAAGGACATCGGCACGGCTCATCCCTGTTACAGAGAGGGCATTGAGGCTTGACCCCCACTGTGTCGATCCATATACGCTGCACTTCCTCCTGATGGAAGAGGTGCTGAAGCGTCAGGATGAGTTTGATATAATCCACACACATGTTGATTGCTTTGGTTTTGTCCTTGCAAGGAGGACGAATATACCGTTGGTGAGCACCCTGCACGGCAGGCTTGACCTCTGGGAGTACAGGAAGGTCTTTGGTGAGTACAGGGAGGTCCCGTTTGTGTCGATATCGAACGCGCAGAGAAGGCCCCTTGATGGTGCAAGATGGGTGGCAACGGTCTACCACGGCCTGCCTGCTGACCTGTACCGCCTCAGCCTCGACAGAAGGGACTACCTTGTTTATGTTGGCAGGATCTCGCCTGAAAAGAGGGTGGACTCTGCCATAAGGATAGCACTGATGTCAGAGATACCACTGAAGATAGCTGCAAAGGTGGACAAGGCGGATGCCCAGTACTTCAATGAGGTGATAAGGCCACTTCTGGATAATCCACTGATCGAGTTTATAGGTGAGGTTGATGACTCCGAGAAGCAGGAGCTCATAGGTTCTGCGCTTGCCATGCTGTATCCAATCGACTGGCCCGAGCCGTTCGGTATCGCCATGATAGAGGCGATGGCATGTGGGACACCCGTGATCGCAAGGAGGAGGGGTTCGGTGCCTGAGGTGGTCGATCATGGTATCACGGGGTTTATATTCGAGAAGGATGAAGAGGCGGTCATGTATATAAAGAACTTCCTTCCAAGGCTCTCAAGAAGGGCGTGCAGGAGGCAGTTTGAGAGGCGCTTCCTCTCAGAAAGGATGGCCCGCGACTATCTTGATGTGTATATGAAGTTACTCGCAGGGGTGGAAGACAGGAGAAAGAGTGCCTGAGATCAGGAAGATAAGGGACAGATACTATATCTCCACCACCTCCTCCATGTTAGACCCTCACAGGCTCATCCTCAAGGATGGAGACCTCTTCGGTGTATTTGACCGGTATGGAGACATACACCAGGTTGGCAGGAATGAACAGGGCCTCTATTATGGGGGGACGAGGTTCCTGTCTGCATGGTCACTCAAGATAAACGGGCTGAGGCCACTGTTTCTGAGTTCGAATGTGGATGAGGATGATATCCTCCTGAGCGTTGACCTTACAAATCCAGATATGAGGCAGGGCAACGGCACCGTCAGGAGGTCCTCCCTCCACATAATGCGTTCAAAGGTGATATATGCGAATCACTGTCATGAGTATCTGAGGATAAAGAACTTCAGTGAGGAGGCTGCCGAGCTTAGGCTCGAGGTATTCATGGATGCAGACTTTATGGATATATTTGAGGTCAGGGGTGTGAAGAGGAGGAAGAGGGGCATGGTGCATGAGCCCGAGTATGGCAGGAGGGGAATGAGGTTTGTATATGAAGGGCTTGACGGGATAAAGAGGATGACGTCCATCACATCCAGCAGGAGGCCTGCTGCTGTCAGAGATAAGACGATGATATTCAACATGAGGCTCGGGCCTGATTCGGTTGAGGAGATCTATTTCAGGATTACATGTATTGAGGGTAGGGGACAGAGGGGCGATACGGATTTTGAGTCATCCCTCTCAATGATGCAGAAGAGGAGGGCCAGGGAGAAGAAGGAGTGTGCATATATCTATACCTCAAACGAGCAGTTCAATGAATCCATTAAGAGGGGTATATCTGATATGAATATGATGCTCACAAATACCGGCAACGGGGTATACCCCTATGGAGGGGTCCCGTGGTATTCCACCCCGTTTGGCAGGGATGGTATAATCACCGCACTTGAATTCCTCTGGGTCAATCCATCCATGGCAAGGGATGTCCTGAGATACCTTGCCAGACATCAGGGCAGGAAGGTCGACAGGGAGAGGCTTGAGGAGCCTGGCAAGATAGTGCATGAGATGAGGAGGGGGGAGATGGCGAACCTTGGTGAGATACCCTTCAGGGTATATTACGGGAGTGTCGATGCCACACCACTCTTTCTGATCCTTGCAAGTGAATACTGGAAGAGGACAGGAGACATCGACTTCATAAACCATATCTGGAGGAATATAGAGGAGGCCCTTGCATGGATTGATAGATATGGAGATGTAGACAGCGATGGCTTTGTCGAGTATGTCCCTGATGAGGATGGTCTCGTAAACCAGGGGTGGAGGGACTCCTGGGATGCGGTCTTCCATAAGGATGGCTCACTTGTAAAGGGGGGCATCGCCCTTTGTGAGGTCCAGGCATATGTATATGCAGCGAAGAGGGGGATAGGTGAGCTGGCAGGCAGGCTTGGCATGGAGGAGATGGCACACAGGCTATTCAGGGAGGCAGAGGACCTGAAGGAGAGGTTTGACAGATACTTCTGGGACGAGGGGCTGGGCAGTTATGTCCTTGCCCTTGATGGTCAGAAGAGGCCCTGCAGGGTCGTGGGCTCCACAGCAGGGCACGCCCTGTTTACAGGTATTGCAAAGACAGAGAGGGCCAAGAGGCTTGCGCAGACATTGATGTCAGATGGCCTCTTTTCAGGATGGGGCATAAGGACCATAGCGACCGATGAGGTCCGTTACAATCCGATGTCATACCATAATGGATCCATATGGCCCCATGACAATGCCATTATAGCCTGTGGCCTTGCCTCATATGGCTTCAAGAGGGAGATGCTCAGGGTCTTCTCGGCGGTGTTTGATGCCTCTTTATTTATGGAGTTTCAGAGGTTGCCCGAGCTATTCTGCGGTTTTCACAGGCGGAAGGGCATGCCTCCTACACTGTATCCTGCCGCCTGCTCTCCACAGACATGGGCCTCAGGCTCCCTCATCCTCATGCTCCAGGCATCACTTGGTCTGTCCTTCGAGGCAGACATGAAGAGGGTGATCTTCAGACAGCCGATCCTCCCTGAGTTCTTGAATCATATCCACATCAGAAATCTCAAGGTGACGCCTGGCAGGGAGCTTGATCTCCTGCTGAGGCGATATGGGGATGATGTGACGGTGGAGATACTGGGCAAGCCTGATGATGTGAGTGTTGTGATAGAGAAGTGATATTTGAATAACAGGATATATTGTTGTATTATTAAAAATGGTTAACCCGTCAGGGATTCGCATCACGATAAATTAAAGAAGGAGAGAGGGGTCATGAGGGTCAGCAGAAAGGCAGTCTACGCATCGGTCCTTATCCTCATAGGCATTATCCTGGGTCTTGGCATCTCATTCAGGTTTGACCTCACACCCGAGGGATATACAGATCCACGGCCTCCCTCGATCTCAGAGGAGGCGGTTGACATCCTGAGCAGGACGAACCAGGCAATGGCAGAGGTGGTGGCTGCTGTAAAGCCCTCGGTTGTCAATATATCATCCACAAAGACGATAAGGGTTCCTGGTTTTGGTTCTCCATTCTTTGAGGACCCCTTCTTCAGGAGGTTCTTTGGCGATGAGTTCGGCTTCTTCAGCAGGCCGAGGGAGTATAAACAGTCAGGTCTTGGTTCAGGGGTGATAGTGACCGAGGACGGGTATATCCTGACCAACAACCATGTTGTGAAGGATGCCGATGAGATAAAGGTGAGACTTGCTGACAAGAGGGAGTTTGTGGGTAAGATCATAGGCACAGACCCAAAGACAGACCTCGCAGTGATAAAGATCGATGCAAAGAACCTCCCTGCCATAAAGATAGGAGACTCTGACAAGCTCCAGGTTGGAGAGACCGTTATAGCCATTGGTAACCCCTACGGGCTGAGCCAGACCGTTACGGCCGGTATTGTGAGTGCGAAGGGGAGGGCGAATGTCGGTATCGCTGACTACGAGGACTTCATCCAGACAGATGCACCTATCAACCCGGGCAATTCAGGTGGTGCCCTGGTGAATATAAAAGGAGAGCTTGTGGGGATCAATACAGCGATCTTCAGCACATCAGGCGGGTATCAGGGCATAGGCTTTGCCATCCCGAGCAATATGGCGAAGGTGGTGATGGAGAGCCTCATAAAGGAAGGTAAGGTCATAAGAGGCTGGCTCGGGGTGGTGATACAGCCTGTGACGCATGAGATCGCCGAATACTTCAAGCTCAAAGAGGAGAAGGGCGCGCTTGTTGGGGATGTGGTGCAGGACAGCCCTGCAGAGGAGGCGGGTATAAAGAGGGGTGATATCATCGTTGAATACAATGGCAAAGAGGTTAGAGACCCTGACCACCTGAAGAATATGGTGGCCAGCACACCACCTGATACAGAGGTTGAGGTGAAGGTGATCCGTGATGGCAAGCCAGTGGTATTGAAGGTGAAGATCGCAGAGCTACCCACAGAGATGCAGCAGCTGCCAGGGACTTTCGAGAATATCTTCAAGGGCGTCTATGTGCAGGATATAACCCATGAGGTGAGGCAGAGGCTTGATATACCGGGCAGGATAAGGGGTGTTGTGGTGACCCATGTCACAGAGGACAGTCCTGCAAGGGGGATATTGAGGAAGGACGATGTGATAATGGAGATCAACAGGAAGAGGATAAAGAACACAAAGGACTTCCAGAAGGTGGCCTCCAGGATAAGGCAGGGCGATACGGTATTGTTACTTATATACAGGGATGGCTCGACATTCTACCTGACACTCTCTGGAAGATGAGAGGTGGATGGGGAGGAGAAAGGTAGACTTCCTCAGGGATATATGCAGCAAGAAGAGGGGTGTCAATCTTCAGACCCTTGAAGAGGTTATCGTCCTTGCCATAGAGATCGCACGAGAGGGAAGGGAGGGGAAGAAGGTTGGCACGATGTTTGTCGTCTCCGACTCTGACAGGGTGCTCAACAACTCAAAGTGTCTCATACTCGACCCGCTCTGGTATCATCCTGACAAGAAGAAGCACATCGAGAACCCTGACATCAGGGAGACGATAAAGGAGCTTGCGAAGCTTGATGGTGCCTTCATCGTTTCTGACTCTGGCATCATACTCTCAGCCTGCAGATATATCAATGCATCCTCAAAGGGTATAAACCTGCCCCTTGGCCTTGGAAGCCGGCACATGGCGGCAGCCTCGATAACAAAGCATACAAACGCCGTGGCGGTTGTTGTATCAGAGAGCTCTATAGTGAGGGTCTTTGACGACGGTGAGATCATAGCAGAGATACTCCCTGAACTCTGGCTCCTCCAGAGATTCAGCCTCCACCTCAAGGGCGCCTACTCCACAAGGACGGAGAAGCAGGTCACCGTGGTGAGCAGGAAGGATTGATTACCCCTTCATGTAATCAAGGAGTTTCTGTGCCTTTTCAGGGTCCGTCTTCTTGAGGATCCTGTATTCCTCCATCGCCTTTTGTTTCTGCCCGGTGATGTGATACACGGCACCGAGGCAGAAGCGCGCCTCCGTAAGGTCAGGGTTGTATCGCAGGGCCTCTTTGAAGGATCTTATCGCCTCCCTGTATCTACCGAGCTTGTCATACACGATACCAAGACCCAGATGTGCCTCTGCAGAGGAGGGCCTGAGTCTTATCGCCTTTCTGAAGGATTCGGCTGCCTCCCTGTATCTACCGAGTCTGTCATAGGCAAATCCGAGACCGATGTATGCCTCCGGCATATCACCCTTTACCTCTATCACCCCTTTGAACGCCCTGATAGAGGCCTCTGTGTCTCCTATCTTTGTATACGCATTTGCAAGGGCAAGCCGTAACCCTGCATCGTCAGGATAATCCTTCAATGCCTTCCTGTACGCCCTTATCGCCTCCCTGTATCTACCGAGTCTGTCATAGGCATATCCAAGCCCCCTGTTGACACCTGTATAGTCAGGCTCTATCCTCAGTATCCTTCTATAGGTCTCCACCTCATCCTGATATCTACCCAGTTTGTTATATGCATATGCCGTTGCAAGGAGGGCTGCGATGTTGTCAGGATTGATCCTCAAAACCTCCATGAAAGAGCCTATAGCCTCCTCATACCTGCCAAGCTTGTCATAGGCAAACCCGAGGCTGAAGTGTGCCCTTGCATCGTCAGGCCTCAGCCTCACTGCCTGTTTTAGTGCCTTTACCTCATCCTCATACCTCCCCATCTTATCATAGGCATACCCCTGGGTAAGATATGCCTCGGTGATATTTGGGTCGATCTTGATCGCCTTTTCACAGACCTTCACCGTCTCATCACATTTTCCTAACTTATCATAGACATATCCCATGGCAAGATGTGCCTCAAGATAATCAGGCTTGATCCTGAGTGCCTGTTTGAACGCCTTGATGGCCTCTTCGTGTCTGCCCAGCTTATCATATGCATATCCAAGCGAGAGATATGCCTTCTCATAGTCAGGCTTTATCTCCAGGCCCTTCTGCAGGGCCTCTATCTCATCCTCGTACCTCTCAAGCCTGTCATAGGCAAAGGAGAGGGCGAAGTATGCCTCTGCAGAGTCAGGCCTCTTCTCTGTTGCATCCCTGCACTCCTTGACGGCCTTCTCATAGTCCCCTGCCCTGATGGATGAGAGGCAATCCTTGAGAAACATCAGGTCAGATGCAATAGCCATCCTGGAGATGGATACAGCCGAGATTAATATAAGAAGGGATATGGCCAGGATATCGAGTCTGTCTTTCATGAGAACGGGTCTCCTGCAGACTTTGATTCGATCCTTACTCAAAGATAATCTATCCAAAAATGCCGTTGTTTCTTCGGGGGCAATCAAGGACAAAGTACAAAAATATTATACTGAAATGAATTATTAAAAATAAATAAGAGGCTCTTATCCAGGATTGCAGACGGGCTGTTAAGTAGACAAGAGGGTAAAGAGGAAACATATTCTGTCTGGATTGATTAAGGTCCCTCTCCAACTAAATTCATACTCAGAGATAACAACCCCTCCCCGGGGCTATGATTTTTATCTTGAATTTTTGTTGCTTCAGTATTATATTACACCCTGACATTAACATGGGTTGGCAGGCACAAAAGGGCGGTATTTGATATGGAGGAAAAGAGATACTTCAAGAGATATCCTGCGGACTCTGATGCAAGGCTCAGATATCAGGACAGGTTCCTGCCAGCAAGGCTTGTTGACTATTCACTCAGTGGTGTCGGGATTATAGTGCGTGAGAGGTGTAACCTGCAGAGGGGCGAGATAGTAAAGGTTGAGGTTGAAAAACCCGAACTCCTTACAGATGGCGAGGTTGTCTGGACAAGGCATGAGAGTTCCCTTACAAGGCTTGGCTTAAGGAGGAAGGGTGGTTTAAGCGGTCGCATTATATATTATGAACTGGCTGATGCCCTGCTTGGACTGTACCTTACACAGAGGACCGGTATCTTCAAGGTATGGCTTGAGGACATTATAAAGAAGGTCTATGTGGAGAAGGGTGATATGATATTCTCTGCCTCTAACCAGCCCGAGGACAGGCTCGGGGAGTATCTCTTGCGCAAGGGATTGATCACCCCAGGCCAGTATAAAGAGGCGGTGGCCGAGATGAAGAAGACCGGCAAGAGGCTCGGTAATATACTGGTCAGTCATGGTGTGCTCAACCCCCATCAGCTCTTTGAGTCTGTAAGGGGGCAGGTGGAGGAGATAATACTCAGCCTCTTCTCCCTTGAGGACGGGAGCTTTGTATTTGAGGAGGGAGAGTTTCCCCGCAAAGAGGTGATCACGCTGAAGCTCTCACCAGGCAATCTCATATATTACGGGATAAAGAGGATAAAGGATGTCCAGAGGATAATGAAGCATATGCCACTGGACAGGATAGTGTACTTCTCTTCGAGCCCATTGGACCTCTTCCAGGACATCCATGTGGATGAACCTGGCAAGAGGGTGCTCTCGCTTGTTGATAATAAGAATACCGTAAGGGATATCATCGTCAAGTCCCGTCTCGAGCCTTCTGAGGCTGCCAAGAGTATATATGGGTTCCTCAGCATAAGGCTCCTGACGACCATTCCTGCCCCACCCGTCTCGGAGAGGGAGGTGAGGGATATCTATGAGAAGGCCGAGGTCCCTGAATCAATAAGAGAGATAGAGGATATGTTCAGGAATTACGAGAGGCTCGGTTATTACGGGGTGCTCGGGGTGAAGAGGGATGCCTCAAAGGATGAGATAAGGAAGGCGTATTATAAGGTGGCAAAGAGGTTCCATCCTGACAGGCATTTTCTGTTTGATGATGACTCGTTGAGGAATAAACTGAACCGTATATTCTCATATATCAACGAGGCATACAGGGTGCTCTCAGACCCTGAAAAGAGGAGGAGGTATGACAACGAGGTCTTTGTTAAGGCGAGGAGGCCATCCACGCCTGACCCTCCTTCAATGAGGAAGTACAGGCTGGCGATGAGGTATTTTAATGAACGTAATTATCAGGTGGCCGAGACATACGTCAGGCAGGCTATATATCTGGATGATTCAAAGGCCCGTTATCATTATCTCCATGGGCTGATACTCCTGAGGCAGGGGAAGGTCAAAGAGGCGAAGGAGCCGCTCCAGCGGGCGGTGGAGCTTGATCCCATGAACCCTGATTATATGGCAGAGCTTGGCTGGGTCTATTTAAGGGCAGGTCTTAAGACCACCGCCAGGGGCTTCTTTGATAAGGCACTCAAGGTCTCGCCCGGGCATGAGAAGGCCCTGAGGGGGCTGAGGGAGATTTAATGTGCCTCTGCCCAGTTCCTGCCTGTTCCTATGTCCACCCTGAGCGGGACAGAGAGGCTCACGGCACCCTCCATCTCTTCCTTTATCAGTCTCTTGGCCCTGTCCAGTTCCTCAACAGGCACCTCGAATAACAGCTCATCATGCACCTGCAGGAGCATCCTTGTCCTCAGCCCTTCGTCCCTGAGGCGTCTGTGTATGTTGATCATGGCTATCTTTATGATGTCAGCAGCAGAGCCCTGTATCGGCGTGTTCATGGCAAGCCTCTCTCCAAGCTGCCTTGTTGTCTTATTCCTGCTCCTGAGCTCAGGGATCGGCCTCTTCCTCCTGAATATGGTCGTGACATAACCCCTCTCGGTGGCCAGCCTTATCTGCTCATCGATATACCTCTTTACACCCTGATGCCTTGCAAAATATGTATCTATATATTGTCTTGCCTCATCAGTGCCTATCTGGAGCTCCTTGCCCAGGCCATAGGGGCTTATACCATATACTATACCGAAGTTGACGGTCTTCGCCCTCCTCCTCATCTCGGCATCAACACCCCCCTCTGGCACACCGAAGATCTCCGAGGCGGTCATGGTGTGGATGTCCCCGTCCTCATTGAATATCCTCCTCAGGCCTTCGTCCTTACTCAGGTGTGCAAGGATGCGGAGCTCTATCTGTGAGTAGTCTGCTGATAGCAATACATGGCCCTCCTCGGCAACAAACGCCTCCCTTATCCTCATGCCCCACCTGCCCCTGACAGGGATGTTCTGGAGGTTTGGTTCAGAGCTGCTCAGTCTCCCTGTGGCTGTTACGGTCTGATTGAATGATGTATGGAGCCTCCCTGTCTTCGGGTTGACAAGCCTGGGGAGTGCATCCACATAGGTGTTCTTTAACTTTGAGAGTGTCCTGTGTTCGAGTATCTCACCGGGCAGTTCATGTTCGAATCTCAACTCCTCCAGCACATCAACATCTGTTGAATATCCCGTCTTAGTCCTCTTCAGTGTCCTCAGACCGAGTTTATCAAACAGTATCTCCTGGAGCTGTTTTGGTGAATTGATGTTGAACCTCTCACCTGCGATGAAGTATATCCTCTCCTCAACGGCACTGATCTCCCTCTGGAGCTCGTCAGAGAGTCGCCTCATCAGCCCGATGTCTATCTTCACACCTGCCATCTCCATCTCGGCAAGGACCTCTATCAGGGGCATCTCTATATTGTGGAAGAGGTCCTCAAGCCCCTCGTCCCTCAGCATGGGTTCAAGCACCCTCCTCAGCCTCAATGTGACAGAGACATCCTCCCCTGAATACCTTGTTGCATCCTCTATATCCACCTCCCTGAAGCCCCTTTTACCTGCAACCTCATCGTATGAGAGCTTCTTATGCCCGAGGTAATGGAGTGCAACATCATTCAGGTTATGATTCGCCTTATTCGGCATCAACAGGTAGGATGCCACCATGGTATCAAAGTATATCCCCTGGAGCCTTATACCATGGCTTCTCAACACTATGAGATCGTATTTTATATTGTGCCCTGTCTTCCTTATATCAGGGTCTTCCAGTATCCTCTTAAGCCTCTTGAATACATACTCCCCTGGCAACTGTTCAGGGACGCCCCTGTATGAATGTGAGACAGGTATATAATAGGCCATTGCAGGCTCTGTGGTCATGGATATACCCACGATCTCGGCCCCTACAGGATGCTGTGATGAGGTCTCTGTGTCAATGGTCACATCGTCCTTGATCAGGGAGATGGCCTGTTCGAGTGTGTCTTCACTCAGGATGGTGATGAACTCTGTCTCTTCATCAGATGCCACCTCCTCCTCTGGGATCAGCCTGATGAGACTGCTGAATTCATACCTCCTGAAGTAATCCAGTATCCTGTCCCATCTGGGTGTTCCTGGTTTGAGGTCATCCATTGATATATCAAATGGTATATCGGTCTTTATGGTCGCAAGCCTGAGGCTCAGCCTTATATTCTCAAGGTTTTCTGATATGGCCCTTCTCAGTTTTGGGCTCTTTATCCTTGAGTAGTTCCTCAACAGGTTATCAAGGCTGCCAAACTCCTTTATGAGCCTGACCGCCGTCTTCTCTCCGATCCCTGGCACACCAGGGATATTATCGATCGGATCACCCATCAGCGCCATCACCTCAGGGAACCTTTCAGGCCTTATACCGTATCGCTCTATCACCGCCTTCTCATCCGTTATCCTGTCCTTCATGGTGTCATAGAGCCTTATGTGCGGGGTCAATATCTGACACAGATCCTTATCACCCGAGACTATGAAGACATCCACACCCTCCTCCTCTGCCTTCTTTGCGATCGTTCCAAGCAGGTCATCTGCCTCATAACCAGGCACCTCAACAGTCTTTATATTAAACGCCTCTATCAATTCCTTGATTACAGGTATCTGGGGCCTTAGGTCCTCTGGCACAGGCGGCCTCTGTGCCTTGTAGTCCTCATATATCTTGTGTCTCTCGGTTGGTTCAGGCGAGTCAAAGACGATCGCAAAATACTCAGGAGACCTCTCCCTCAGGATCTTGAGTATCATATTGGTAAAGCCATAAATGGCGTTTGTGGGGAAGCCGTCTGAGGTGGATAGTCTCTTTATGGCATAGAAGGCCCTGTAGATGTAGGAGTTACCGTCTATGAGATAGAGGGTAGGCACAGGGCCATTGCCTCCCTTGCTATGCCTTTTGCATCAAGCCCAAGCCCTTCCCTCAGCCTCTCCTGTGGCCCCTGCTGTATAAATTCGTCAGGAAGGCCGAGCATCCTGAGGTTCACATCCCTGATGCCATGGGCATTGAGTGTCTCGAGCACGGCGCTACCGAAACCTCCCTGGAGTGCGTTCTCCTCAACAGTGAGTACATGCCTTATATTACGTGTTAGGTGCCCTATCAGCTCCACATCGATGGGCTTTACAAACCTTGCGTTCACAACACACGCGCTTATACCCTCCTGCTCCAGGATCTCGGATGCACCAAGCGATGGGATGACCATGCTTCCTATGGCGATGATCAGTATATCCCTGCCCTCCTTCAATAATTCGGCCTTCCCTATAGGCATGGTCCTGGGCGTCTCGTCTCCTTTAAGCCTGGGTGCCATGCCCCTGGGGTATCTTATGGCGCATGGGCCATCGTATGAGAGTGCTGTCCTGAGCATACTGATGAGTTCATTGCCATCCTTTGGTGCCATAACAACCATATTGGGTATATGCCTGAGAAAGGATAGATCAAATGCACCGTTATGGGTGGGGCCGTCCTCTCCCACTATGCCTGCCCTGTCAATGGCAAAGACCACGGGGAGGTTCTGGAGGCACACATCATGGACGATCTCGTCATACGCCCTCTGCAGGAAGGTCGAATATATGGCAACAACAGGTCTCAGCCCCTGTGTGGCAAGCCCTGCTGCGAATGTGACCGCATGGGGCTCTGCTATGCCCACATCGTAAAACCTCTTCGGGAACCTCCTTGCAAACTCTGTAAGCCCTGTGCCCTCTGTCATGGCCGCTGTTATGGCAATGATCCTCTTATCCTCCTCTGCCAGTTCGACCAGGCACTCACCGAATACCTCACTGTATGAGGTCCTTGCCGAGGACTGTGGTCTGCCCGTGTCGATATCAAAAGGGCCTATGCCGTGGAACATGCTGGGGTTCTTCTCAGCAGGTGGATATCCCTTCCCCTTCTTTGTGATCACATGGATCAGGACAGGCGATGGGAAGTCCTTGAACCTCCTGAATGTCTCCACAAGCAGGTCTATCCTGTGTCCATCAATGGGCCCGACATATTCAAATCCAAGCTCTTCAAACAGGATGCCAGGTGCAAACAGGCCCTTTACTGTCCCTTCGGCCCTGTGTGCGATCTTTAGCATCGGGTCTCCAACCTTTGGTATCCTCTCAAGGAATAGCTTCGTCTCCTTCTTGAACCTTGTATAGAGGTCTCCTGTCATCATCCTCCTCAGGTATGTGGAGAGGGCGCCCACATTCGGTGATATGGACATCTCATTATCATTCAACACGACCATGATGTCCTTCTTCAGGTGCCCTGCATGGTTGAGCCCTTCAAAGGCGAGCCCTGCCGTCATTGCGCCATCACCGATAACAGGTATCACCTTGAAGCCCTTCTTTTTGTGATCTCTGGCCTCGATCATCCCGATGGCTGCTGATATGGATGTGGAGCTGTGGCCTGTCCCGAAGGGGTCATGTGGGCTCTCCTGCATCCTTGGAAAGCCTGATAACCCCCTGTATCTCCTGAGGGTGTGGAATTCCCTGAACCTGCCTGTCAGTAATTTATGTGCATAGGACTGGTGTCCCACATCCCATATTATCTTATCCCTGGGGGAGTCGAATACATAATGGAGTGCTATGGCTATCTCGACAGCACCAAGGCTGGATGCAAGGTGACCACCATTAATCGCCACCCTCTCGATGATCACCTCTCTCAACTCCCTGGCAAGTTCATTTAATTCGCTGAGGGAGAGTGACTTTATGTCCTCAGGGCCGTTTATATCCTCGATTATCATCTAACTCTTCCTGTTCAGGATATACCTTGCTATCTCCTTCAATGGTTCTATCCTGCCATTGATCCTGTCTATAGCCCTTATCGATTCATCGATGAGGTCCTTTGCGATCCTCCTTGACCTCTCCAGACCGAATATCAGGGGGTATGTGTTCTTCCCCCTGGCAGCATCAGAGCCTGTGGTCTTCCCCATCTCCTCGGTGGAGCCTGTGACATCGAGTATGTCGTCAACGATCTGGAACGCATGACCCACCTTCTCACCATACTCTGTGAGGGATCGCATCTGGGACGATGAGGCCCCTGCCATTATCCCGCCGATCCTTACCGCGGCCCTTATGAACGCACCTGTCTTGTGTGTGTGGATATATACAAGTTCACTCCTCCTCGCCCTCTTGCCCTCGAGCATGATGTCCATGAGCTGACCTCCCACCATGCCGGCAGGGCCGCACGCCTCGGTAAGTTCATTCAGGATGGAGACCTTTATGTCAGGTCTTATGCGCGTCCTGAGGATTATATTGAATGCCTCTGTCAGGAGTGCGTCACCTGCAAGTATCGCTGTTGCCTCGCCAAAGACACGGTGGTTTGTCGGCATGTTCCTCCTGAAGTCATCATTATCCATTGCAGGGAGGTCATCGTGTATCAGGGAATAGGTATGGATGAGTTCAAGGGATGCTGCAACCGGTATCACGCTCCTTGACCCTCCGTTCAGGGCCTCATAGGTTGCCATGGTGAGTATCGGCCTTATCCTCTTTCCACCTGCCATGAGGGAGTAGCCCATCGCCCTGCGCAGCCTCTCAGGACATCCACCCTGCTTCTTCCTTGAGTTCAGGTAGTCTCTGAGGAAGGTATCGATGATCCGTTTCTTCCTCTGAAGATAAAGGGCTATGTTCATGGTATACTAAATAACGATTGTATCATGCGGATTCAAGAAGGAATCCGAAGCTTGAACCCTTTTTATTAGTATACAAATATTTTTATCTTTTTGGGGAGAGTGACCCCTTATGAGGCTTGATGAGATACTGTCCCAGAGATCAAGAGACCTCCCTGATAAGGTCTGCATAAAGTTCGAGAAGCAGAGATACACCTATGCAGAGATCAATGATCAGGTGGGCCTTATGGCAGGTGGATTGATCCACGAGGGGGTGGGGAGGGGGGAGAGGGTTGCCATACTGATGGAGAACTCCCCAGGATACATCGTCTCCTATTTTGCGATCCTCAGGGCCGGTGGTATTGCTGTGCCCATAAACACCATGCTTACACCTGAAGAGATATCCTATATACTGGGCGACTCGGGGGCAAGGCTCCTGATATACAGTGGAGGACTCTCTGACAAGGTGAGGAGGGTGAGTGAGAGGAATGCCGGTGTGAAGGTGTGCCTCTTTGATGAGATGCCCCAGAAGGTGGGCACAGCGGATGGTGGAGGCGGTGATGAGGACGTGGCGGTCCTGCTTTACACCTCAGGCACCACGGGCTTTCCAAAGGGTGCCATGCTCACACACAGAAACCTTATATCAAACGCAGATGCCTGTATGAAGGCGATGCATATCACCCACAGGGACAGGGTGCTTCTGTTCCTGCCATTGTTCCATTCCTTCACCTTCACGGTCTGTGTTATACTTCCCGTATATTCAGGGGCCACCATCGTTATGCTCCCTTCTGTAAGGCCGTTCTCAAGGGTCATAAACAGTATATTCAGGGAGAGGATAACATTCTTTATAGGTGTCCCTACGGTCTACAATATACTGGCAAAGAAGAGGATACCGTTCCCGTTAAGGTATGTATTGAGATATCTGATGAGTATCAAGGCGTGTATATCAGGTGCTGCGGCACTCCCTGTGGAGACGATATACAACTTTGAGAAGAGGTTTGGTGTCCCACTGCTTGAGGGCTATGGCCTCACCGAGGCATCACCTGTGGTATCTGTCAACCCACTGGATGGCCTGAGGAAACCCTCATCTGTTGGCCCTCCAATCCCTGGTGTTGAGGTGGCTGTTGTTGGAGAGGACGGGGAGAGGGTGCCGCCAGGGGTGGTTGGTGAGCTGATAGTAAAAGGGCCGAATGTGATGAAGGGGTATTTCAATAAAGAAGAGGCGACGAGAGAGACGATAAGGGATGGATGGCTGTATACAGGCGATATGGCAAGGATCGATGAGGATGGCTATATCTATATAGTGGACAGGAAGAAGGACCTTATCATCGTTGATGGTATGAATGTGTATCCAAGGGAGGTGGAGGATCAGGTGTTGAGGCTCAGGGGGGTTGAGGAGTGTGCAATGGTTGGTGTGCCTGATGGCAGGGGTTCTGAGGTCTCTGTCCTCTTTGTGAGGTTGAAAGAGGGGTGTCAGCTCAGTGAGGGAGAGATACGGGGGTATCTCAAGGGGCATCTCGCTCCGTTCAAGATGCCAAGGAGGATAAGGTTTGTCAAGGACTTTCCAAGGACGGCAACAGGGAAGATCAAAAAGACGGAGCTGAGAAAGGCAGAGTTACAGGGTGGCTGATTAACTATATATTGCGCAAGGAGGGGTTATGGCAGAGGAACTTTACGATGTCATCATCATCGGTGGGGGACCGGCAGGCCTTACAGCAGCACAGTACGCATCAAGGGCCAACCTGAAGACCATTGTCCTTGATAAATCTCCAACAGCAGGTGCCCTTGCATTCACAAAAAGGATAGAGAACTATCCAGGGCTTACCAGGCCGATGACAGGGAAGGAGCTGCTGGATATATTCCGTAAACAGGCGATAGACTTTGGTGCGGAGTATCGGGAGGAGCAGGTGGTGGGTGTCCAGCTGGAAGGTGAGGTAAAGGAGGTCCACACCATCCAGAACTCCTATAAGGGCAAGACCGTCATAATAGCAACAGGCGCCATGGGCAGGAAGCCGACCATAAAGGGTGAGAAGGAGTTCCTCGGCAGGGGTGTGAGTTACTGCGCGATATGTGATGCTGCATTCTACAAGGGAATGACCGTTGCCGTGATCGGAGACTCCGAAGAGGCGATAAAGGAGGCAGGTGTGCTCACGCGTTTTGCAGGCAAGGTTTATCTGATTGCACCCTCAAAGGAGATAAGGTCAGACCATCCTGCACTCTCTTCAGGGAAGATAGAGGTTATAAAGGGCCACAGGGTGACAGAGATAAAAGGGGAGGATGTGGTAAAGGGTATCACGATCCAGGAGAGGGAGAGTGGGGAGACAAGGGATATGGAGGTTGATGGTGTCTTCGTGTATCTACATGGTAGCAGGCCCATCGTTGACTTCCTGAATTTCGCCCTTGATCTGAGTGATGATGAATGCATCATCGCCGATAAGATGATGGAGACGTCCATCCCGGGTGTCTTTACAGCAGGGGATGTTACATGTGTTGAGGTGAGGCAGGTTGTGGTTGCCGCAGCATATGGGTGTATTGCCGCGCTCTCAGCAGAGAAGTATATACACCACAGGAAGAGGAGGAGGTATGACTGGGGGTGAGCCCCGTGTCTAAACCCTGACACCAACCTCCAGCTGCCTCTTCTTTATCTCCCTGATCCGATCCCTCAGTCTTGCTGCCCTTTCAAACTCAAGCCTCTGTGCCGCCTCCTTCATCTCCTCCTCAAGCCTCTTTATCAGGGTCTCATCCTCATACTCGATGGCCTCCTCTGAGACGGCAGGGACGGTCCAGTAGTCAGCCTCATAGATGGAGCTCAGTATATTCGTTATCTCTTTTACAATGCTCCTTGGTGTGATCCCGTGCCTCCTGTTGTATTCTTCCTGTATCCTCCTCCTCCTGTTCGTCTCGTCGATCGCCGCCTTCATGGAGCCTGTGATGGTATCGGCATACATGATGACCTTGCCATGCACATTCCTTGCCGCCCTGCCTGCCGTCTGTATCAGCGACCTGCCTGAGCGGAGGAAGCCCTCCTTGTCAGCATCGAGTATGGCAACGAGCGAGACCTCTGGAAGATCGAGCCCCTCTCTCAACAGGTTCACACCGATGAGGACATCAAACCGCCCTAACCTCAGATCCCTGAGTATCTCGACCCTTTCAAGTGTGTCTATATCAGAATGGAGATACCTCGCCTTTATGCCAAGCTCTGAGTAGTATTCTGTTATATCCTCTGCCATCCTCTTCGTGAGGCTTGTCACAAGCACCCTCTCACCCCTCTTGGCCCTCTGTTTTATCTCGCCAAGCAGGTCATCAAGCTGGCCTGAGACAGGCCTCACCTCTATCTCTGGGTCCATCAGCCCTGTTGGCCTCACGATCTGCTCGATCACCCTGTTTCCTGACTTCCTTATCTCATATTCAGCAGGTGTGGCAGACACATAGATCGCCTGATTCACCCTGTGTTCAAACTCATCAAACTTCAGGGGGCGGTTGTCAAGTGCAGATGGCAGTCTGAAGCCGTAATCAACGAGTGTCTGCTTCCTTGAACGATCTCCCTCATACATGCCCCCAAGCTGTGGGATGGTGGCATGGGACTCATCGATGATGAGAAGGTAATCCTCTGGGAAGTAGTCGATCAGGCACGATGGCGGTTCTCCAGGTACCCTGCCACTCAGGTGCCTTGAGTAGTTCTCTATACCATGGCAGTAACCGAACTCCCTGAGCATTTCCATGTCGAACCTCGTCCTCTGTTCAAGCCTCTTTGCCTCAAGCTCCTTGCCCTGTCTCAGGAAGTATTCGATCCTCTCCTCAAGCTCCTCCTCTATTGCCTCTATTGCCCTCTCAAGCCTTGGTCTCGGTGTTATCCAGTGGCTGTTTGGATACAGGGCTATTCTCTCGAGCCTCCTTATGACATCGCCTGTCAATGGATCAAACTCGTATATGCCATCCACATCATCTCCAAAGAACTCCACCCTTATGGCGTTGTCGCCTGAAAAGGACGGGAATATCTCGACCACATCGCCTCTCACCCTGAATGTGCCCCTCCTGAAGTCCTCGGTCCTCTCATAAAGCATCTCCACGAGCCTCCTCAGAAAGGCATCCCTCTCGGTATGCATCCCGTCCTCTATAAAGAAGTGCATGGCAAGATAATCCTCTGGAGAGCCGATACCATATATGCATGATACAGAGGCAACCACGATCACGTCCCTTCTTTCGAGCACGGCCCTGGTGGCAGAATGCCTCAGCCTGTCTATGTCATCATTGATAAGGGCGTCCTTCTCTATATATGTATCGGTTGTGGGGATGTATGCCTCGGGCTGATAATAATCATAATAGCTCACAAAATACTCCACGGCATTCTCAGGAAAGAATGTCCTGAACTCACCGTATAGCTGGGCTGCAAGGGTCTTGTTATGGGCGATAACGAGTGTTGGTTTATTGACATTGGCTATGACATTGGCTATGGTGAATGTCTTGCCAGAGCCGGTCACACCAAGCAGGACCTGGTGCCTGTGGCCTTTTAATATGCCTTCTGTGAGGGCCTCTATGGCCTTTGGCTGATCACCTGTTGGCTTAAAATCCGCAACAAGCCTGAAGCCGTCATCACTCATATCTATATGTTACCACGAAATACAGTGTTGTGTTCTTTGGTGCGGTTTATATATTCTTCAGTCGGGTCAGGATGAGGCCCAGATATTTATTAAGGGGGTTCTGTCTCTTCAGGAAGGGGATGACGAGCAGTCTCCTTATCCCCATCCTCTCAAGCTCTGCGATGATCTCGGGATGCCTCTGCCTCTTGAGCCCTGCCCTGAAGGCCTGCACGGCCCTCTCCCTGTCTCCCCTTACGAGATAGACCCTGCCCAGGTTCAGGTAGTGCACGGGATTCCCTCCCTCCTCCCTGATGGCCTCCTCACACAGGGATATGGCCAGTGATACCTGTCCCCTCTCCCTTGCTATGCTGAAGGCAAGATAGGATTTTATGATAGGGATGTCTTTGATATTATACGCCCTTTCAAAGAGGGACAGGGCCTTTAAGGGCTCGTTGTTTGAGAGTGCACTGAGCCCCTCACGGAACAGCCCCATTGCCCTATCTGTGTCCATCTGTCCAGACATATTATTCTTATTATTACATATTTACACTGAATAGATAGAGGGGGCTGGCTCCTCCTTGATGACTCCATAAACTCGGCTCTTCTATGATATATTTAATTATGCCTGCGAACCTGCCACCTGAATACTTTGAGGCTGAGAAGAGGTTCAAACAGGCCTCCACCCCTCAGGAGAAGATTATGGCGCTGGAGGAGCTGATCTCCACGGTGCCAAAGCACAAGGGCACCGACAAGCTGAGGGCTGACCTCAGGAGGAGGCTGTCCAGGCTGAGGGAGGAGGCGGCAAAGAGGAAGAAGACAGGCAGGGGAGACCTGTATACTGTTGAGAGGCATGGTGCCGCACAGGTGGTGCTTGTTGGTTTCCCGAACTCGGGCAAGTCCTCTATACTTGCTGCCCTGACCAATGCAAAGCCTGTTATAGCGGATTATCCCATGTCTACAGTTATGCCCGTTTCAGGGATGATGCCTTATGAGGATATACAGTTTCAGCTTGTTGACCTCCCTCCAATCGGCAATGACTCCACCGATGGCTGGGTCTCCTCCATAGTCAGGATGGCAGATCTGATAATGCTCGTTGTTGATGCCACCGATGACCCTGACATCCAGGCCGAGCTCCTCCTTGAACAGATAAGGGACTGGAGGATACCCATAAGGGAGGGGAATAAGGAGAGGGGAGGAGATAAGAGGCACAGAAAAAAGGCGGTTATAGTGGCTGTGAATAAGTGTGATCTCCAGGTGGATGAGGGGGTTAAGGGTCTTAAGGATAAATACGGCGATCGTTATCCAGTCTACCATGTATCAGCACGGGATAAGAGGGGGCTTGAAGAGCTGAAGGTTGGTATATTCAAGAACTCGGGCATTATAAGGGTGTATTCAAAAGAACCCGGGAAGAGGCCAGACCTTGAGACACCGTTTACCATCCCAGAGGGTTCAGACGTCCTTGACCTTGCAGGGCTCATCCACAAGGACTTTGTCAAGAACTTCAAGTATGCCTGTATCTGGGGTTCTGCCCGGTTTGATGGCCAGAGGGTCAACAAGGATTATGTGCTTCACGATGGTGATATAGTGGAGTATCATGTGTAAGGGTCTGCGTTAGGTGGATGAGAAGGTCCTCTATATAGCATATGGTGGAGATAACAAACCTGCCTTTGAAAGGATAGTAGACCTCTGCCCTCCAAATGATTATTCATCTGTCCTGTATCTGTCTCCGGACCCTTTCATCCTCAAGGAGGCAGGTAGGGAGTTCTTCTGGTTTCTTAAGGATACCGGCAGGGGGGGCGCGTTTATACCGTTCAGGTCCCTCACCCTGAAAGGCCTTGCCTCAGGTCTCATGAGGACCTCCCTCAGGGGAAGGTTGATATCAGAGGACATGAGGATACTCATCCTCTCGGAGATCACAGGGCAGAAGGGCACGGGTTATGCAGCACAGCTATCTGATCTATTGAGGAGGATAAGACACTACCTGCCTCATACCACGCTCTCAGAGTTCAGGGAGAGGGCAGGAGGATTGATATTTGAGGAGAAGGCGTTCAGGGCACTTGATAATGCGATCAAGGTGCTTGAACAGTATGAGGAGGAGATCAAGCGGAGGGGTCTTGTTGATGTGGAGACACCACTGGAGGCGTTCCAGGACCTACAGGACCTTCCATCATATGATGCGGTTGTTATAAGAGGGTTTTATGATCCAACCCCGCTTGAGCTCTCTGCACTGAGTCTCATTATAGAGAGGTCAAAAAGGCTCTATATATTTGCTGAGAGGGACACGGGTCTGCTCGACTTTCTCCTCTCCACACAGACAGGGTTCAGTGTGAAAGAGTCTCCTTACAGGACAGAGAGGGATCGGCCCCCGTGTCATAGATACAGGACAATGGAGGACGAAGTAGAGGGAATGGCACGGAGGGTGAAGGGGCTCATACACCAGGGAATAAGGCCATGGAGGATAGTCATCACCTTTCCACAGCTCTCAAAATACCTGCCAATGTTGAAGAGGGTCTTCAGGAGGTTCGAGATACCCCTTGATGCAGGCAGGTATGACATCACCCATGCATCCCCGCTGGTCGCCCTTGAGGATATACTATCGTCCATTGAGGGGGATTATCCAAGGACCGACTTCCTCTCCTTCCTCTCCTCACCCTATTTCCCCCGTATACCCGACATCCTGAAGAGGATGGCAGTCCCTTATTCATATAAGGCCAAGGTTATAAAAGGCAGGGACTCGTGGTTAAACATAGGCAGGGGCCTGATCAGCACATCAGATGATGAGATGGACGATGAGGACAGAGAGAGGCTCAAGAGGTTCGACAGGGAGATGGCCTCTATGATGGAGTCACTCGAGATGCTGAGGGGTTGCAGGGGGTTACTCCCATTTATAGAGCTTTTTGAATCCACGCTCGAGAGGCTCGGCTTCTTTGATGTACTGAAGGGCCTTGATGTGGACATGGGCCCTGCCATTACCGAGCGGTTCACCCTCCTGAGGCGGTTTGCGATGCTTTACGAGGTCTCTAAACACGAGCCATGGTTTTATCTGAGGGAGTTTTTAAGGGGGATGGAGTATTATCCTGAGGGGTTCACAGGGGTGAGGGCATTGCCGTATGAGCTGGCAGGCTCTGTTGAGGCAGATGCCATCTTCTTCGGCGGGCTGACCGAGGAGGACTTTCCGTCAAGGCCTGCCGTTGATCCCTATCTGCCTGACTCGGTAAAAAGGGCACTCGGGATGCCTGACCTTGAGTATTATATCGATAGGCAGAAGAGGTATTTTAAGAGGCTGCTTGATTCCTCTCCAGGGAGGCTTTACCTCTCCTATCCATCAGGGGAGGAGGATAAGCCTCATCTCCCCTCTCCCCTCCTCGACTGGGAGGCGATCACAGAGCCTGGGGCCATCGATATATTCAGCACGGAGGATGTCCTTGTTGCAGAGGGCCACCTCATGGGGATTGACGGGGACTCAGCAATTATATGGACGGATGATATCCCAGAGAGTGCTTTATTGAGAAGGCGGATAGATAGGTTGACAGGAGGGGCCATAAGTGTGACCGATATAGACTCGTTCAGGAGATGCCCCATGCGTTTCTATATCGAGAAGGTCCTCGGGCTCCAGATGCTGGAGTCACCAAGGTATGAGGTGGAGGGGAGGATCTGGGGTAGCCTTGCCCACAGGGTTATGGAGAACCTGTACAGGGCCAGGGACTTCGATCTTGACGAGCTCGAGCCGAGGATCATGAAGGCCATTGAGGAGGCGATCAAGGGACTTCCTGTGGGTGGTTTCTGGGCAAAGGTTGCGACAGAGATATTCAGGAGGAGGCTGCCCCTTATAAAGATGGAGGAGGCTGCATTGAGAAGGGAGGGCTTTGTCCCCTATAAGATCGAAGAGCGTATAACCGCAGAGGTGGATGGTGTAAGGCTAAAAGGCAAGATCGACAGGGTGGATAGAAGGGTGGGCTCTGTTATGCTTATCGATTACAAGACCGGGACGACTGACAACAGGAGCCTTCAGCTTCCCCTTTATGCATATATGTGGCAGAAGGTCCATGGTGATGTGGTTGAGAAGACGGGCTTTTATTCCCTCAGGGATATAAAGATTGATTTCTTCCCGAAGAGGGTCTCGATGGAGGAGTTCGTCCATGAGGCGCTTGAGAGGCTGAGGGGGCTTGTGAATATGATGAGGCATGGTGACTTTCCGCCTGAGCCCGAAAGGGCAGGGGAGTGCAGGTTCTGTTATAACAGTGCCCTGTGTGCAGGGGCTGGATGAGTATGGAGGGGTATCTTGACATAAACAAGAGTGTGATCATCTCCTCACCTGCAGGCTCTGGCAAGACGGAGAAGCTTGCAAGGCGGTATATCGCCCTTCTGCAGAGTGGTGTTGATGTGGAGCGGATACTGGCCATCACATTCACTGACAAGGCCGCTGCAGAGATGAAGGACAGGATACTGAGGATACTGCGTCAGGAGGATAGAGAGACCTTCAGAAGGGTCATGGAGAAGATACCGCTGATGAGGGTCTCGACCATTCATTCCTTCTGTGGTTCTCTTCTGAGGAGGTTCTCGTTTGAAGCAGGGATTGATCCTGATTACAGGGTTATAGATGCGATAGACTCAGACATTGCATGGGAGGAGGTTCTCTATGATTTGTTGATGGAGATGAGCGAGGAGGATGAGGCCCTGTTCCTGAGGCTCCTTGGAGAGAGGGGGTTCAGGGGGCTACAGTATCTAAAGGAAGCGATGAGGTATCTCCATAATAAAGGGCCATTCTCTCTGGAGGCGTGCATACCCCCTGCTGTCCGGAACAGGGATCTCCTTGATGAGCTCCTGAGATGGCCTGGTGCCAGGGAGTCTATACCAGGGTATGAGGGGATGCTCCTTGATAAAGGGCTTGAAGGTCTAAGGGCGATAAAAGGCCTGTTTCTGAGCAACAACGGGATGCCAAGGAGGAGGAGACCTGCTGGCCTTGAAGGTGTGGCTGACTATGAGGACTGGGCCGTGAGGATGTATGAGTTCTGGCTTCAGAGGAATATTGAGGAGGCGGTTGAGAGGTCTGATCTGCTTATCAGGATATTCAGAAGGTGTATTGATAGGTATATGCAGTTGAAGAAGGAGAGAGGTGTGCTTGACTTTGGTGACCTTGAGTATCTCACCTACAGGATCCTTACAGAGGAGCCTGAATGGGCGAACATACTTTATGCCTTTGATGAGAGGACAGACCACATACTGGTTGATGAGTTTCAGGATACAAACGACTTTCAATGGGCGATCATCGATAAACTCACAGAGGAGTGGAGATCAGGCCTTGGTGCAAAGAGGGACAGCGGAGTAAGACCAACCGTGTTTCTGGTTGGTGATGAGAAGCAGTCCATCTTCTTCTTCAGGGGTGCCAATGTGGAGGTCTTTGGCAGGGCAAGACAGAAACTCTCTGAATGGCTTGGTAGGGAATTCCTGTATGAGGAGATAAGGGACAACTACCGCAGTCTTCCAGCGATAATAGACTTCACCAATCATGTCTTCTCAAGGCTCATGAGGCAGGACGAGGAAGGGCCACTGTGGAAGACCCGATACAGTCCGTTTAAGGCGAGCAGGAGTGATATCACAGGCACCGGCAGGGTGGAGCTGATCATCCACGAGGGTGATTACAGGAGCATTGTAGAGGCCAAGCAGGAGGAGGCAGAGATCGTTTCAAGGAGGATACAGGAGATCGTTGGCCAGATGATGGTGTCAGACAGGGAGGGATCTGGACAGAGGCCCTGTGAATACAGGGACATAGCCATCCTCCTCAGGAGGAGGACCCATCTCAAGAGGTATGAGGACAGCCTGAGGAGGCACGGGATACCATTTGTTACGGTGAAGGGCATAGGTTTTTATCAGGAGCCCGAGGTCGCCATACTGAGGGCATTAATATACTTTCTCTCAAACCCATCAGACGATTACAGCCTCTACATACTCCTCAAGAGCCCCCTCTTCATGATTGACGAAGGCTCCATCCTGAGGCTGGTGGATGCCGATGGTGACAGCCTCTACGAGAAACTGTTGAGGACAGGGGCACTACCAGGGCCTCTTGATGGTGTCCCTGCCAGGCTCCTCCAGTGGCAATCACTCCTGCCTGCAATGCCACTTTCAGAACTCATCGAACATGCCCTTATCAGCACAGGTGCATGGAGATACCTTCATGAACAGCAGAGGAGGGCAAATATAAAGAAGTTCATTAAGCTGGTGGAGGACCTTCAGGCAGGTGGCAGATCCCTCTTCAGGATAAGGGACTTCCTTGAGAGGACATGCCACAGGGATGAAGAGCCGAAGGCGAATGTGAACACCGAGGGGATGAATGCGGTGAGGATAATCACCATCCACTCGGCGAAGGGGCTTGAGTTTCCTGTCGTCTTTCTGCCAGGCCTTGAGGAACCATTCAGGCACAGGAGCGAGGAGAACCTTGTATATGAAAAGGGAGGGAGGTTTTATTTTAAATCCATACCTGATGCAACCATCAGGAGGGTGGATGAGGACTTCCTCACCCAGAAGATGAAGGAGTTCGAAGAGGAGAAGCGGTTATTATATGTGGCTGTCACAAGGGCAGAGGATACACTCTTCCTTGTGAGCAGGTGGGATGAGAGGGAGGACAGTGCCTTTGGGCTGATAAGGGAGACCCTGGGATTGAGGAAGGAGGGGGATGGTTTCAGGATGGATGCGGATATAGAGGGTCTATCCATCGTGAGGGGTATTGATGTGAAGGAGACACACAGGAAGAGGCCACTTAAAAGGGAGGGGCTCAGGGTCACACCCAGGGTGACGCCACTTCCAGAGACAGGGGGGATCAGGTGGAGGAGCGTTACCGATGCCCTGGATATAAGGAGCAGGCACGGGAGGGGATGGCTGGTGCTTGGGGAGGTCCTCCACAGGCTCTTTGAGGAGGTCTCAAAGGGCTTTATAAAGGAGGAGGACACAATAGAGAGGGTTAAAGAGCTATTTATAGAAGGGGGACTTCATGCGGATGCAGAGATGCTCAAGATGATTGAGAATAACATCTCCATGCTTAAGGACAGTGGCATATGGCAGGAGATCATCCTGCCAAGGGATGATTCATATGCAGAATTACCATTTACCATGGAGCTTGATGGAGAGGTCTACACAGGGAGGATAGACAGATTGATAAGGTTGAATGGTGAATACAGGGTTTATGACTACAAGACATTCCCTGTTAAGGAAGAGGAGGTGGGATATCTACTGAAGGAGTATTCCCCCCAGCTCTCTATCTACAGGGAGGCTGTAAGGAGGATATTCAATACCAGTAATGTGAGGTCTTACATAATCTTCACATACACAGGCGATGTGAGAGAATTGAGATGAGATAATTTGGAGAGGGGTGATGAGAGGCGGTGGGGAGGCCACTTGGACAGCATTTCCTATTTGACAAGAACATCCTGAGGAAGATTGTTAAAAGCAGTGGGGTGACAGGTGAAGATACGGTTGTTGAGATCGGTGCAGGTATAGGGACATTAACAGAATTTCTCTCGGGGTGTGCAAAGAGGGTTATAGCCATTGAGGTGGATAAAGGGCTGGTAGGGAGGCTCAAGGAGCGACTCTCGGAGAAGGAGAATGTAGAGATAATAAATGCAGATGCCCTGAGATATCCTTATGATGAGATAAAAGGGGATTTCAAGGTGGTCTCAAACATCCCCTATAATATCACGACACCCCTGCTCTTTAAGTTGCTGGAATATAGAAGAAGGATTATCACCATGACCCTCCTCTTACAGAAGGAGGTCGCCCTGAGGATCGTGGCCCAGCCGAATAACAAGGACTACAGCCCCCTCTCCATATCCATACAGCTATATACAAGGCCAAGGATCATCTTCTATGTCTCAAGGAAGGCCTTCTCACCACCGCCTGATGTTGACTCTGCCCTCGTCCATTTTGAGGTCTCACCGGAGCCCCTCTTTGAGATAGGGGATGAGGAGCTGTTCATGAGGATTGTTAAAAAGACATTCTCACACAGGAGAAAGATGATACTTAACAGTCTAAGGGGGTTTTCAGCTGGTGATGACCTTCCCTGTGGAGAGGGTGAGATAAAGGCCGCTTTAATAAGGGCAGGGATAGATCCGTCCTCAAGGCCGGATTCGCTCACTATAGAGGATTTTGCAAGGCTTACAGAGGCCATCAGGTCTTGACTTGAAGGAACCGCTCGCCTAATATGGTGATAATGGATATCCAGGTCTTCTACATCATAAACAGGGGCATCCACAGTCCAATCCTCGACACCCTCATGATCTTTGTAACGGAAAGACCATATATACCCATCCTCCTCCTCATGGTGCCTGCCTTTGTGAGGGACATCAAGAAGGCGGTCGTCGTTCTGCTTCTCTGCCTCATCGCACTTGCCATGGGGGATGCAAGCTCCAATATGCTCAAGCACCTCTTTGAGAGGCCGAGGCCGTGTCATACACTCATCGGGGTGAGGCTCCTGGTTGGCTGTGGCAACTCATTCTCCATGCCCTCAAGCCATGCGGTAAATGCCTTTGCCGTTGTGGCAACCTTCTCCCATTTCTTCAGGGGATACACCATCCCCATGTTCGCCATTGCCATAGCGGTTGCCCTGTCAAGGGTCTATGTGGGTGTCCATTATCCGTCCGATGTGCTCGCAGGCGCTGTATGGGGGATTGTTGTGGCAGGTGGTGTTATACTTATATTCAGAACAATCTCAAGATATATCAAAGGATTTTCAATCCCGCTTTAGAAAGCAGGCTCACTTTATTATCATGCCGGAATGGAAAATTTTATAATAGAGATATGGAGAGGGTGGATTACGACATCATAGTAGTCGGTGCAGGACATGCAGGGTGTGAGGCGGCACTTGCAGGGGCAAGGATGGGGCTTAGTGTTGCTGTCTTCACCATGAATCCATGGACGATAGGCCAGATGTCGTGTAATCCTGCTGTTGGTGGTCTTGCCAAGAGCCATCTTGTGAGGGAGATAGACGCCCTGGGCGGTGAGATGGCAAAGGTCACGGACAGGGCAGGTATCCAGTTCAAGATACTGAACAGGAGCAAGGGGCCTGCTGTGTGGGCGACGAGGGTCCAGTGCGACAGGGCCCTTTACAGACGCTACATGCGTGAGGTCCTTGAGGGGCAGGAAGGGCTTGAGATCATAGGAGGGATGGTTGAGGAGGTCATCGTTGAGAGGGGCAGGGTATGGGGCATAAGGACGAACGATAATATCTACAGGGCAAAGGCGGTAGTAATAGCAACAGGCACATTCCTGAATGGGTTGATACACATCGGCCTGAGGAACTTTCCCTCAGGAAGGGCAGGAGAACCCCCTTCAACAGGTCTTTCCAGGAGCCTCAGGGCGATCGGTTTGAGGATGGGGCGGTTGAAGACAGGCACACCCCCGAGGCTTGATGGCAGGAGTATCGATTTTTCCGTGATGGAGAGGCAGGATGGTGATACACCACCGCCATTCATGTCTATATTCACTGCACAGATAACCAATCCCCAGCTTCCATGTTATATCACCTACACAAATGACCACACACACAGGATAATCAGGGACAACCTCAGATATTCTCCCCTTTATAGTGGAAGGATAGTGGGCAGGGGGCCACGCTATTGTCCTTCAATAGAGGACAAGGTGGTGAGGTTCGGTGACAAGCCGAGGCATCAGATATTCATAGAGCCCGAGGGGATCGGCACGGACGAGGTATACGCAAACGGGATCTCCACAAGCCTCCCTGAGGAGGTGCAGGAGGAGTTTATAAGGACGATAAGGGGGCTCGAGGATGTAAGGATAAATAAGTACGGATATGCCATTGAGTATGACTTTGTTTATCCAACCCAGCTGAGGCCAACCCTTGAGACAAAGCTGGTTAGTGGGCTCTATCTTGCAGGCCAGATCAATGGGACATCAGGCTATGAAGAGGCTGCTGCACAGGGGATCATAGCAGGGATAAACGCTGCGCTCAAGATAAAGGGGGAGTCCCCCTTTATCTTGAGGAGGGATGAGGCGTACATAGGTGTGCTTATAGATGATCTTATCACAAAGGGCACAAACGAGCCCTACAGGATGTTCACCTCAAGGGCTGAATACAGGCTGCTGCTCAGACAGGACAATGCAGACCTGAGACTCATGGAGAAGGGTTACAGGATCGGCCTCATCAAAAAGGAGCATATGGACGCCCTTCTCCGTAAAAAGGCCATGATAGAGTCTGAGATAGAGAGGCTCAAGGTGACAAGGGTAAAGCCAGGGGTGATAAATCCTGTCCTCAGGAGGCTTGGTGGTTCTGAGATCAGGGAGGATACAACCCTCTATCAGATACTGAAGAGGCCAGAGGTCTCCTATATGGATATACCAGACTCCCACAGGAATGGTCTTGATCCTGAGGTGGTCAGGCAGGTGGAGATCCAGACAAAATATGAGGGCTATATAAGGCGGCAGATAGAGATGGCAGAGAGGTTCAAGAGGATAGAGGATATAAGGATACCTGATGACTTTGTCTACAGGGGAATCCCGGGGCTGTCAAACGAGATGGTGGAGAAGCTTGAAGAGGTGAGGCCGCTGAACCTCGGCCAGGCAAGCAGGATACCTGGTGTTACGCCTGCCGCTGTGTCCCTGCTGATGGTTGCGGTGGAGAGGCATAGACGGCAGAACCACAGGAAGAAGGGGGCTCTATCCTGAGGTTGCCAGAAGGAGTGTCCTTGCAAAGTTGTCCACAAGGGATGGATTAAAGTCCCTGCCAGCGTTCATCTTCATAACAGCAAGTATATCCTTTATCTCCCATTTCCTCTGGTATAATCTTATGCTCCTGAGCGTATCAAAAAAATCCGCTATGGCGACCATCTGGCTGCATGGGTGCTGCCCTCTCTTGCCACTACTGTATCTGGGATATCCCGTGCCATCATACCTCATATGGTGCTCAAACGCTACAATAGGGGCAAGCCTTGTGAGACCCTCTATCTTTGAGAGATAGACGGCACCATAGATAGGATGCTGTTTCATCTTGGTTGCCTCTTCTGTATAGGCAGGTGTGGGCCTGTTGAGCATCTCCCTTGAGATGACGAGTTTGCCGACATCATGCAGGAGTGCACTGATCCCTATGTCATGCAATAGTTTGCCCTTTATACCGAGTGACTCTGCCTGAAACATGGATAACACGGCAACATTTGTTGCATGTGTATATATATACTCATCCTGAGACCTGACAGGTGTGAGGAGTTTCAGGATGTTCGCCTCTCTATGGAACGCCAGGATAAAGCTTGATACGATCTCCTCAAGTCCTGCTATCTGCAGCCTCTTAAAAGGGGATATGCCGTAGTATATCTCCTTTACCTTCTGGATCTGTTCATGGGTAATATAGTCCAGGTCCACACCCATCTCCCTTGTCTTCCTCTCATCAAGGTGTATGTCAACGGTGCCCGTCCTGATATGATGGTATGTTTTTGGGGGTGAATCGAACCTGGACATATCCACAATGAACTCCCTTACCTCTGAGAGGGTCACACCCTGTGAGAAGGCGATGCGGGTTATACCCTTTCTCTGCATACGCCTCAGGAGCTTGACACCATGGAGACCTGCATCCCTGAGGGGGATCTTATTTACGATCAGGTCTCCCTCTATAACCATGATCTCAAGGGTATCCTCCATGACCTCCTGTATAAGTGACATAACCTTCTTTGCATATTCGTCAACCAGTTCATGGTCATTGGAATAGAGCGAACAGTTTGATATGGCTATGGTTAATATGTTGATAAACTGCCTGATCTTCTCCATCTCTTATAACGCCACCTCTCCTATGATCTCCCTGACATCCTCAGGGGGGTAGTGCTTTAGTGTGCTCTGTATCTCCTCCTTCAGCCTCCTGAGGGGGGTCTTGAATAATATGGACCTTGAATGGAGGATATCCCTCAGCGCATCGAGTGCAGAGGGATCGCCTATAAGTCCGAGTGCCCTGACGATCTGTATCTTATCCTGATAATCGGCACTCTTCAGGGCCTTCTTCTTCAGCATCCTTATCAGATCAGGCACGAGCTCCTTCACCCTGAATGTCCCGGCAAGCAGGAGGGCCTGTCTTACGCCCTCCTCTGTTTTACCTTCCAGGTGTTCCTTCAACATGTCCACACCATAAGGGTCTCCCATCCTGAGCAGGTATTTAATAGCCTGGAAGCTTACCCTGGGGTGTTCATGACGACAAAGGGGTCTTGCATGGGGCAATCCCTCGGTGCTTCTTATCTCGGTGAGAATAAAGAGCATGTTCCTCTTTACATACCACCTCTCATCCCTGAGGTGTTTTATAGCCTCTGCCTCGGCCATCCTGCCGAAGCTGATAATGAGGCTCAGGAGGAAGTGCCTCACTGTCTGTGACTCTTCCTGTATAAGGGCGTGTATCAGGGGTGGGATTATCCTTTCGCCATAAAACCTGCATAACTCCAGTGCCTCCTCCCTCTTCTGTCTGCCGCTTATCCTCAGGGAGTCTATGAATAATGAGATGGTCTCGGGCGAATGGATATAGGAGGATGCACCACCATCACCATCGTCACCCCCCAATCTCTCCTTCCACACCCTTAATATCCTTAAGACCTCTCCATACTGGGCCGTGCTTATGAGCTCTTCGATCTGATCCTTTAGGAGCCTGTTGAAGAACTCGTAGTCTTCCTCTCTGACCACCTCAGACCCGCCAGACAGCAGTATCTCAAGTATCATCTCATTGAAGCACCTCTCTATATACTCCTCATCCCACTGGGCGTTGAACCCTTCTGTGTCCTCGACATAGCCTGCAGGGGCATCGGAGTCAAGGAGCCTCTGTATCTCATTCCTGTATGTCTCGTCGACAAACCTGTCAAACCTCTCATCGGATATGAGGCTTGCAATGTCAGAAGAGACCGTTATGTCATCCACCAGATCCTCCTCCCTGAATATTCTGCTCTCTATGGCATCGGTCTCCAGGCTCGAGAACCTCTCAAGGAGCTTCCTCAGCTCATCAGGTATGGACAGCTTCTGTTCATTGATGTTCTTAAGGAGCGTCATGACCGTATCGATGGGGGTCTCCCTGAGGGCCTCTTCTACGGATTTGATGTCCTTGGAGAGTTTGTTCATGGATGAGGATAGGAACTCCTTTTTCAGCTCAGGCCTGAGGCCATTTATAAAATCAAGGAGCCTCTTTATATCCTTCCCAGAGAAGGCCCTTTCAGAGGATTTTCTCAGGTAGCTGGCTATAACCCTGTCGTAGGATTCTTCCTTCAGGTCCTCCGTGCTGGTCTCATTAATGAGCTTAGCGAGTATCTCGGGTGGTATCTCATCCACTCCCTCTTGTAATGAATCCACCCTGAGCGTCCCCTCAAGTAGCCCATGGACATACCACTCATAGAGCTTCTTCTTCGAGGCCTCTCCATCGGCCTCACCAAATGCACTGTAGTCAATAAACCCGAGCCTGATATTCGGGAGGTCATACCCCTTCCACTTCTCCCTTATGGCATCCAGGCTCATGCCCTCTGTATCCTCCAGCAGGAACCTGTGGAAGGAGTAGAGCTCATCCTTTGTCAGGTTCTTCGTAAATGTGACAGAGGCGATGCTCATCCTGTTCAGGTGGAGGGCAAAGTCCTTGAATACCGGGTTCTTTTTGTCGAGTGAGTATTCATCTATAATAATGGTGTCCTTTGCTATGGCGATGGTGATCTCATCCCTCAGCTCAAAGAGCCTCCTGAAATACTCAAATGCGCGGTTTAGGGATTTGCTCACCAGCGGGTGGTCCTTGGGGTAGATGGAGACATTGTGGCGAGAGATGTTCAGCTCGATGATGGCATCACTGAGGAGCCTTGCATCTAACGGAAGCTTCTCCTGCATACCATAATAATTTTACCATATAGACACGATGATCGGCCTCTGTTATTCCATATCCATTCCTTTACACATGCTGTTAATTGTGATAAGATAAGTTTCTGTTATTAATGGGGGATAGATGGCCATGAGGATCGCTGTTGGTCTTGATATCGGCGGGACAAACATAAAGGCGGTTATTGTATCAGAGGACGGCAAGAAGGTATTCGGTAATAAATACCCCACCCCGTCCGTCTCCGAGGATGATGATCTTTCTATAGAGGAGAAGTTGATCGGGGTGCTCAGGGGTTTTCTTGAGGAATCCAGACAGCAGGGGATCGACATATCGGATATCACTGCTATAGGGCTTGGTGTGGCAGGTATAATTGATACAAAAAAAGGAGTGGTTATCGAGTCACCCAATATATCGGCGATAGACGGGATGCCGATAAGGGATGTGTTTCAGGGGGCATTCTCCATGCCTGTTGTGCTTGACAATGATGCAAATGCCTATGCCTATGGTGAGAGATGGAACGGTGCAGGAAGGGAGATAGATAATTTTATTGTTATAACCCTTGGCACAGGCCTTGGTGGAGGGTTGATCTATAAGGGTGAGATATATATGGGTGCACTGGAGATAGGTCATATGGTTGTAGAGCCGAATGGACGGTTCTGTCCGTGCGGGAGCTGGGGATGCCTTGAGTCCTATGCATCAGGCAGGGCGGTTGTGGACAGGGCAACATCATCACTTGAGAAGGGGACACACAGTATGCTGGCAGAATGCTGTGGTGGTAATTTCTATAAACTGACACCCGCAGATGTTTATAAGATGGCCCTTGAGGGAGACAGCCTCAGCAGGGAGGTCTTCAAAGAGGCGGGCCAATACCTTGGTATAGGGGTAGCGAACCTGATAAACCTCCTCAGCCCTGATGCCGTGATTATTGGAGGGGGGCTTGTGGGTGCGTGGGACCTGTTCATTGAGGAATTGAAGAAGGAGGTCTCAAAAAGGGCCTTTAAACACCTTTCGGCAGGCACAAGGATACTGAAATCCGGATTACAGGATGACGGCGGTGCCATAGGGGCTGCCGGCCTCGCCTTAAGGGCCTCTTCTTGATTCCATGTCCAGACCATTTACCAGGAACTTCTCCATAATCGCCCATATTGATCACGGAAAATCCACACTTGCAGACCGTATACTCGAACTGACAGGTGCGCTCACCCCAGCGGAGTTGAAGGAGCAGGTCCTGGACTCCATGGAGCTTGAGAGGGAGAGGGGTATAACCATAAAGGCACACGCAGTGAGGCTGAATTACAGGGCACTTGATGGCAGGGATTATACATTGAATCTCATCGATACGCCCGGGCATGTCGATTTCGCCTACGAGGTCTCAAGGAGTCTCGCATCCTGTGAGGGTGCACTGCTTGTTGTTGATGCAACACAGGGGGTAGAGGCACAGACCATGGCGAATGCCTATCTTGCGGCTGAACATGGTCTCGAGATCATCCCTGTCATTAACAAGATAGACCTCCATAATGCGGAACCAGAGGATGTAAAGAGGCAGATCGAGGAGTCGATAGGTATAGACTGTACTGATGCGATCCTTGTATCCGCCAAGAAGGGTATCGGAGTAAGGGATGTGCTTGAGGCAGTGGTGAGGAGGGTCCCACCGCCTATGGGTGATGAAGAGAGGCCGCTGAAGGCATTGATATTTGACTCCTGGTTTGACACCTATCAGGGTGTTGTGGTGCTCGTCAGGGTCTTTGATGGGGTGGTGAGGAGGGGTTCAAGGATACTCCTGATGGCAACAGGCAGATCCTATGAGGTCCTGGAGGTGGGTGTATTTACACCAAAGAAGAGGGTGGTTGATGTCCTTGAGGCAGGGGATGTTGGATATATAGTGGCAGGGATAAGGGATCTATCAGATACAAGGGTTGGTGACACCATAACCGATGCCGAAAGACCCACGGATGAGCCATGCCCTGGCTACAGGGAGGTTAAACCCATGGTCTTCTGTGGTCTCTATCCAACAGAGTCAGGCCAGTATATGGCCCTTAAGGACGCCCTCTCAAAGCTCAGGCTTAATGATTCATCTTTTACATATGAGCCAGAGACATCGATCGCCCTCGGCTTTGGCTTCAGATGTGGTTTCCTCGGGCTTTTGCACATGGAGATAATAAAGGAGAGGCTTGAGAGGGAGTTCGGGCTTTCACTCCTGAATACCGCCCCTACGGTGATTTACAGGGTTACAGTGCAGGGTGGGAGGGTTGTATATATCGATAGCCCTGCAAAACTTCCACACAGGCATGAGTATATAGAAGAGCCATTTGTAAAGGCGGTGATCTTTGTTCCCTCAGGCTTTGTGGGCAGGATAATCGAGCTCTGCCAGCAGAAGAGGGGCATCCAGAAGGGGTTCAATTACATAGGAAGGGACAGGGTGGCACTGACATATGAGCTGCCGCTCAGTGAGATTTTATGGGATTTTTATGATAAATTAAAATCATATTCAAGTGGATACGCCTCCCTTGAATATGAGTTCATCGGTTACAGGAGGTCTGAACTTGTGAGGATAGAGATACTCCTGAACGGAGAGGCGGTGGATGCACTCTCCATGATAGTCCACAGGGAGAAGGCGTATCAGAAGGGGAGGGAGGTCGTTGAGAGGTTGAGGGGCGTCATACCGAGACAGCTCTTTGAGGTGGTGATACAGGCGGCAATAGGTAGCAAGATCATAGCCAGGCAGAGCATAAAACCACTGAGGAAGAATGTGACCGCAAAGTGCTATGGTGGTGATGTGACGAGGAAGAGGAAGCTCCTTGAGAAGCAGAAGGAGGGCAAACGGAGGATGAAGCAGGTCGGGAAGGTGGCGTTGCCTCAGGAGGCCTTTATATCCGTCCTTCAGGTAAGATAGTTAGAGGAGAGAGGGTGTGGTAAAGAGGAAGTCGAGATTCAGGGAATATGTAGAAGCAATACTTATAGCCGTTGTCCTCGCCCTGATGATAAGGGCGTTTGTGATCCAGGCATTCAAGATACCTTCAAGCTCCATGGTGCCAACGCTCCTTGTGGGTGACCATATCCTTGTGAATAAGTTTATCTACGGGATCAAGTTGCCCTTTACAGACAGCCGTTTTCTGATCTTCAGACAGCCAAGAAGGGGGGATATCATCGTCTTCTCCTTTCCAAAGAACAGGGAGAAGGAGGAATGCAGGAGCCTCACAGGCAATCTGCTCTACAGGCTTGAGGCAGCCTTTGACAGTGGCAATCCGCTCTATCTATTCAAGGATGATTGCAGGGACTTTATAAAGAGGGTCATCGCTGTGGGAGGCGATAGGGTTGAGATAAGGGACAAGAAGGTGTATGTCAATGGTGTGCTGCTCAAAGAGGATTACATAATTCACAGGGATAATACAGTCCTCAGCAGGGATGTCACACCAAGGGATAATTTCGGTCCTGTGGTCGTGCCAAGGAACAAGTTCTTTGTCATGGGTGATAACCGAGACCAGAGTTATGACAGCCGTTTCTGGGGTTTTGTCGATATAGACGATATAAAGGGAGAGGCCATCATAATATACTGGTCATGGAACAAGAATGGTGGCCTTTTAGACAAGGTCAGATGGGGAAGGATAGGGCACCTGATCCATTAGATAGGGCCCTTCCTGATGGAGGGGCCTCGTTATTATAGGAGGTGCAGGATGGCTAAGAAACTCTTGATAATCCTGGTCATTGCCCTGCTCGTCTATGGTGGTTTTGTATTCGCCCCACCTTTATACCACTATTATGCGTTTAAGAGCGACCTGGCAGAGCTTGCAAGGATTGGTGGAACCATGCGCCAGGAGGACCTGATGGAGAAGATTATGGAGAAGGTGCGGGAATACAATGTCCCAATCGATGAGGATGATATAGCAATTACGCGCATGGATCATAAGGTTTATATAGAGGCATCGTGGCAGGAAAGGGTGAATTTCCTGAATATCTACGAGAAGACCTTTTACTTCTCCATCTACACAGGTGAGTGATGTTCACAGGGATTGTGGAGACCACAGGCATCGTTACTGCCCTGAAAAAGGCTGGCAGGGGTATCGACCTCTGTGTAAGTCCTGAGTCAGGATTTGATGTCCGGATAGGTGACAGCGTCTCGGTTAATGGTGTCTGCCTCACGGTTGTCAGCAAAGTGCCCGAAATGCTTTTTAATGTATCGCCTGAGACACTGAGGAGCACCAACCTTGGAGAGCTCAAGGTCAGGGACAGGGTCAACCTGGAACGTGCCCTCAGGCTGGGTGACAGGCTTGGCGGTCATCTCGTAACAGGCCATGTGGATGGTATTGGCAGGATAATCGAGAGGAGGAGAGAGGGTGAGTATACATTGTACAGGTTTGAGGCGCCGATGGATATATTGAGGTATGTGGTGGTGAAGGGCTCTGTGGCTGTTGATGGCATCAGTCTTACTGTTACAGCGCTTGATAACAGGACATTCAGCGTGGCCATAATACCCCATACCATGAAGGTGACAAACATTGGGCAGAAGGGTGCGGGCGATAAAGTTAATATAGAAGTTGATATAATAGGTAAATATATAGAGAGGCTGATGGGCCAGAGGGAGAAGGGCGATGGCCTGATGGAATTGCTCAGGAAGGAGGGGTTTGCCTGAGGGAAACCTATACACATGGATAGGGATATGAGATATGCATAGCAAGTATAAGTTCAACACGATTGAAGAGGCGATAGAGGACATAAGAAAGGGCAAGATGGTCATCCTCGTCGATGATGAGGACAGGGAGAACGAGGGCGACCTCACCATAGCGGCTGAGAAGGTTACTCCCGAGGCCATAAACTTCATGGCAAAATACGGTCGTGGCCTGATATGTCTGTCCCTCACCCCAGAGAGGGTGGAGGAGCTGAAGCTACCCATGATGGTGGATGTCAATAAGTCAAGGTTCGGCACGGCCTTTACCGTCTCTATCGAGGCAAAGGAGGGGGTGACAACAGGGATCTCTGCTGCAGACAGGGCAAAGACCATCCTGACCGCAATAGACCCGAAGAAGAAGGCCGAAGACCTTGTCTCACCAGGCCATGTGTTCCCGCTCAGGGCAAGGCCAGGAGGAGTCCTCCAGCGTGCAGGTCAGACCGAGGGCTCTGTTGACCTTGCCAGACTCGCAGGGCTGTATCCTGCAGGGGTCATATGCGAGATTATGAATGATGACGGCACGATGGCAAGGGTCCCGCAGCTCATGAAGTTTGCCCGTAAGCATGGCCTGAAGATCATAACCATAAAGGATCTTATTGAATACAGGATGAGGAACGAGTGCCTCGTCCACAGGGTTGCAGAGGCAGATATCCCCACGAAGTATGGAGGTGAGTTCAGGGCCATCGTGTTCGGTAATATAATCGATAAGTCTGAACACATCGCTCTTGTCAAGGGCAAGATAACACCTGATGACGAGGTCCTTGTGAGGGTCCATTCAGAATGTCTGACAGGTGATGTCTTCAGTTCAAAGAGGTGTGACTGCGGTAGCCAGCTTCGTAAGGCCATGGAGATGATAAGGAAGGAGGGCAAAGGTGTCCTGCTCTACATGAGACAGGAGGGGAGGGGGATCGGTCTCTCCAACAAGATAAAGGCATATGCCCTGCAGGATAAGGGCCTGGATACCGTTGAGGCGAATGTCAAGCTGGGCTTCAAGCCCGACCTCAGAGATTACGGTATCGGCGCGCAGATACTGGTCAGTCTTGGTGTCAGGAAGATGCGTCTGATAACCAACAACCCCACAAAGATCATCGGTCTTGAAGGCTATGGCCTCCAGATCGTTGAGAGGGTGCCCCTTGAGATAAAGCCACACAGGAGGAATATCCATTATCTCAGGACAAAGAAGAAAAAGCTTGGGCATATGCTCGAGAATGTATAAGGAGGTTGTCACATGAAGAGGTTAGAGGGAGAACTCAATGCACAGGGACTTAAATTTGCGATCATAGTGAGCAGGTTCAACGAGTTCATAACCCAGAGGCTGCTTGACGGCGCAATGGACGCCCTTCTACGGCACGGTGCAGATGAGGATAATATAGAGATAATCAGGGTGCCTGGTTCATTCGAGATCCCGCTCATTGCAAAGAGGGTTGCACAGAGGGGTTCATACGATTCAATAATCTGCCTCGGGACCATCATAAGGGGTGCAACCCCTCACTTTGAGTATGTGGCCTCTGAGACGGCAAAGGGTATCGCCATGGTCTCTCTTGAGACAGGCATCCCTGTGGCCTTTGGAGTGATCACCGCTGATACCATCGAGCAGGCCGTTGAGAGGGCAGGGACAAAGAGCGGGAACAAGGGCTGGGATGCTGCGCTTACCGCCATCGAGATGGCACAATTGCTTAAGAAGTTGTAGGTTAGATGAAGCGACGACGAGCAAGGGAATACGCCCTCCAGCTTTTATTCCAGCTTGACATAACAGGCGACAGGCTGAGTGATGAGTTGTTAGACGAATTCTGGGAAGGGAACAAGGAGGATAGTGAGGTTAGGGACTTTGCCGATTCCATAGTGAGGGGGACGATAGGGCATCTTGATACAATAGACTCCCTGATAAGGGATGCCACCGAACACTGGGAGCTTGAGAGGATGCCCGTGATAGATCGTAACATACTCAGGGCAGCCACCTATGAGCTCCTCTACAGGCCTGATATCCCGCCCTCAGTTGCCATCAATGAGGCGATCGAGCTGGCAAAGAAATACTCCACAGAGGACTCATATCGATTTATAAACGGGGTCCTGGACAGGATCCAGCAGAGCAGGATCAGGGCTTAGGATGCAGTTCATTATATTGTCGGATGTGCACGGAAATCTTGAGGCACTTATGGCAGTGCTTGAGGATATCAGGACCCACCACGAGAAGGGTGATGTGTTCTTTCTTGGCGATAGCGTTGGCTATGGGCCTGACCCCTCGGAATGTATAAGGATAATAAAAGAGGAGTCCAGCATCATCCTTGCAGGGAATCATGACCGTGCGGTTACAGGGAGGACCGATGTCAGTTACTTCAACCCCTATGCGCGTGCCGCGGTTGAGTGGACCCAGGAGGTGCTGAGCGATGAGGATAAGGCCTTCCTTGATAGCCTCCCTGTGTCTGCGAGGCTGAAGGATCAGGGCATCTACCTCGTCCATTCAACACCAAAGGAGCCAGAGCAGTGGCATTATCTCCTCACCACATGGGATGCCTATGTGAATTTCCATCTGTTTGACGAGAGGATATGCTTTATAGGCCACAGCCACCAACCGGTGATAATAGAGATGGATCCAAAGGGGGAGATCCTTATATACAGGGATCGGGTTGAGCTGAGGGATGGGTGTAGATACATCGTGAATGTCGGGAGTGTCGGTCAGCCGAGGGATGGCAACCCTGATGCCTCATACGCCCTATTTGATGATCGCAGGATTGAGATTAAGAGGATTCCTTATGATATAGTATCCACCCAGGAGAAGATGAAGAGGGCAGGGCTGCCAGGATATCTCATCGAGAGACTCTCAAAGGGGTTATAATATCAGGTTACATGGGCAGATGGTGCAGGGTATCAGACCTTGCATAACCAATATTGAACAGAGAGGGGAGTAGCTATGATACCACGATACACAAGGCCGGAGATGGCAAGGATATGGGAGCCTGAGAACAGGTTCAGGAAATGGCTCGAGGTGGAGATCGCCGCATGCGAGGCATGGGCGAGACTTGGTGAGATACCCCCCAGGAGCCTTAACACGATAAAGAAGAGGGCAAGGTTTGACATAAAGAGGATAGAGAAGATAGAGCAACGGGTCAAACACGATGTCATAGCGTTTCTCACCTCTGTTGCAGAGAATGTGGGACCTGATGCTCGATATATACACAAGGGCCTTACATCCTCGGATATACTCGATACATCCCTCGCCCTACTCATGAGGGAGGCTGCGGACCTGATAATCAGGGATATAAAGGAACTGCGGGAGGTGTTGAAGAGGAAGGCCTTTAAGTACAAGGACACGATCAGGATGGGCAGGAGCCACGGTATCCATGCAGAACCCACATCATTCGGTCTGATATTCGCGCTCTGGTATGAGGAGATGGGCAGGAACCTCGTCCGCCTGAGGAATGCCAGAGAGAATATCAGTTATGGGAAGCTATCCGGCCCTGTCGGGAACTTCTCCAGTGTTCCTCCCTTTGTGGAGAGGTATGTCTGCAAGAAACTCAAACTCAAACCTGCCCCTGTATCAACCCAGATTATCCAGAGAGACAGACACGCAGAGTTCCTGAATGCCCTTGCCATGATCGCCTCGACAATAGAGAAGATCGCTGTGGAGATAAGGCACCTCCAGAGGACAGAGGTGCTTGAGGCCGAGGAGCCATTTGAAAAGGGGCAGAAGGGCTCATCTGCGATGCCCCACAAGAGGAACCCTGTTGGATGTGAGAACCTTAGTGGTCTTGCAAGGGTCGTCAGGTCGAATGCCATGGCAGGGCTGGAGAATATACCCCTCTGGCATGAGAGGGATATCAGCCATTCATCTGTTGAGAGGATCATAATCCCTGATAGCACCATCCTTGTTGATTACATGCTCACAAGGCTCACGGGGATACTCAGGGGCCTGCATGTCTATCCTGACAGGATGCTGGAGAATATCAACAGGAGTTATGGACTCTACTGTTCGCAGAGGGTGTTGCTCAGGCTCGTTGAGAAGGGACTGAGTCGTGAGAATGCATATCGCCTTGTCCAGAGGAGGGCCATGCAGAGCTGGAGGCAGAGGAGGGAGTTCAGGGAGCTGCTGAAGAGGGACATCCTCATAAGGAAGTATCTCACAGAGGATGAGATAGAGGAGATATTCGATCTCTCGTATTACACAAAGAATGTGGATTATATATTTAAAAGGGTCTTTAAGTAATCCTAATATTCCTTCTCAGTCCACATCTCCTTCTTGAACCTCACGACCCTGTTCCTGCCCGACTCCTTTGCCTTATAAAGGGCTATATCCGCATATTTGATCGCCTCCCAGAAGTTCTGGGTATCTGCCGGAAACTCACTGACACCGATACTTATCGTCTTCTGGATAATGGCCCCTGATACCCTGATCCTGTGCCCCTCAACACTCTGCCTTATCCTCTCTGCAACATCTATCGCCTCGTTGCCCTTTTCATCCACCAGTATTACGAGGAACTCCTCCCCTCCGAACCTCACAACAAGGTCAGATGCCCTTGTGTTCTTTGATATGATGTTTGCCGTCTCCTTTAACACCGCATCACCCACATCATGTCCGAATCTGTCATTTATCTCTTTAAAGAAGTCGAGGTCACACATCAAAAGACCAAGCAGCTCATTCTTCCTGGTTATCCTTGCCACGAGGGTGTCCACATATTCTTCAAGGAACCTCCTGTTATACAGGCCTGTTAGCTGATCCTTGACAGACGATTCCCTGAGGACGCCTGTGAGCCTTTTGGCCTCTATAACAGGGATGGCCTCTTTTATGTATTGCTGTGCCCTCATTATCCTCTTATTAATGGCCTCTATGTCCCTGTTATCCTTATCAAACATGAAGAGCACCACCCCGCCTGTCCCACCACCGCTTATCATCGGTATACAGGTGTGATAGAACCCCTCTGACCGTAGGAACTGCTTGCATATATGAGGATATGTGAGGGATGAGATGATATGGCCGGTCTTGTTCGATCTGCAGAGGCTACAGTTTATCAGTATCTCCTTACTGCATGGCATCTCCTCTCCCTTGAAGGTTGTTTCAACGATGCGCATGATGTTCTTGCTGTTTGACACCTCATAGATGATGAAGTCATCAATCTTTAAGTCCTCCCTCAAGACCTTTGCTATCCTGTGGTATACATCCTCAAGTTCGTCATCCTCCTCGATCACCTTCTTGAAGTTATTTATATCATGGATTGTATGCATGAGGAGGTTAAAATTGGTCGAGAGCTCCCCGATCTCGTCCTTTGAGTCCACGGTTATCTGTCTTGAGAGGTCGATCTCACCCTCTGAGAGGTCCTTTATCTGTTCTGTTATGGCCCTGATGGGCCTTGTCATAGAGGCGGTGACAAAGTAGTTGGTAATGAACAGCAGGGTTATGGCTATCACCACCACGATAACCACTATCAGGGTGGTTGCATATATAACAGAGTTTATCCTCCTGACATAACCCTTCTGTGATACTGACAGGTATGAGGTGAGTTTGCTGAGGCTGGTTACTGACCGCATGGTTATCAGGTCATATTTGTCAATCCCGTTCCTGATGAATTCCTCTTCGCCTTCAGAGAGCCTGCCATTCTTTATTGCGTTCAATGATACAGGGGTCAGCTCATCTATGATGGATCGTAGCCTTTTGTTATTCTCTAAGGCACCCTTTATGTAATTCTCTGTGGCCTCTCTGTCCTTTACAGGGGCAACACCGAACTCCTCTATCAACTCCCCTGTGAGGTCTGAGTAGTCCTTTATCTCCCCACCCTCAAGGAGTGCATGGAGATAGGCGTTTACCTGGTTGAGGAGGGTATCGGCCCTCTTTGCGTTGGCCTTTAGGAAGTTCTCATCCCTGTATATCGCAAGATTGTGGACAGAGACATTGGCCCCTCTCAGTTTTATTATGGCCTTCTGCACGGTCTGGATCTGAGGGGATACCTCGTCCGTCAACCTCTTTGACAGGTGCTTCACATAGGTGATTGCACCAATAGAGACGATGGAGATGATGAGTAACCACCATAATCCACCTATTGCAAAGAAGAGGAGTTTTTGTCGGATGGGGAAATCCTTCAACAGGATGAGGTTCTTTAGCCTTCTGGATATCATGCCAAGGGCTCCGTTTTCTTAAATTGTAAACGAAACGCCTTTATATTTCTATAAAGGCCCTGTTTATAATTTGAATCGGGCTTGATAAAAAGTTGATATTTCTCAAATGATATGTTTAAATTTCCATTAAAGAAATGTGGGCATAGTCTGATAAAAGGCATGGAAGACAGGAGAAGGATAGAGCTCCTCAGAAAGATACAGCTATTCTCCTCCCTGACCGATGAGGAACTGGGCCAGATAAATGAGGGTCTGATTGTGAAATCCTATGGCAAGAACGAGACGATACTCTATGAGGAGGATACCAATCAGTTTATGTACATAATCCTCTCGGGGAAGGTCAAGGTGATCAAGACCACAGGGGAGGGGAAAGAGGTCATCCTTGCGATGCACCAGACAGGCGACTTCTTCGGTGAGATGTCTCTGATCAACGGCAAGACAACCCCTGCATCAGTGGTGGCGACAGAGGAGTCGCTGGTGGCCATCATCTCCAGGAAGGAGTTCTACTCCATGCTACTCTCACACCACAAGGTGCTTCAGAGTCTCCTGCAGATATTGTCTTCAAGGTTGAGGACTGCATGGGATACCATCAAGCTGTTGACCTTTAATAATGCCACCCAGAGGTTGAGGATGCTCTTCTTTATGCTTTCAGAGGAGCACGGCAGGGAGACAGATGGCGGTATCGTGCTCAATATAAGGCTGTCGCATCAGGATATGGCCGATATGACAGGCATGTCAAGGGAGACCGTCACAAGGGTCATTGACAGATGGCAGAAGGAGGGGGAGATAACCGTGCTCGATAATAAACTCATACGTCTCAACCCATCATTCAAGAAGAGGCAGCTTATCTCATAGGGGATGGTCTGTTCATGGTCCTCCACCCTTGTGTCTGCCGTTATTCTCCCTGGTGTCATTGATCCTCTTAAGGAGCCTTCTCAGAGGATGGCCGAGCAGGGTGACGGGTGAGAAGAAGACCTGATAGAGGCCGCCTGCTGTGCTCAGGTTCCGCATGTTCTTTATCACCTCGGAGACAAGGGCATCGATTACAACCCTATCCCTGACCTCACCCTCCTCGGTGACACGGGAGAGCCTGTAGGTGGAATACATTCCTATAAGGAATGCAAACAGGAAGAAGAAATCCCATCCTTCTATATAAAGCGTTGGGATGAGGATCTCCCTGAGTGGCGTCTTCCATTTGAGGATCATAGAGAGTTCGTATTTGGAGAGGTAGTCTGCAAGGGCACCACCGATGAGTGGCGCTATGCCTGCCATAACGGAGTTGACGACACTTATTGAGGCAAGATAGGCCGTTGCCTCTCCCCTTGGGGCGAGTTTGAGCCCGATGTTGCCCTGGGCAAGGGTGATCCCAGCAGTAGAGATGCCCGTGAAGATGTGGATCCCTATCAGGAGGGGTATGGTTAATACATGCCTCTCTGGCATTGTGGTGAATGTCCAGCAAGGACAGAGAGCATGAAGAGTGGCCCACTGATGCGCAGGACCGACTTGTTACTGTAACGGTCTGTGAACCTCCCCCATATCCTCAGAAATGTAAAGTTTGCAATCTGGCTCAACACGGTCAGGAAGACCACATTGGACATGGTGAGGTTCAGCTTCTTCAACATATATACGGTGAAGAAGGGAGAGGCGAGGTTGACAGCAAAGTTCCAGGAGCCAAGGAATACCAGGAGGTTTTTGAAATTCTGGTTTTTAACCGGAGACAGGAGGATGCCGAAAAGGCCATGGCCCTTCTCAGGTGACGGCATCTCAGGCTCTGGTATGGAGGATATGTAGTGGACTCCTATGATGCCTATAATCCCACCAATGAGGAAGAGGAGGGCATACGCATAGAGCTCCTCCTGTGGAAGGAGGCCCTTCCAGTAGTCGATGAACCATCCTGCGAGCAGGCTCAGTACTATCCCCACAAGGGTCTGGAGCCTCATCCTCTTTGAATAGAATTGCCCGAGCCTCTCATCAGGGATGAGGTCTCTCATCCATGAGTTCCAGCTACAGCCTGATACAGCGGCGAATGCCATGTGAAAGAGTATAAATACCACGAGCATACGGAGTGCGACACGGGGAGGTGAGAAGACGGAGAATATAGCAATGCACAGGAGGAATGTCCTGCTTATAGCCGAGAATATTATCGTGAGGAGCTTCCTGTTCCTGATTCTCTCTACAAAGAATATGGATGTATCTGAAGGAGGTCATAAATGGTGGTATCGAGGCAAGCAGTCCTATCGTCTTATTGGAGGCACCCAGTGAGAGCGCAAGTGCAACGAGGAAGACACCGCCTGTCAGGGTGGACATGGCCTGAGAGCTCAGGCCGTCCTTTATCACATATCCCAGCCCTTTCTCCCTCTCCTCTTCTGACAGGGAGTCCTGTGGTCTCAGGGTCATAATCCTTGAATCTTGAAGGCAGAAAGGCTGTCAGAAAAGGACCATCAAAGGATAAATCATGGGAGACGGTTTCAGTGCGATATTTATTATATAATAACACCAAATATCTTTTCCTGTCTGATCCTGCTTGGTGCTTGATTAAAAATATGATAGGTGGCATAATTACAATCTCCTGATGTTTTTCAGGGTCTCATGATGAATAAGAGGCTGGCTTACTATATCCTTATATCCACCCTCTTCTTGATTGGTGATCTCTCAGCCTCTGTCATGCTCGACAGGGTCGTTGCCACTGTGAATGGTGAGGTCATCATGTGGAGTGAGCTGAGGAGGGCTGTGGAGTTTGACAGGAGGGATCAGTTGAGGGGCCTTGAGGGTGAGGAGAGGGAGAGGGCGATAAGGGGTTATGAAAGGGCGGTCCTGAATGAGCTTATAGACCTGAGGCTCCAGATCCAGGAGGCAAAGAGGCTTGGTCTGGATGTCAGCCCATCTGAGGTTGATAGTGCCATTGAGGATATCAAGAGGAAATACGGGCTTACCCATGAGGAGCTATTACGCTCACTCAGGTCAGAGGGCCTTACAGAGGAGTCTTATAGAAGGGAGCTATCAGAGCAGATACTCCTTGCAAAGGTTGTCAATCTTGAGGTGAGGTCAAAGATAGTGATCTCGGAACAGGAGATCGAGGATTACTACAGGAAGAACGAAAGTGTCTATAATAAAGAGAGGGTGAGGCTGAGGCAGATATTCCTCAGAAGGCCTGACAATGGCTCACTCGAGGAGGTTGAGGGGAGGGCAATGGAGATAATGAGGAGGATAGAGGCAGGCGAGGACTTCTCAAGGCTTGCCAGGGAGTTCTCACAGGGGCCTGCGGCTGACAGGGGTGGTGACCTCGGTTATATTGAGAGGGGCAGCGTAATAAAAGAGGTCGAGGATGTGGCCTTCTCTTTAAAGGTGGGTGAGGTGAGCAGGCCCTTCTGGAGCCCCAGGGGCCTTCATATTATAAAGGTTGAGGACAGGGTGAAGGGCGGGTTGGAGGAGGCAAGGGAGGAGATAAGACAGGTTCTCTTCCAGAGGGCCTTCCAGAAGAGGTACAAGGAGTGGATAAGGGCCCTCAGAGAGGATGCGTATATAGAGATAAATCTATAGAAGGGGTGAGTCTATGTTGCAGGATGATGTGAGGATGGGTCTGACCTTTGATGATGTTGTCTTGATCCCTGCGAAGTCCACCGTGCTTCCTGGGCAGGTGGATGTGAGGACCCGTCTTACAAAAAGCATCAGGATCAATATCCCCCTTGTGAGTGCTGCCATGGACACGGTCACAGAGTCAGCCCTTGCAATCGCCATTGCAAGGGAAGGGGGGATAGGAATCATCCATCGTGCCATGTCCATAGAGAGGCAGGCAGCAGAGGTTGATAAGGTGAAGAAGTCTGAAAGCGGTATGATCCTTTCCCCTCTCACCCTGCCGCCTGAGGAGAGGATATCCCGTGCGCTTGAGATAATGAGGGAATACAAGATATCCGGTGTCCCGATAACAAAAGGTAAGAAGCTGATAGGGATACTTACGAACAGGGACCTGAGGTTTGAGACGGACTTCCAGAAGCGGATATCAGAGGTGATGACAAAGAAGGGTCTGATAACCGCCCCTGTCGGAACAAGCCTTGAGGAGGCCGAAAGGATACTGCATGAACACAAGATCGAGAAGCTCCCGATAGTGGATGAGGATTTCAACCTTGCAGGGCTTATCACGATCAAGGACATCGAGAAGAGGAAGAAATATCCCAATGCATGCAAGGATGCCGTTGGAAGGCTCAGGGTCGGGGCAGCGATAGGGGTTGGTGCTGAGGCCATTGACAGGGCAGAGGCGCTTGTCGAGGCCGGTGTTGATGTGCTCGTTATCGATACCGCCCATGGACATTCAAAGGGTGTTATAGAGACCCTGAAGTTGCTCAGGAGGCGTTTCAGGGACCTGGATATAGTGGCAGGCAATGTTGCAACCGCCGAGGGGACAAAGGACCTCATCTCAGCAGGTGCGAGTGCGGTCAAGGTGGGTGTGGGGCCTGGTTCGATCTGCACCACAAGGATAATAGCCGGTGCAGGTGTCCCACAGCTTACCGCCATAAGGGACTGTTCAAGGGTGGCTGATCGGTACAATGTCCCGATCATCGCAGACGGAGGTATCAAGTATTCAGGTGATATAACAAAGGCCATCGCAGCAGGTGCAAGCTCTGTCATGATAGGGAGTCTCTTTGCAGGCACCGAAGAGAGCCCTGGCGAGGTGGTGCTCTTCCAGGGGAGGAGTTATAAGGTCTACAGGGGCATGGGCTCGCTGGGTGCGATGGAGCAGGGTGCAAGAGACAGATACGGACAGGAGGGGGTTGAGAGGGGGAAGCTCGTGCCCGAGGGTGTTGAGGGGAGGGTGCCTTACAAGGGTCCCCTTGCCCAGAGTGTCCATCAGCTCATAGGTGGTCTCAGGTCAGGCATGGGTTATTGTGGGTGCAAGAATATCGAGGAGTTACGCAAGAAGGCAAGGTTTATAAGGATAACACCCGCAGGGCTCAGGGAGAGCCATGTCCATGACGTGATAGTCACAAAGGAGGCACCTAACTACAGGCCTGAATGGTAGCCGAGAGATCATGCACGAAGAGAGTATCCTTGTCCTTGACTTTGGCTCCCAGTACACCCAGCTTATAGCGAGGCGTATCAGGGAGAACAGGGTCTATTCAGAGATATTTCCATTTAATGCCCCGATCGAGAGGATAAAGGGGTTCTCTCCGAAGGGTATAATCCTCTCCGGTGGTCCATCCAGTGTATATGACAGGGATGCACCCCTGCCTGATAAGAGGGTGTTTGAACTCGGTGTGCCCATCCTCGGCATATGCTATGGTATGCAGGTGATGGCCCATATGCTTGGTGGAAGGGTCACAAGGAGCAGGAAGAGGGAGTATGGTAGGGCCACCCTGTTGATTGACGAGAGGGCAGGTATATTCAAGGGGATAAGGCAGAAGAGTGTGGTGTGGATGAGCCATGGAGACAGGATACTCCGATGCCCTGAGGGCTTTGCATCCATTGCCCACACCGATAACTCACCCATTGCAGCGATGGCAGATAAGAGGAGGGGTCTATTTGCCTTCCAGTTCCATCCTGAAGTGGTTCACACAGAGCACGGGATGGATATGCTGAGGAACTTCATCTTTAATATCTGTAAGTGCAGACCCCTGTGGACCATGAGGTCATTCATAGAGACCACGGTTGATGAGATAAGGGAGAGGGTGGGGAGGGACAGGGTGGTGTGTGCGATCAGTGGAGGGGTGGATTCTGCTGTCACAGCGGTTCTGGTGCACAGGGCCATAGGACAACAGCTCACATGCATCTTTGTCGACAACGGTGTGCTCAGGACAGGAGAGGCCAGGAAGGTGGAGAGGACCCTCAGGCGACACTTCCACATGAATATAGTATGCGTTGATGCATCGGAGAGGTTCCTCAGGATGCTGAATGGGGTCACAGACCCTGAATTAAAGAGGAAGCTCATCGGCAATGAGTTTATAAGGATATTCGAGGAGGAGGCCAGGAAGATCAGGGGCGTGAGGTATCTGGCACAGGGGACGCTATACCCTGATGTAATAGAGAGCACATCCTTTAAAGGCCCTTCTGCCACCATAAAGAGCCATCATAATGTCGGAGGCCTTTTAAAGGACATGAACCTCCAGTTGATCGAGCCACTGAGGGAGCTCTTCAAGGACGAGGTGAGGGCGCTCGGGAGGGAGCTTGGTATGCCTGAGGAGGTCATAAACAGGCATCCGTTCCCTGGCCCAGGTCTTGCCATAAGGATCATCGGTGAGGTGACGCCCGAGCGGTGTGATATACTCAGGAAGGCAGACGCCATAGTCCTTGAGGAGATAAAGAGGGCAGGTCTTTATAATGAGCTCTGGCAGGCCTTTGCAGTGCTGCTACCCATAAAGACCGTGGGTGTTATGGGTGATGAGAGGACATATGAGCATGTGATAGCCATCAGGGCAGTGAAGAGCGTTGATGGTATGACCGCGGACTGGGCAAGGCTGCCCTATGATGTCATGGGCACCATATCCAACAGGATCATCAATGAGGTGGAGGGTGTGAACAGGGTGGTCTATGACATAAGCTCAAAGCCACCGAGCACGATCGAGTGGGAATAAAATAGTGGGTATAAATGTTATAATAAATAAAGATTGATCAAAAGAAAGGAGGGGACATGAAGAAGATAGCATCATTGATAACCTTGTTCTCCCTTCTTGCCCTCTTGTATGGGTGCACTGAATATCATGCCCGTGGTGCCGCTGCTGGTGGTGCCATAGGGGGTGTGGCCGGAGCACTCCTTGACAGGAAGAACCCATGGCGTGGCGGTGTTATCGGAGCAGCCCTTGGGAGTGTGCTGGGTGCGACACTGACCGATATCTCCATGCAGGCATCAAGGGAGGCTGCGCAGACAGGCAGGCCGGTCGTATACAAGACGACCGATGGCAGGGGCGTTTACAGGGCAGACCCCATCGATTACAATGCCCACACAAAGTGCCACAAGGTGCGTGAGAGGGTCTGGGAGGATGGCAGGCTGATAAAGGATCAGATCAAAGAGGTCTGCGAATCAGAGAAATACGAGAGTGGATATTAAGTTAACAGGCTATCCTGCCTTAAGGATCTTTGGTATGTGGAGGCAAGGGAACCCTTTAGGGCGAGATGAGAGATCATGGCACCCTACGGCTGTATCGGAGTTCGAATTCAAAGCTCTTCATCGCCTTTATCTCAGGGTGCCTTTCTCTCAGGTATTTTTCAATAGCAGGTGAATAGTAATAGCCAACTATAAAGCCCTCTACCTCTGCGCCAAGGTGTTCCTTTACCCTCTTGAGCATCTTTGAGAATCTTGATATCTCCCTTCTTCCAGGCCTTGCCTTGCATTCACCTATCAGATATACCTTCTTGCCGTTCTTACGACCCTCTATATATATGTTTACCTCGTCAAACCTGCCATCAGGATAGAGTATATTCCTTCTGTCCAGCACCTCCACCTTTACCCCGTATTCCTTTTTTGCGAACTCCCTTATATAGGGGAATATTCTATCTTCCAAGGTGTATCCGACAGTATCTGAGAGCCCTGCAACAATGTCTCTGGTCTTGCCATGTTCGGAGACGAGCTCTTTTAGCTCCTCCTCGGTTTTTCTTTGGGCCTCTGTAAGTTCTTCCATTCGTTCTTCGGTTCTTTTCTGGGCTTCTGTAAGCTCTTCCATTCGTTCTTCAGTCCTTTTCTGGGCCTCTGTAAGCTCCCTTATAGCCTTCCAGACCTCCTTGAAGTTTTCATCTGTATGTCTTACAAATTCCCGAAACTCCCTCCTTGTTATGGTCTCCTCCCTCTGCCTCTCTATCTCATCCAGGATCGCTATCAACACCTCCCTGAGTGAGGGTTCTATCTTCTCCAAGAGCCTTATTACATGGGTACTATAGGGCATCATCCAAATATAACATACTCAAGGGATAAATTACCAAAGGCATTTCATACAACCCCTGTTTTTCCTTGGGAGATATGCAAAGAAAAGGGATTTGTGATAATATATGGCACTATAACAGCTCAGGATTCAAGGCTTCAAAGCCCGAGACTTATGCAGGAGAGGCTCCAGAAGATCCTTTCAAGGTGCGGGATCGCATCAAGGAGAAAGGCAGAAGAGATGATACTTGAGGGAAGGGTGACGGTCAACGGAAAGGTCGCAACACTCGGGATGAAGGCCGATATCACAAAGGATCATATAAAGGTTGATGGTAAGCTCATAAGGGGGGTGGAACCAAAGGTTTACCTCATATTTAATAAACCAAGGGGATGTATCACATCACTCCATGATCCCCAGGGGAGGCCAACGATCAAGGACTTTCTGAAGAGGGTGAAGGTGAGGGTATATCCTGTGGGAAGGCTCGATTATAACTCAGAGGGCCTGCTGATCCTTACAAACGATGGTGACCTTGCGAGTGCCATACTGCATCCATCCCACAGGATACCAAAGACATACCATGTAAAGGTTGATGGGTTCTTAGAGGATGAGGAGATAACGAAACTCCAGAAGGGCATAAGGCTCAAGGATGGTGTGACGGCACCGGCAAAGGTGAGGCTGATAAAGAAGACAAGGGCAAATTCATGGTTTGAGGTGACGATACACGAGGGCAGGAAGAGGCAGGTGAGGAGGATGTTCGAGAGGATCGGTCATCCTGTTATAAAGTTGAAGAGGATAAGGATTGACGGTATAGAGCTGGGTGACCTGCCACCTGGTAACTTCCGATACCTCACACCAGATGAGGTGAAGAGGCTCAAGAGAGAGGTGATGGGAGGACATGTTAAAGGATAAGGGTTGTGGTGAGATAAGGGAGAGCGATATAGGCTCCACCATCTCTCTGTGTGGCTGGGCAGGCAGGTGGCGTGACCACGGGGGTGTGGTGTTCATTGATCTCAGGGACAGGAGCGGTGTGGTCCAAGTGGTCTTCAGCCCCGAGGTCGACCCCGAGATCCACGAGCAGGCACACAGGATAAGGAGTGAATATGTGCTCTATATAAAGGGAGAGGTCAGGAGGAGGCCTGAAGGCACCGAGAACCCCTCCATACCCACAGGGAGTGTGGAGGTGGTGGCCAGAGAACTCCGTGTCCTTAATGAATGCAGACCCCTTCCGTTTGCAATCGAGGATAACATAGAGGCATCCGAGTTCCTGAGGTTCAGGCATAGATACCTTGATCTCAGGAGGCCATCCATTATGAGGAATATGATCCTCAGGCACAGGGCGACGAAGTCTGTAAGGGATTTCCTTGACTCAAAGGGATTTCTGGAGATAGAGACACCTGTGCTTACAAAGAGTACCCCTGAGGGTGCCAGGGACTATCTCGTCCCGAGCAGGCTCAACCCAGGACACTTCTATGCCCTGCCCCAGTCACCGCAGCTCTTTAAGCAGATACTCATGGTTTCAGGGGTGGAGAGGTATTATCAGATAGTGAAGTGCTTCAGGGATGAAGACCTCAGGGCAGACAGACAGCCCGAGTTTACCCAGATAGACCTTGAAATGTCCTTTGTGACCAGTGATGATGTGATCGCCATTGTAGAGGAGATGATGAGGAGGCTCTTCAGGGATGTCCTGGATGTGGAGGTGGATATACCCTTTGAGAGGCTGAGCTATGAAGAGGCGATGGGGAGGTTCGGGACCGATAAACCTGACCTCAGGTTTTCCCTGGAGCTGCGGGAGGTCAGCGATATAGTGAAGGACTCATCCTTCAGGGTCTTTCTCGACACCCTCTCAGAGGGAGGGATTGTAAAGGGTATAAACGCAAAGGGTCTTGCCCGTTACTCAAGGAAGGAGCTTGACGACCTGACCAGGCAGGTTCAGGGCTTTGGGGCAAAGGGCCTTGCATGGATAAAGGTGAAGGAGGGTTTTGAGTCACCGATAGCAAAGTTCTTCCCACAGCAGACGCTGGAGGCACTTGCCGAGAGGCTGGAGGCAGAGGATGGTGACCTCCTCCTCTTTGTTGCAGACAGTGAGGATGTGGTGAATGGCTCAATGTCAAGGTTGAGGGATGAGCTTGCAGGGCGGCTCGACCTTATAAAGGAGGGAATGTTCAGATTCCTGTGGGTGGTGGATTATCCCCTCTTTGAGTGGAATGATGAGGAGGAGAGGTTCCAGGCCATGCACCATCCATTCACCTCACCTGCCGATGCCGATATGGAGTTGTTTTCTAATATAGAGAGATCAGCGATCCACGATCCGCAATCCGCAATATCCACCATAAAGTCGCAGGCCTACGATATCGTCTTAAACGGCTATGAGATCGGTGGTGGGAGTATCAGGATACATAAGAGGGATGTCCAGAACAGGATGTTTGAGCTCCTCGGCATACCGCCCGAGGAGGCCGAGGCAAAGTTTGGGTTCCTGCTTGATGCCCTTCAATACGGTGCACCACCACACGGTGGTATCGCCCTTGGCCTTGACAGGCTTGTGATGATAATGGCCGGCGCCCCATCAATAAGGGATGTCATCGCCTTTCCAAAGACGCAGAAGGCGGTGTGCCTCCTGAGTAATGCACCATCAACCGTTGAGGAGAGACAGCTCAGGGAATTGGGCCTAAGGCTTGATATCGGTGAGTAAGGGTGTTTTATAAGGAAATATTATAAATTAATTTAAATTTTTATATTGACTCTATAGCCGATTCTTTCATATTATATTATTCGTTTTTTCAAGGGAAGGTTTTATCTGCTTCAGGCAGAAGAGGCCCTTTAAATCAGGGTTTTATCCTTAAAACTTAAGACAGGGGGGAAGGATGAGGCTTGTCTTGTTAGGCGCACCTGGCGCTGGTAAGGGTACGCAGGCAAAGAAACTGATAGAGAAGTACGGGATTCCACAGATCTCAACAGGCGATATCCTGAGGAAGGCAGTGGCAGATGGCACGCCCCTTGGGAGAGAGGCAAAATCCTATATGGACAGGGGCGAACTCGTCCCTGACTCTGTTGTGATAGGGCTGGTGAAGGAGAGGCTCGGGCAGGATGACTGCAAAAAGGGCTATATACTCGATGGATTCCCCAGGAATACCGCCCAGGCAGAGGAGCTTGATAAGCTGTTGAATGAACTCAACATGCCCCTTGATGTGGCACTGAGTGTTGATGTGCCTTTCGATGACCTCATGAAGAGGCTCACGGGCAGGAGGACTTGCAGGAACTGTCAGCAGATGTATAATATCTATTTTTCACCACCCAAGAAGGACGGGGTCTGTGATAAGTGTGGTGGAGAGCTCTACCAGAGGGATGACGACAAGGAGGAGACCATCCGTAACAGGCTTGAGGTCTATCAGAGATCAACAGCACCACTTATTGATTATTATAAGGCAAAAGGGATACTCAGGTCTGTGGATGGAAGGGGGAGTATAGAGGAGATATTTAACAGGATATGTGAGATCCTTGATGGTGCAGCCAAAAACCAATAAATAAATCTTTAAGGAAAGGAGAGGTCATATGGCTGAGATAGGACATGGTGGAAAGGAGATAGTCGAAAGGATACTTGAACCGAAGGAGGCCGTTGAAAGGATAAAGGGCCTCAAGAGCATCCCTGTAAGGGACCAGATCGCAAAAGAGGTTATCAATATTGGTTATGGCTTCTTCACCCCCCTTCAGGGGTTTATGGGTAAGGATGACCTGGACTCTGTGGTAAAGACCATGAAGCTGAAGGACGGCACGATCTGGAGTATCCCCATCCTCTTTGACCTCTCTGAGGCAGAGGTCTCTGATTATGGGATAAAGGCAGGCGACACGGTCCTTCTCACCTATGAGGATAATCCCCTTGCCATCTTCGAGATCGAGGAGATATATACCTATGATAAAAAGGAGATATGCCAGTCCGTCTTCGGCACAACAGAGGAGAAGCACCCTGGCTGTGCAAGGACCTATAAGTATAAGGATAAGTTCCTTGGTGGCAAGATCACCCTTGTCAATAGGCCCAAGATAAACCCACCGTTTGAGCCATTCTTCATACCACCCCTCCAGATGAGGAAGATATTCAGGGAGAAGGGCTGGCAGAGGATCGTGGCCCATCAGACGAGGAATGTCCCTCACACAGGCCATGAATGGCTCATGAAGGGTGCATGGCTCCAGGCCTATGGAGAGCTTCCGATTGAGAAGCCCATCGTTGGTGTGCTTGTAAATGCAATCATCGGTGAGAAGAGGAAGGGCGACTATATAGACGAGGCCATCATCCTCACCCACCAGAAGCTGAATGATGCTGGTTACTTCGGGCCACACAATCACATGGTATCCCTTACCTTCTGGGACATGAGGTATGCAGGGCCAAAGGAGGCCATCTTCCACTCGATGCTGAGGACAAACCTTGGCCTAACCCATCATATGTTCGGAAGGGATCATGCAGGTGTTGGTGACTACTACGACCCCTATGATGCCCATCGCCTGATAATCTCTGTCCAGGATGAGCTGAGGATCAAGCCGACATTCTCGATGAACTGGCTCTACTGTCCGCACTGTGGAGAGGTCACAAACGAGGGTCTGTGTAACCATAAGGACGAGTGGCAGAAGTTCAGCGGGACGCTGATCAGGAGTATAGTGATGGATGGGGTAAAGCCACCGAGGCTCATATTCAGGCCCGAGGTGTTTGACCTCGTGATGGAGTGTGCAGAGAAGTATGGGTTTGGCTCGCCATTTGTGACGGATGAGTATCTTGAGAAGAGGACACCGGTATTTACTATACCGCCATTGAAGGCATAAAGGGAGGTAAGAGAATGGGAGAGAAGTATCCTATCAATCTATGGGTGAATGAGGAGAGATACGAGAAGCTGAAGAATGCGGGCCTTGCAGATATGTGTAAGGAGAAGCTTGCAGGCCTCAAGGTCATACAGGTGTTTGCCGATGATGCACAGAAGGATCAGATACTGAAGCTCTATCCCATGGCAAAGTTTGACAGCAGCACGACGAAGAGCATCGAGCTCCTTCCGAGGGAGGTGAAGGACAGGATATTCGACCTTGTGGTGGAGAAGAAGAGCATAGATGTGATTGATGATTTCTTAAAGTCTCATTAAAATACTCATCAAGGAAAGGGGGTGAATATCGGAGAACATCCGTTGTCCCTTTCAACGGATAAAAAATAAATTAAAAAAAGGAGGTTAGGAGATGCCAAGTTTTGTGATCGCAGAGAAATGCGACGGCTGTAAGGCGCAGGACAAGACGGCCTGCCAGTATATCTGTCCCCACGACCTCATGACCCTGAACAGGGAGATAATGAAGGCCTACAATCAGGAGCCAGAGCAGTGCTGGGAGTGCTACAACTGTGTGAAGATATGCCCACAGCAGGCCATTGAGGTGAGGGGATATGCAGACTACATCCCCCTTGGTGGAAGCGTCATCCCCATGAGGGGTACTGACTCCATTATGTGGACCATCAAGTTCCGTAACGGCGTGCTCAAGAGGTTCAAGTTCCCCATCAGGCTTACGCCAGAGGGTTCAATCGATCCATATGCAGGTATGCCAGAGCCTGACTACTCAAAGATAAAGGAGCCAGGCTATTTCTGCTATGAAGCAAAAAAGGAATAAAAATAGGAGGTGAAGACAATGGAAAAGGAAACCTGCACATTTTCATACTGTGCAAAGCCCGAGGTCGTGGAGCACGAGACAGACTTCCTCATCATCGGTGGTGGTATGGCGGGCTGCGGTGCTGCATTTGAGGCTGCTGCCTGGGCAAACCCCAAGAAGATAAGGATTACACTGGTTGATAAGGCTGCAACAGACCGCAGTGGTGCTGTTGCGATGGGCCTTTCCGCGATAAACACCTATATGGGTGGTAACAAGGTTGAGGACTATGTGAGGTATGTGAGGAACGACCTGATGGGCATCATCAGGGAGGATCTGGTCTACGACCTTGGCAGGCATGTGGACAACAGCGTCCATCTCTTTGAGAAATGGGGACTCCCCATCTGGAAGAAGGGTGATGATGGTTTCTCCCTTGACGGTCACCAGGCAAGGGATGCTGGCAAGCCCCTGCTGATAGACTGCAAGGATGATGCAGAGAGGGAGAGCATCGTTGTCAGGTCAGGTAAATGGCAGATAATGATCAATGGAGAGTCCTACAAGGTGATCGTTGCAGAGGCTGCAAAGAAGGCCCTTGAGTCTAACAGGCAGGCAACAGGTGTTCAGCAGAACCACTTTGAAAGGGTCTTTATAACCCGACTCCTCCTTGATGCAAACAAGGAGAACACCATTGCAGGAGCAATCGGCTTCAGTGTCAGGGAGAACAAGGTATTCATCTTCAGGGCAAAGGCGATACTGCTTGTGCCTGGTGGTTGTGTCAATGTCTTCAGGCCCCGCTCGGTCGGTGAGGGAATGGGAAGGACATGGTTCCCTGTCTGGAATGCCGGCTCAGGATACGCAATGGGCGCCCTCGTAGGGGCAGAGCTTGTCCAGATGGAGAACAGGTTTGTCCCTGCAAGGTTCAAGGACGGATACGGTCCTGTTGGTGCGTGGTTCCTCTTCTTCAAGGCAAAGGCCACAGACAGTGAGGGAGATGATTACTGTGCAAATCCCGAGTATGTGGAGGACGCAAAGAAGAAGTATGGCAAGTATGTGGATACCATGGGTACCTGTATCAGGAACCACCTGATGATGGAGGCGATGATCCGTGGTAAGGCACCGATCCTGATGCATACAGACAAGGCAATGGCTGAGATAGGTAAGCTGTTCGTGGAGAAGCTTGGTGAGAAGGAGGGTAAGAAGAAGCTCAAGCACCTTGAGGCAGAGGCATGGGAGGACTTCCTGGACATGACCATCGGTCAGGCAGGTATGTGGGCAGCAAACAACATCGAGCCTGACAAGGTCCCGTCAGAGATCATCCCGTCAGAGCCCTACTTCCTTGGCTCTCATGCAGGCTGCGCGGGCTTCTGGGTGAGTGGTCCTGGCGATATACCTGGTGCACCTGCTGAGTGGCACTGGGGCTACAACAGGATGTCCACTGTTAATGGCCTCTTTATGGCTGGTGACACCTGCGGTGCCTCAGGACATAAGTTCTCATCAGGCTCACACGCTGAGGGAAGGATTGCAGGCAAGGCGGCCATCGCCTATATCCTCGACCACATGGACTTCAACCCCACACTGAGGGAGAATGTGGATGATCTTGTTGCCGAGATGTATCTGCCGTTTGAGATCTACGAGAAGTACAAGACCTACACAACCTCACCACACCACATAAGCGTGAACCCTCACTTCATAAAGCCCGACCAGTTCCAGAAGAGGCTCATGAAGATAGCGGACGAGTACTTCGGTGGTGTGGGCACATGGTTCAAGACAAGTAAGACCATGATAGAGGAGGGCCTCAGGAGGCTCCAGCTCCTCAAGGAGGATGCCAACAGGCTTGCTGCGTCAAACCTCCATGAACTCCTCAGATGCTGGGAGAACTATCACAGGGTGATCACTGCTGAGGCACATGCAAGGTCCATCCTCTTCAGAGAGGAGTCCAGGTATCCTGGCTACTACTACAGGGCTGACAAGGACTTCATCGATGACGACAACTGGAAGTGCTTCACCATCGCAAAGTACGACGCAGAGAAGGACGAGTGGACCCTCTCCAAGAGGCCATATGTCCAGATCGTGAGCTAAGGCAGATCCCCTCTGGGTGCCGTTTGCTGGCACCCAGAGGGTTATTAAGGTCATCATGAACTGATGGCCTTAATAACCCTTTTTATGGAGGCTTGTTTATGGCAGAACAAGAGAAGACGATCCTTGTTGTGGGAGGCGGCATAAGCGGCCTTACTGCTGCTGTGGAGGCGGCAGAGGCGGGTTATAATGCTGTAATAGTGGAGAAGACACCCTTCCTTGGTGGCAGGGTGGCGAGGATGAATAAGTACTTCCCCAAGCTCTGTCCTCCTACCTGTGGTCTTGAGATAAACTTCAGGAGGATAAAGTTCAACCCGAGGATAAGGTTCTACACCCTCGCGGAGATCGAGAGGATAGAGGGTAGTGCAGGCAACTATAACATCTCTATCCAGTTAAACCCCCGTTATGTCAACGACAGGTGTGTGGGTTGTAATGCATGCACAGAGGCATGCCCTGTGGAGGTCTCTAATGATGTTAACTTCGGCCTTGACAAGAGGAAGGCCGCATACATCCCTTACGAACACGCCTTCCCGTTTAAATATGTAATAGACGATGTTGCATGCAAGAAGTCTGACTGTGCAAAGTGTGTTGATGCGTGCAAATACAATGCGATCGACCTGAATATGAAGCCCGAGGTGATAGAGATCAATGCCGGAGCCATCATCCTTGCGACAGGGTGGAAGCCTTATGATGCATCAAGGATGGATAACCTTGGCTTCGGGACGAGCCCTGATATCATAACCAATGTGATGATGGAGAGGCTTGCCTCACCAAATGGTCCCACAAAGGGCAAGCTCACCAGGCCGTCTGATGGAAGGGAGGTCAAGAGGGTTGCATTCGTCCAGTGTGCAGGCTCAAGGGATGAGAACCACCTCCCGTTCTGTTCAGCGGTGTGCTGTCTTGCCTCGCTCAAACAGGCAACATATGTGAGGGAGCAGTATCCTGATTCAAAGGCCTATATGTTCTATATAGACCTCAGGACACCAGGGACCTCATTCGAGCGGTTTCTCAATAAGGTGAAGGAGGATGAGAATATCTCCCTCATCAAGGGTAAGGTTGCAAAGGTATATGAGGATGTCTCAACAAAGGACATCATCGTGGAGTATGAGGACATACTTGCGGGCCAGAAGAAGAAGATGGCCGTTGACCTCTGTGTCCTTGCCACCGGAATGGCCCCAACGGTCTCAGAGGTGAAGCTGCCTGATGAGGTGAGGGTCAATGAGAACGGCTTTGTAGTCCCTGACAGGGACAGGCCTGGTATATTTGCAGTTGGCTGTGCAAAGAACCCAATGGATGTTGCACAGTCGGTGCAGGATGCCACAGGCGCTGCCCTTAAGGCCATACAGATTTTAGGGAGGTTATCCTGATGGAAAAGAAGATAGGGGTTTATATATGTAAGGGTTGTGGTATCGCCGATGCAGTGGAGGTCGAGAAGCTGGTCGAGGTTGCCGAGAAGGAGTATAAGGTTCCTGTATGTAAGACTCATGACATCCTCTGCAGTCCCGAGGGGCTGGATCTCATAAAGGGTGACATCAAGGGAGAGGGGGTGAATGCAGTCCTGATCGTGGCCTGCTCTCCCCGTGCAAAACATCAGGAATTCAGTTTTAATGGCACGGTCGTGGAGAGGGCCAACATAAGGGAGCTGGTCGCATGGACTCAACCTCCAAAGGAGGAGGAGACACAGGCCCTTGCCGAGGACTATGTGAGGATGGGGATTGTGAGGACACAGAACTCAGACCTCCCCGAGCCATACCTCCTTGAACAGCCGAGCAAGGACATACTCGTCATCGGTGGTGGCATAACAGGCATGACCTCTGCCCTTGGTGTGGCTGATGCAGGCTACAAGGTCTATCTTGTTGAGAAGGGCGATGAGCTTGGTGGCTGGGCATCCAGATTGCACAAACAGCTTCCACAGAGGTATCCATTTGAAGACCTTGAAGAGCCGACGGTAAAGGCCACCATAGAGAGGGTGAGGTCCCATTCAAATATAGAGGTCTTCACATCATCCGAGATAGATAAGATATCAGGCTTCCCAGGGCAGTTCGAGGTGGAGATAAAGACAGCCGATGGACTGCAGAAGAGGATAGCAGGTGCGATCGTGCTGGCCGCAGGCTTCAGGCCGTATGATGCCAACAAGCTTGAACACCTTGGATATGGCAAGAGCCCTGATGTCATCACAAACCTCCAGATGGAGGAGATCGCATCAAAGGGCAGGATCACGAGGCCATCTGACGGAAGGGAGGTCAAGAGGGTTGCGTTTATCCAGTGTGCGGGCTCAAGGGATCCGAACCACCTACCATACTGCTCCTCATACTGCTGTCTCACATCGCTGAAGCAGGCCTCATATGTGAGGAGGCTGAACCCTGATGCGATGGCCTATATCATATACAAGGACATGAGGACACCAGGGCAATATGAACTCTTCTATAAGAAGATGCAGGACGACCCTGGGGTCATGCTCACAAAGGGTGAGGTTACAGGTGTTGACGTCTCGGGCGGCAGCCTCTATGTCAGTGTGAAGGACACCCTGCTTGGTGGGGATGTGAAGATAGAGGCAGACCTTGTTGTGCTTGCGGTGGGCATGGAGCCGAATACAAAGGTTGAGCCCGAAGAGCTTGCAAAATGGAAGAAGATATACGATGAACAGCTTGCTGCATCAGGTGGAAAGCCTGATCCCAACGCACCACTTGAACCCCATAAGGTTCCGAACATCCTCAAACTCCAGTATCGTCAGGGCCCCGAGCTCCCTGTGCTTGATGAGGCCTATGGTTATACAGACTCAAACTATATATGCTTCCAGTATGAGACGAGGCGTACGGGCATCTATGCAGCAGGCAGTGTTAGACAGCCCATGAACATGCTCCAGTGTATCGAGGATGCCATGGGTGCCGCGATGAAGGCGATCCAGTGTGTTGAGGCCGTGGCGAATGGTTATTCAGTGCATCCAAGGGCATGGGATCAGACCTACCCGGAGGTCAACCTCCAGAAGTGCACATCCTGTAAGAGGTGCACAGAGGAGTGCCCATTCGGTGCGATAGACGAGGATGAAAAGGGCACACCCTATCACAAGATGACCCGATGCAGGAGGTGTGGCACATGCCTCGGTGCATGTCCTGAGCGCGTGATAAACTTTAAGGACTTTAATATAAACATGATAGCCTCGATGCTGAAGAATGTGGATGTGCCAGAGGAGGGCCTGAGGCTTGTCGGCCTTGCCTGTGAGAATGACGCCTATCCGGCCCTTGATGCGGCTGCCATCAGGCGGGAGAAGCTGCCACCAATAAGGTTTGTACCCGTGAGGTGTCTTGGTAACCTCAACCTTGCATGGATTGCCGATGCCCTCTCAAAGGGTATCGATGGAGTGATACTGCTTGGCTGCAAGTTTGGTGAGAACTATCAGTGCCACTTTGTGCGTGGCAGTGAGCTTGCAAAGGAGAGGCTTGGTAAGCTCCAGGAGACCCTTGGCAGGCTGATGCTCGAGCCCGAGAGGGTGGAGCTCGTCCAGCTCTCTATATCTGATTACGATAAACTCCCGCAGATACTCGATGATTATGTAGAGAAGATGGAGGAGTTCGAGCCGAATCCATTCAAGGAATTTTAAATCGTAATGAGTAAAATTTGTTCTCATTACACATTACTCATCACGCATCATGAGCTTTGGAGGTTAAATATATGGCAGAACAAGTGATAAGGCCTGACCTTGATTTTGTAAAGGGTGTCATAGCCGCAGGTGGCGATACCCTCAAGAGGTGTTATCAGTGTGCCACATGCTCGGTCGTCTGCAACGTGACCCCTGATAACAACCCATTCCCCAGGAAGGAGATGGTGTGGGCGCAGTGGGGCCTGAAGGAGAAGTTTATCGGCAACCCCGATGTCTGGCTCTGTCACCAGTGTAACGACTGCACAGCCTATTGCCCAAGGGGTGCCAAGCCAGGAGAGGTCCTTGGTGCGATAAGGAAACAGACCATTGCCCAGTATTCCTCTCCAAAGTTCCTGGTTAATATTGTGAACGACAGGAAGTATCTGCCCCTGCTCTTCATAATACCTGCCCTGATCCTTGCACTTGCTGCCAATTTTGATATACCCTCAGGGAAGATCGTATTCACAAACATGTTTCCGGTGCACACGATCCAGATCATCTTCATACCCGCCCTGGCCTTCGGTGTCATCGTTGGACTGCTGGGTATAAAGAAGTTCTGGCAGGATATGAAGCAGAGGTATGGATGTCCTGACTGCACCACCACCAACCTGAAGAACAGCGTCATCGAGGCCCTGAAGGAGATACTGCCACACTCAAAATTCAAGAACTGCGGGGTTAACAAGGACAGATACACCTCTCACCTCCTGGTCTTTTACAGCTTTGTATCCCTTGCCATTGCAACGAGCTTTGGTGTGCTTTATATTGATATCCTTGGCAAGCACTCACCATTCAGGTTTGGCTACGGGACACCGGTGAAGCTATTCGGCCTTATCGGTGCAATAGGCCTGCTGATAGGCATCATACTCATGATAAAGAACAGGTATGCAAACGCCCCGAAGGTTGGGCTTGGGAGCTATTTCGACTGGCTCCTCATAGGCATAATCAGTGTAATCGCGGCATCAGGGATACTCTCATGGCTCACGAGGCTTGCAGGCATAGCCATACTTGCATATCCGATATACTTCATACACCTGGTCTTTGTCTTCTCGCTCTTTGTGTATCTGCCATTTTCCAAGCTTGCCCACCTCTTCTACAGGACCACGGCGATGGTCTTTAATAAATACTCAGGGAGGGATAGGGCGCAGGCCGAGGGATGAGGACAGAAAACTATCTTAAAAGGGAGGTTATATAGATGAATACTATAGTGATCTTTGCCCTGCTCAGCGGTCTGCTTGCGGTCTTCTATGCACTGGCAACCGCAGCATGGGTGACAAAACAGGACCCTGGAAGCGAACGGATGCAGGCGATCTCAAATGCCGTGAGGGAAGGGGCCCAGGCGTTCCTTGCCCGTGAATACAAGACGGTCTTTGTTGCGGGCATAGTGATCTTCATCCTTATCGTTGTGGCCGGTCTTGGCATCTGGACAGCCTTTGGTTTCCTGCTTGGCGCTGTCGGTTCTGCACTTGCAGGTTATATCGGCATGATGGTTACGGTGAGGGCGAATGTCAGAACGGCACAGGCAGCACATGGTGGCCTCAACAATGCCCTCAGACTTGCCTTCAAGGGTGGGTCTGTGACAGGGCTCATGGTCGTTGGACTCGGTCTCCTCAGCATAGCCGGCTTCTATCTGCTCACCACATCCGCGATGTCCGGGCACATCGAGGACGCATTCCATGCACTCGTTGGCCTTGGTTTTGGCTGTTCCCTTATGAGTGTCTTTGCCCGTATCGCTGGTGGTATCTACACAAAGGCAGCGGATGTTGGTGCAGACCTCGTCGGGAAGGTTGAGGCAGGCATACCAGAGGACGACCCAAGGAATCCAGCGGTTATAGCAGACAATGTCGGCGACAATGTCGGTGACTGCGCAGGGATGGCAGCAGACCTCTATGAGACCTATGTCGTTACATTAGTGGCAGCGGTCCTCCTTGCAAAGACCGCCTTTGGCCCTGATAGCCCATGGGTGGTCTTCCCATTGCTTATCGGTGGCATATCAATAATAGCCTCGATCATAGGCACATTCTTCGTGAAGCTTGGTAAAAGCCAGTATATAATGGGTGCACTTTATAAGGGCCTTGCAGCATCAGGCATACTTGCAGCCATAGCATTCTATGCCGCATCAGTGAAGTTCCTCAAGATGCCTGGTGTTGAACAGGCATTTACCGCAGGTGGCGTATTCCTGACGGCCCTTATAGGGCTCATACTCACCGGTCTGATCGTTATGATCACAGAGTATTTCACCTCAAAGAGCTTCAATCCTGTGAAACACATAGCAGCAGCAAGCCAGACAGGCCATGCAACCAACATAATCGCAGGCCTTGCGGTGAGCATGAAGTCAACAGGCCTGCCTGTCCTGGCCATAAGTGGTGCGATACTGGGAGCCTTTTATATCGGAGCAGGCGGGTTTACAAACCTCACATCAGAGCAGGCGGTTACAGGACTGTTTGCCATCGCACTGTCCGCTGTCTCGATGCTCTCGATGACCGGTATCGTTGTCGCCATAGACTCCTATGGCCCAATCACTGACAATGCAGGTGGAATAGCAGAGATGGCAGAGCTCCCTGATGAGATCCGTAACATAACAGATCCGCTTGATGCAGTCGGAAACACAACAAAGGCAGTTACAAAGGGCTATGCGATCGGCTCTGCAGGTCTTGCAGCACTGGTGCTCTTTGCGGAATACTCAAGGTCATTCGGGGGTGCGAACCTCACCTTCAGGCTCTCAGACCCGACGGTGCTTGTCGGACTCTTCATAGGCGGACTGCTACCATTCTACTTTGGCTCACTCCTCATGGAGGCGGTTGGAAAGGCAGCAGGTGGTGTTGTTGATGAGGTGAGGAGGCAGTTCAGGGAGATAAAGGGCATCATGGAGGGCACGGCAAAGCCAGAGTATGGAAAGTGCGTTGATATCGTCACAAAGTCTGCGATAAAGCAGATGATGGTGCCTGCACTGATGCCTGTCGTTGTCCCCATCCTTGTGGGCATGATAATCGGAAGGGAGGCACTCGGTGGTGTCCTTATAGGGAGCATCGTGACAGGCCTCTTCCTTGCCATCTCCATGACGAGCGGTGGTGGTGCATGGGACAACGCAAAGAAGGCGATAGAGGATGGCCTTTATGGAGGGAAGGGATCAGAGGCACACAAGGCAGCGGTTACAGGCGATACCGTTGGTGACCCGTACAAAGACACCGCGGGTCCTGCCATCAACCCCATGATCAAGGTCATCAACATCGTTGCACTCCTGATCGTTCCACTGCTATAGAGGCTTCATCAAAGAAGAAGGGGCTGTCATCCCCTGACAGCCCCTTCTTAACAAAAACACCTTGCCTGACCGTTACTCACACTCGTTCCTGTGTGGAGAAGACTCTTCCTGATATGAGATCTTTATGGATCATTCAGCGGATGTCCATATTTATCACGATTCCTTGCCCAGTCGTACTCCAGGGTGGTCTTCCAGCCAACATGGGTTTTGGCATACAGCCACCAGCCACTATACATATTCAGTATCTGACCAATGGTGTAATCCCCAAGGCCTGTGGGGTCTCCGTTGGTCTCATCAAACCTGATCTCTGCCTGTCTGTAGTAGGGATGGGTGAGATTGGTGAGTAAGGCATGGATCTCGTTGAATGTCTTCCTGTCATCAAACTCCCGTGTGGCAGCCCAGAGGAAGTAGAGGTTCAATGCACTCTCTCCAAACATGCCGGGCATACCGGCACCACGGTTAACCATCCTCTGGAAGATATCGCGTTCCGGTATTTCCAGCATAAAACTCCCGAGACCGAGGGGAGCCCTCTTTATGTATCGGTCCGTTATGTTCCTGTAGATATTCTCTGTATGCTCTGGAGCGAAGGGGTGGAGGTTCAGGATGGTATATATATTTGTAAATCCAGAGAAACCCTTGTCCACCTGTTGTGGTCCGTATGGATGAAACCTGCGGTAGATCATACCTGTCCGTGGGTTGGTCATATATTCTTTAAGGAACTTCATGTAATTCCTGAGATACTCCTCTCCAAGGCTTTTCTTATACTTTGGATCAACACCATAGACCTTATCATAGAGCTTCAAACCCAGGATAACCATCATGTTACACTGGGGGAACCACTGGTTGGGCTCACATACTATCCCTCCACTGAAACCCTTACCGTAAGGTAGCTTCAGATTTCTCATCTGGCTCTCATATACATCCTGGGCAAAGGCCCTGATTTCAGGACCAAACGTTTCCTTATCTCCACTTACAAGGGCGTACAGGCCCTCGGTTATAAGAAGGGGTCCCTTCCACTGGGCCAGTTCTATCAAGGGGTTTCCCCAGCCCTGTTTAATTGAAAAATCCATCCACGCAGCAGGACTCCGCAGGACATTAATAAGCTCTCTTAAGACATAGGCGGCCTCGGCCGTCTTCCCTGGTTCGATGATAGCCACTGACGGAGCTGCATAGACATAACCCATGATGGCAAGCATCCAGGGAACCCCCTGTAACTCAGAAGGCCAGCCATAATCCATATCATTGGAGAAGGCATAATACACCCTCTTGAGCCTCTCCTTATCATAACCATATCTTTCAACCCACCTGCTGAACATCTCTTTATCATACGGCTCCTTGGGTAAAGGGAAGTAGGGCTTCTGCGAATAGGCTATTGCATCGATCATGCCAAGTGTATAATTCCAGTGTCCTTCAACATCAGGGGTAAGCTGATGCCGCTCCAGCTGAGCCCAGTAATCATCGGCATCAGCAAAGGGCTCCTGCTTGAGATAGAACTGAAAGACGAGAAAGGCGATCACAATGACCAGGATGAATATCCCTATAGACCATTTCAGGAGTGTCTTCATACCAGCTTCCTCCCTCTCAAGAAAAAGATTTTTTCTACCTCACAGGGCCTCTATCGTGATCCACCAGCCCTGCAAAAATAAAAAAAAATATCCCCCTCTCCAGGGGGAACCGGAGAAGACAACGATTTATTATGTTTAAACTTGCTGAAGATAATACAAGAAAATCATAAAAAATGCAATTCCTTTGGGTTTCTCCTCTAAAAGAAAGGTTTTTAAAAGCCCATTAGGTCATTGGTTGAGACATAGTATCCACCCTTATTAAGACTTTTTGGGAAGAAAATCTGAAAGATATCTATCATCCTGTCAAGATCCATCACTGGAAAC